>DULU01000021.1 GCA_012840225.1 Bacillota bacterium
ATAAAAGTACAAATCTCACTATTTCAATTTCAACGATTGAGGCGACTTTCCTTCTTAAAAGCCGATTATCTACACCGATTTTTAATATAGGCCGTCTACCTGCTTATTTGTAGGTATCCGCCCTGTTGCAAATATTCAAGTGCTGTTTCTAAAGCAACCTCAATTTGTTCCCGGGAACTCCCCCCTTGCATGAACACGGCATATGGCGGACGCATCGGGGCGTCTGCCGAGAGTTCGCTCGATGCGCCCTGCACAAAAGTGCCGGCCGCCATAACCACCGGATCCTGATAGCCCGGCAGGTTGGCCGGCACCGGTGTGGCCGTGGAATCGATGGGAGAAGAATTCTGCACCGCCTTGCAGAAGGCCAGTACCGCTTCCGGACTGCCGAGAAGCAAAGCCTGCACGCTGTCGGCACGCTCGCCGTTCCAGGCCGGCTCCACAGCAAACCCCAGCTCGGCAAAGAGATGGGCGGCAAGGATACCGCCGCACAATGCTTCCGCCACAAATAGTGGAGCAAAATAGAATCCTTGCAACAGATTCCGACCCAAACCGAGCATTGGTCCCACTTTCAGACCCAGTCCGGGAGCAATGGCCGCATCGGCAGCCAGAGAGACCAGGTGGCGGCGCCCGGTGATATAACCGCCGGCGATAGCGAGAGTACCGCCGGGATTTTTGATCAAGGAGCCGGCGAGGAGATCGACGCCACCGATCTGAGTGGGTTCCCACTCTTCAACGAACTCTCCGTAACAGTTGTCGACAAAGGTAGTCACGTGAGGAGCGGCTTTTTTCACCAGGGTGGCGGTTTCGGCGATGTGCCGGGCGGATAAGGCCGGCCGGACGGTATAGCCTTTCGACCGCTGGAACATCACCACGCTGGTATTCTTGTTGATCGCCGCCAGGATGGCCTCCGGGACGCAGCGGCCGGCAGGCGAGAGATCCACCTCTCGATATGTGATCCCCCAATCGGCAAGCGACGGCCCGGGGCCGGAGATGATGCGCTTGAGGGTGTCGTATGGACTGCCGGTGGCCGAGAGTATCTCACTCCCCGGACGGCACACGCCGAACAGCGAGGCGGCGATAGCATGGGTGCCGGACACGATCTGTGGCCGGACTATCGCCGCTTCTGTGCCGAACACCGTACAATATATCTCTTCCACCGCCTTGCGGGAAGGGTCATGATAGCCGTAGCCGGTGGTGCCATTGAGATCGAATTCACTGATGCGGGCTTGCCTGAAGGCCTCCAGCACCCGCCGCTGATTGTGGCGGCGGATTTCCCAAACCTGCTCCCAGGCTGCTTTTACCGCTCTTCTGGAGGCTTCGACGAGAGATGCCGTCCAATTGCTGTTTTTCAAACTGTGTTCAGCTCCAATAACTCCAATAATAGCCATTCTGAAAGCTAGTTTAGCATAAAACGGCCCAGAGCTGAACGATAGGCCCGGATAAAATCGGCGGCTGCCGGTGCCGCCGCACCAATGCCATAGCGGTTCATGTGTTCTATCAAACAGGAGATGAAAGCGCTGCCCACGATCACCCCGTCGACCAGAGGTGCGATGGAGGCAGCCTGTTCGGGGCTGGAAATGCCGAACCCAGCCGCCAGCGCTATATCCGTCTCGGCCCGCACCCTGGCGATGAAATCCGGCAACTCGGCCGATATGGCCGGACGGGCCCCGGTCACCCCTACATGACCGACGCAGTAAATGAAGCCTGAGGCTGTGGCCGCCGCCTCCTTGATGCGGGAAAGCGGGCTGGTGGGCGCCAACATCTGGATAAAATCGATGCCCAGGCGGCGCCCGGTCTCAAGAAGCGGCCCGGCTTCCCGGAGAGGCAGATCGGGAATCACCAGGCCGTCCACGCCGGCTGCCCGGCAGGAGACGAGAAACTCTTCTTCCCCATAATTCACCATGGTGTTGAAGTAGACCAGCAACACCACGGGGACATCCGTCTCCTGCCTCAGGCGGGAAACCAGCTGCAACACCTTGCGGCAGGTGGCCCCGGCCCGCAGAGCCCGCTTTACGGCGGCCTGGATGACTGGGCCGTCGGCTGTGGGATCGGAAAAAGGTATGCCGATCTCCAGCACTTCGGCCCCGGCGCCGGCGCAGGCGCGAGCCAGGCTATAGGAAGTCTCCAGATCGGGATCGCCGCCGGTGAGATAAGGTATCATGGCTTTGCGCCCTTCACGGCGCCATTGGTTAAAGCTAGCGGCCAGCCGGCTCATGTTCCACTTCCTTAAGATGTTCGGCCACCTGGTGGACGTCTTTGTCGCCCCGGCCGGAGATATTGATCACGATTTGCCGCAACTTCCCTGGCGACTCTTTGGCCAGTTTCACGGCAAAGGCCACAGCATGGGAGCTTTCCAGAGCCGGGATGATGCCCTCCGTGCGGGCCAGCAGGCTGAAGGCTTCCAAAGCTTCCTGATCCGTGACGGGATAATATTCGGCCCGGCCGGCATCCTTCAGGAAACTGTGTTCAGGTCCCACGCCGGGGTAATCAAGACCTGCAGAGATGGAGTAGACCGGAAGCACCTGCCCATCTTCATCCTGCAGGAGATAGCTTTTGGACCCATGCAACACGCCTGGCTTACCCAGGGTGAGGGTGGCAGCATGTTGGCCGGTGTCCAGTCCCAATCCGGCAGCTTCCACACCGATGAGCCGCACTCCCGGATCATCGAGGAAGGCTGAGAAGATGCCTATGGCATTGCTGCCGCCGCCCACGCAAGCCACCACCGCGTCCGGCAGGCAGCCGGTCTGAGCCAAAATCTGTTCTCTGGTCTCCCGGCCGATGACCGACTGAAAATCCTTCACCATAGCCGGATAGGGATGCGGGCCCACCGCCGAGCCGATGATATAGAAAGTATCCCGGACGTTGGTCGCCCAGTCGCGGATGGCGGCGCTCACGGCATCGCTCAAGGTTTTCGTGCCGGTGGTCACTGCATGAACCTTGGCTCCTAATAGACGCATACGGAAAACATTCAGCTCCTGCCGCCGCGTGTCTTCCTCCCCCATATATATCTCGCATTTCATGCCGAAAAGCGCACATACGGTGGCAGTGGCCACTCCATGCTGGCCGGCGCCAGTCTCGGCGATCACCCTCGTCTTGCCCATACGTTTGGCAAGCAGGATCTGCCCTATGGTGTTGTTGATTTTGTGCGCTCCCGTATGGTTTAAGTCTTCCCTCTTTAGATAGATGAGCGGTCCGCCCAGGGCCTGGGTGAGACGGTCGGCCCGGTATAACGGGGTCGGCCGCCCGGCATATTGCGTAAGGTAATAGCGGAATTCGGCAATGAAGTCGGGATCATTTTTGGCCGCCAGATACGCCTGTTCCAGCTCATCCAAGGCCGGGAGCAAAATCTCCGGCACATACCGGCCGCCGTACGGACCAAAAAACGGTCCATGATGATTGATGATGACTTTTTCTTCCTGCAACATCCAGAAGCACCTCTTTTTGTTTTGTGTTTTTTATTTTTATTTTTATTTAGCCTGAAACCTATGCCGGATCATATCTATCTGCGCCGGGCCGCTTGGATGAAAGCCGCCATCTTGGCCGGATCCTTACGGCCGGGAGCCGCTTCTACCCCACCTGAGACATCAACGCCCCAAGGTTCTACCCGCTTCAGCGCTTCTTCAATATTTCCGGGGTGCAACCCTCCTGCCAATATTACCGGATATTTCCGGGCAGCCTCCATAGCCAGATCCCAGCGACAGGTGATGCCGCTCCCACCCTGTATTTTTCTTCCGGGTATATAAGAGTCGACCAAAAAGGCCAGCAAACCGGGGCCGCAATCCAAATAGCGCTCCATATCGTGAATGAGGGAGCGATCTCTGGTGACCAAAGACTTGATCACCCGGAAGCCGGTCTTTATGCAGGAGGCGACATATGCCGGCTCTTCTGCGCCGTGCAATTGCACCACCTCTAAGCCGGCCCGACCGGCAGCCGCCAGCAATTCCTCCAGGGGAGCGTCGGCAAACACGCCCACTTTCAGAACTCCTGCGGGCACGGCCCGGCTGATGCGCCTCGCTTCTTCCACGGTGACCTGCCTCCGGCTCTCGGTCAGCACCAAGCCGATGGCGTCCACTCCCAGCTCCGCTGCTTTTGTGGCCTCTTCAGCATTGGTGAATCCGCATATTTTAATGAAGAGCGACATCTCGATCCTCTTTTCCGAGCAGCTCTTTCACCCCTGAGACCGGATCGGACCGGCGCATCAGCCATTCGCCCACCAATACCGCCGCTACACCCCATTCCATGAGCTGTTCGATATCATGGCGGCCACTGATGCCGCTTTCACTGACCACCAGAACATCCCTGGGCAAAAGCGGCAATAACTGCCTGGTGGCAGACAAGGAAGTCTCAAACGTGCCCAGGTCCCGGTTGTTGATGCCGATGATGGTGAGGCCGGGGAGAGCCGACAACACCTTGGCCAGATCAGCTTCGTCGTGCACCTCCACCAGAGGATCCATGCCCAGGGCCACGGTTAATGCGGCCAACTCCGCCAGTAAAGACGGAGAGAGCAAAGCGGCGATCAGCAACACGGCAGCGGCACCGTGAGCCCGCGCTTCATAAACTTGATAAGGATCAATGATAAAATCCTTGCGCAGCAATGGCAGGGCAGTAACCCGCCTGGCCATGTCCAAATGGTGCAGCCGACCGCCAAAAAAAGAGCTGTCGGTGAGGACCGACAAAGCATGTGCTCCTCCCCGGGTGTAGTCCCGGGCAATGGCCGTCGGGGAGAAATCTGCCCTCAGCAGGCCTTTGGACGGGGATTTTTTCTTCATCTCGGCTATCAGCGCCATGCCGTTCTCCGCTTTGCCGCGACGCAGGGCGGCGGTAAAAGATAAAGATACGGTCGGCCCATGAGCCCGGCAGAGCTCCTCCAGCCGGCTTTGCGGCAGCCGGCGGCGCCGCCAACTGATTTCCTTTCTCTTGTGAGCCACTATCTGTTTAAGCATCGCCATCTACACCGCTTTCCGGCAGGAATTGGTATATTGCCGCAGGGTGCAAAGGGCTTGGTAGGCCTCTCCGGCATCAATTACCTCTTCAGCCAAACGCACCCCTTGCCGCAGGTCATCCGCCAGACCCCCCAGCTGCAAGGCGGCGGCGGCGTTCAAGGTCACGGCAGTGCGGCAGGGACCTTTTTCACCTTTCAGGACATCCAGCACCAGACGGGCGTTATAGGCGGCATCTCCTCCGGCAATAGCCCGCCGGTCGGGGAGGCGCATCAACCCCGCATCCTCCGGTGTGATCACAAATTCGCTCACCCGGCCTTCACGCAAATGGGCCACCCTGGTCGGAGCGCTGATGGAGATTTCATCCACCCCATCCAGACCATGCACCACAAAAGCCTCCCTCACTCCCAGGCGGCCCAGCACCTCCGCCAGCAAGCCGGTAAGCGAGGCATGATACACCCCCAATAACTGCAGCTGCGCATGGGCCGGGTTGGTGAGGGGACCCAGCACGTTAAATACCGTACGGATGCCCAGTTCCCGGCGGGGAGCAGCGGCATGTTTCATGGCCTGGTGAAATTGGGGAGCAAAGAGAAAACCCAGACCCGTGCTTTCAATGCAGCCTTCCACCTCAGCAGGGGTTAGATCGATCCTCACACCCAGTGCTTCCAGGAGGTCGGCACTCCCGCAGCGACTGGAGGCTGCCCGGTTGCCATGTTTGGCCACCGGCAGACCGGCTCCCGCCACCACAAAGGCCGCAGCCGTGGAGATGTTGAAAGTATTGGCCCCGTCACCGCCTGTGCCGCAGGTATCTATGAGCGGTCCTCTGCCCGGGCGGATGGTATGGGCTTTGGCGCGCATCACCCTGGCAAAACCGGTGATCTCGTCCACCGTCTCCCCCTTCATTTTCAGCGCCGTGAGAAAGGCGGCAATTTGCGCCGGAGTGGCCCGCCCTTCCATCACCTCATTCATCGCCGCCTCAGCTTCCTTTTCCGCCAGATCCTTTCTCGCCGTCACGGTCGCAAGTGCTTCCTTTACTGTTCCGCTCATCATTTCCGTCCTCCTTCGCCTGTCAATTTGAGGAAATTGGCCAGAATGACCCGGCCCACACCGGTCAATACGGATTCCGGGTGAAACTGCACCCCTTCCACCAGATGCTTGGTGTGCCGCAATCCCATAATCTCCCCCTCGGCGGTCTCGGCGGTGACCTCCAGACACGGAGGCAAATCTTCCCTCGCCACCAGAAGCGAATGATACCTGCCGGCCGGAAAAGGCGACTCCACCCCGGCATACAGGCCGCCGCCGTGATGAAACACCGGTGAGGTTTTCCCATGCAGCAAGCGAGTTGCCCGGACGATCCGGGCCCCGTAGGCGGCGCCTATGCATTGGTGCCCCAGGCAGACGCCCAAAATGGGCAGGCGGCCGGCCAAACTCCGGATCACCTCCAGGCACACCCCGGCCTGCTCCGGCCGGCCCGGACCAGGTGAGATGACCACACCCCGTAAAGTACCGTCTGCGAGGAGTGCGCCGGGGGTGATCCGGTCATTGCGGAACACCTTGACGGCCGCGCCCATCTCGCCCAGATATTGCACCAGATTGTAGGTAAAGCTGTCATAATTGTCTATCACGGCTATCATGGCCGGATCGCCCCCTCCGCCAGCTCTATGGTTTTTATCAGAGCCTGCGCTTTGTGCCTGGTCTCTTCATATTCCTTTTCCGGATCGGAATCGGCCACGATGCCCGCTCCGGCCTGCAGGTAGGCATAGCCATCGGCCATCACTATGGTGCGGATGGTGATGCAGGTATCCATGTTGCCGTTAAAGCTGAAATAGCCGACGGCGCCTGCATATGGGCCCCTCTTTACCGGCTCCAGTTCATCTATGATCTCCATGGCCTTGATTTTCGGCGCTCCGGAAACGGTACCGGCCGGGAACGTGGCCCGGAGCAACGCAAAAGCGTCGTAACCCGGAGCCAGGCGACCTTTGATGTTCGAAACGAGATGCATGACGTGCGAATAGCGCTCCACGGCCAGATATTCATCCACCTGCACCGAGCCGTATGAGCACACCCGGCCAAGATCATTACGTCCCAAGTCCACCAGCATGGTGTGTTCGGCCAATTCTTTTTCGTCCCGGAGCAATTCCTGAGCCAACTCTATATCATTAGCCTGGTTTTCGCCCCGTGGCCGGGTGCCGGCAATGGGCCGCAAAACAGCCTCGCCGTCCTCCAGCCGCACCATCACCTCAGGAGAGGAGCCGATCAGCGCAAAACGGGGAAACTGCAGGTAAAAAAGGTAAGGCGAAGGATTCAAAGCCCGCAGGAGACGATAGACCAGAAAGGGTGGCGCCGTCACGGGCATGGCCAGGCGCTGCGACAGCACAATCTGAAAGGCCTCGCCGGCGGCGATATACTCTTTGGCCCGGACTGTGGCGGCCATAAAATCTTCTTTGGTAAAGGTGGAGGTGAGAGCCGGTAAAGCTGCCCGGGGAGCGTCTTTCATCGGTATGGACAACAGCGGCCCAACTCCGGGTTCCGCACTTAATTTCCTTATATAGTCATCGATCGTGGCTGCGGCTTCTTCATAGACCCTCCCGGCAGAGGCCGGATCCGGCACCTCGGCGTTCACCAGGATTTTCAGACGCCGGGTGGTATGATCGAAAATAAGCAGGCAGTCGGTGAGATAAAAATAACAGTCGGGCAGGGTCGGCTGAGCCGCTTTCGGGCGGCCGGTCAGCCTTTCGAAACATTTCACCATGTCGTAGGCGATGTAACCGACGGCTCCCCCAATAAACCTGGGCAAGCCTGGGAAAGATGCCGGGCGGAAGCGGTGGAGCAAGGCGGCCAAAGCCTCCAGTGGGTCGGCGGAAATGAAAGTACGGCTCTCTCCCGCCTCTTCCACAGTAACCTGGGAACCGAAGCTGTAAAAATGCCTCCTGGCGCTGACGCCGAGGAAGGAATAGCGTCCCAGCTTTTCTCCCCCTTCCACGCTTTCCAGGAGATAGGCGCACTTGTCGGCACCAAGTTTATTTAAAGCGGATACCGGTGTCTCCATATCGGCCAGTATCTCCCGGTAGACGGGGATCAGGTTGTAGGTGCGGGCCAGGGCCAGAAATTCCGACCGCTTCGGGTATAAGGTCATGGCACATCATCCTTTACCAGTCATATCCGGTGCGGAAGGTGACGGCCGACCCGGCCAAGCCGGACTCGAATTTGGCCTCGGCTGGGAAGCAATTGGTCATAGAGCGGAGAGATGGCCAAAACCTGGAAGGCAGCTAATTCATCCTGAAAGGTGGTGGGCAAAAAAAGGCCGATCTCCCGCAGAGTTCGGCCCGCCTGATCGCTTATTCGGAATGCCTCAACACTCACCTAAGCTACAGCTGACTCTGCTCTACTGACTCCTATTGCCCACAAGGCGTCACCACAACACCCGGGCGCCGGCGACCTGCCCTCCGGCAAGTCTTCCACCGGCAAAAGTATATGTTGCTCTCATTTTAGTGGCCGTCTTCTTTCCTGTCAAGCTTTTTTCGGCTGTTCTGTTGTTCGACTGCGGCTGATACTCCCGGGCACCACCGGGTACGCGTCGGATATCACCGGAGAGGTATCTAAATAATTTCAAAGGGATTGCTAACCTATAGGCTAAACAGTAATAAAAAACCAAAATGGGAGGGAGTGTGCATTGTGCTCAAATTGATGATGAGTAAGGTACAAAACAAGGTACACAGGACCTTGTTGGCCAATCCTGCGGTCACGGAGGAAAAACTCCAGGGTACACTGGAATTGAGCTGGCAGGTCCTCAAAAAATTGACGGAGAACTTGCCGGCTTATCTTGTTTTGCTGACTTCCGATTATCAAGTGCCTTTCGCCAACCGTTTTTTTGTGGAGCGCTTCGGCGCCCCTCAAGGTCGCCGCTGTTTTGAGCATCTCTTTAACCGCCACACGCCTTGCGAGAACTGCCAGACTTACCTGGTGCTAAAGACCAAAGCGGCGCATGAGTGGGAATGGACAGGGCCGGACCAGCGCCATTATTATAGTTACGTTTTCCCTCTCATCAACACCGACGGCTCGCAGTTTATCCTTGAGATGGGCATAGATAAGGACGATGCCGGGTGCCTGGCGGGCCAGGCGGAACTGGAGCAGAAAGTATTGGAAGCCATGGTCAGCGAGCGCACCAACCAATTGAAGTTGTTGGACAGCCGCAAGAATACATTCCTAGCTACCCTCTCCCATGAATTGCGCAATCATATTGCCGCCATCAGCAACGCCAACAGCATCCTGGAGCAGTTTAACGCCACCCTGCCCGCCAAAGTCGGATGGGCCAAAGAGGTGATCAAACGCCAGCTGAACCAGCTGGAGCGGCTGGTGGAGGATTTACTGGACATCTCCCGCATCGAACAAGGCAAAATTCACCTGGAACTGGAAGAGGTGGAACTCAACTCACTCGTGCGACAGGTAGCCGGGGATTATAAATTCCTGTTCGACCAGGGCGGTATAAATCTGCAGGTCGGCATCTACCAGACCCCGCTTTATGTCCACGGCGATGCGGCGCGCCTCGCCCAGATTATAGGCAACCTTTTACGCAATGCCTATAAATTCACCCACAGCGGCGGAGAGGTACTGATCAGGCTGGAAAGCCGGCCGGCGGAAAACACCGCCGTCCTGGAAGTCGCCGACACCGGTATCGGCTTGGCCGAAGAGTCGCTCACCTCCATCTTTCTTCCCTTTACCCAGGTGCATGATAACGCCGGCAAGGATGGCATAAACGGCCTGGGCTTAGGTCTGGCATTGGTTAAGGGGCTTGTGGAATTGCACGGCGGTCAGGTGTGGGCCGAAAGCGCCGGGCTCGGCAAAGGATCCCGCTTTTTTGTCCGTCTACCGCTCATATCCTGCACCGCCTCCCAGCTGAGCACCGCTCAGGCCCTCACTGTGCCTCCCCGGAGAATATTGATCATAGACGACAACTTCGACCTGGCCATGAGCCTCGGCGAGCTGCTCGGCAATGAAAACCATCAGGTGGAAGTGGCGACAAGCGGAAGTGAAGGGTTGGCCAAGGCGCGCCTCTTCCGTCCTGAGGTGATACTCTGCGACATCCGTCTGCCCAACATGGACGGTTACGATATTGTCAAAGCCGTGCGCACCGACGAAGCTCTCAGGCAGGTTAACCTCATCGCCATCACCGGATACGCCCACTCGGAGGACTACAAACGGATGATCACGGCCGGCTTTGACGCCTGCCTGGTCAAACCGTTTGATTTATCACAAGTAAAAGAGGTTCTTTTGCAGATAGACAAGGCCGCGCCCAATTGCGAATAATGTGGGCAGCATCACCAGGAGTACGATGGGAAGGGGCGAAATTAACTGTCCATAGAAATGGAGGTCGCTCTCATGTCTTCATTCCGCACCGCTCTCTTTATAGAGGCCAGCCAGTGGTTGTTGCTGCTCTTGGTCATCTGCGCCGCGGTGTTGCTTCCGGCCGTCGCCGCTCAGGCCAAAACTCATACCAATCTGTTGACGGCAGCGGAAGTGGCGGAAATCCGCCGCACCCGCCAATGGGAAGGGATAAACGTCAGCAGTGTGCTCGCCACGGCCAATAACTGGATGAAATATACCCCGGAAGAGTTGCGACAGATGGTGCCACCGGCCTGGATACCGCGGGCTTACGACGTCAATTTCAAGCAGGATCCGCAGCATTCCACGGAGATCCTGAGAATGGGCCGTTATCCTTTCATCGTCAATCCCGATCTGCCCTACAAGATCACCTGTCCGGTAGGCGGGGAAATCTATCCCACCAACGATTTCGACCCCACTCAGATCACTTTGCCCAATCAGACCACGAGCGACCCCTATGTGGACTACGGCTGGGGCTGGAGCATGCCCGGCGATCAGTATAGATACTGGTTTGTAGGCTACTATGTCCATTGGCTGTGGCAAAACCACCTGCGGCCGGCGGTTCTGGCTCTCGGCCAGGCTTACATCATCACCGGCGACCGGAAATATGCCCGCCAGGCCGCCGTCCTGCTCGACCGCATCGCCGAGGAATACCCCCAAATGGACTACCAGTCGCAATCCAGGGAAGGTTTTGAAATATATGTAGGCAACTACCCGGGCCGCATCCTGAACAATATCTGGGAAACCGCCATGGTGACCGACCTGGCGGTGGGTTATGATTACGCCTATGAGGGTATGGAAGGCGATACCCTGCTTGAGGAGGCCGTACAGAAAAGCGTGGCGGAGATCAGGCGCCATATTGAGCAAAACCTCCTGGAAAACGCCGCCCGCTCCATCTATACCATGGATATGCGCATCCGGGGCAACTTCGGCATGCACCAGAAAGCCCTGGCTACCATAGCTTTCGTGCTGGACAACGAAAACACCGGGAGATATATAGACTTTGTGCTGCACAACACCGGGGGCCGCCACTGGCTGGATGAGGGGGTGCTCTCCGGCCTCACGAACTTCCTTTTCCGCGACGGGGCGCCGAATGAAAGCTCTCCCGGCTACAATTCCCTCTGGCTCAACCAGCTGAACGAAGTCGCCGGCCTGCTGAAAGATATCGGCATCGATCTATACAAAAGTGAGCCGAAGCTCAAGCGGTTGTATGATTATCCGTTGCGCATCGTCATGGCGGACAAGTTTTCCCCAAACATCGGCGATACCGGATCGGTGAAAAGCGAAGGCATCGTCGGCTGGAACAATTATGTGTATGGCCGCGGCTTCAAGGAATACGGCGACCGTTCCTACCTTCTGGGCAAACCTTTGAGCACCAAGAGCGACAACATGAGTGCGTACGGACTGGCCATGCTGCGCAGCAGCGGACAGGGAGGGCCGCCGGCCGGGATCAGCATCTACTACGGTCCCGGCGGCGGGCATGATCATTTTGCCCGCCTCAATCTGGAGATGTTCGCCAAAGGTTCCCGCATCCTGCCCGATCTGGGTTACCCGGAATATGCCAATGCCTATTCCAAAAAGGACCAGGTCTGGGTGCGCAATACGGTAAGCCACAATGTGATGGTGGTGGATGAAAAACGCCAGGCTACCAAAGACGGCGGCCGCCTGCAGGCCTTTGCCGCCCTGCCGGATGTGCAGTATGTCGATGTGCGGGCTGAAGAGGCCTATCCGGGCATCGAACGCTACCAGAGATCCGTGGCGCTGATCAACGCTCCGGAAGGCGAGGTGTATGCTCTGGACGTCTTCCGGGTAGCCGGCGGGCAGCAGCATGATTATAGCCTCCACGGACCTGAAGGCCGGTTTACCGTGTCCGGGATTGAGCTTTCGCCCGTGCAGCCGGGCACCGCTGCCGGACCGGATGTGCCCTATGGCTATCTCTATGATGCTCCTGCCATGGAAGTGGCCGGTTTTCGCGGTCCCTATAGCTCCTATACCGGAAGCGGTTATTCTTACCTCACCAATGTGCAGCACGGCACGGCGAGCAGTGTCTGGAGCGCCGACTGGCAGCTCGCCGGAGGGCGCACGCACCTGCGGGCTACTTTCATTCCCCAGTCGGAAACCGGAATCATCGTAGCCGACGGCGAGCCGCCGCGCAATGTGGTAGGCAACCCGGAATGGCTGAAGTATATCTTGGCTCGGCAAAAGGCTGCTGGCCCGGATTCATTCACCTCCTCTGCATCGCGGTCCACATCCCACTCCTCCCCATCAGCCTCTCAATTGGCCAGCACTTTCGTCACCATCCTGGAGCCGTATGAAGAGCAACCCTTCATCACCGGCGTGCGGCCGCTGGGCGGCCGGCTCCCGGCAGGCGCCGATCAGGTGGTGGCGCTGGCTGTTGAGCACAGGGGCGGCACAGACTACCTGTTCCAGGCCATCGCTGCCGCTGCCGGCGGCAGCTGGCCCGAGGAATCAGCCGCCTTCCGGGGCTCTCTCGGGGTGATCTCCTATGACCAGGGTGGAATGATCAGGCATGCATCCCTCGTCGGCGATGGTTACCTCAAGCACGGTCCCGTCAGCCTGGAGAGCGCCGGTGCCTACCGCGGTGCCATTGCGGAAGTCGACTACAGCACAGGGCGCATCGTGGTGGAACTGGACGAGAGTTCACTGTCGCTGCCCGAAGGCGAAGTGCTGGCTGGATCCCGCATTGTCATCGCCAACGACCAGCATGCCACGGAATATGAAATTAAGGAAGTGCGACAGCTCGGCGGGCGCCGCTATGAAATGCACTTCACCGACACCTATTTCCAGACGGGCAAAGGTCTGGCGGGCACGGTGATAGAATACCCCGGCCGGGAAAGCCGCATCACCTCACCCACTCCGATGGTGCTGAACACTTATTATAACGGCCAGTGGCTGGTGAATCCCAACAACGGCCGGGGCGGGCGCATCTCCTCCTTCACCGGCAACGGCCGGAGCATCACCGTAGCCTCCGGGGAACTGGGGTTGACCAACGGGGATTATTTCTATGTCTACGACTTTGGTGCCGGCGACCGTTTTCAGATCACCGTCACCATAAGCCTGAAGGCTGCCAGCGCCGGGCGGTATGAAGTGCAAAGCAATGTACCCGGGCGCCTGGAGCTGTGGAACGGCGCCGGGTATGACCTCTCGCCCGGCACTCAGATGGTGGCAGTGCCCGTCCTGGAACCGACGCTTCCCAACTGGCCGACCGCTCCCGTTTCAGGCCTCTTCAGGCCGGAATTCGGCATCATCGTTCCCGCCGGCCTGGAGTGGCAAAAGGTGGAAATCCTCCTGGATGATGTGGTCATATATACCGGTCCGGAACTGCCTGTTCAGGGTATACTGGCCATAGATACCACCAGTTTGACCGACGGCGAACATCGGCTGCAATTGCGGGCTACCGACTCCTTCGGCATAGCAGTCGGCAAAACCGGGACCTTTGAAGTGAAAAACTGGTGGGAAATAGACACCCAGCTCCAGGCTCCGGTGGTGTCTGCCTGGTTCGGGGCCATGGATTTCACATCCATATATGAAAAATCGGCCGGCTGGAGCTTTGTCAAGGATCGACCCCAGGAATATCTGGGCGATATCGACCGCATGATCCGAGTGGCCCCGGGCGATCAGTATATCATCTGGGAAACCCCTAACCTGAGGAGTTTTGAAATCACTTTCTACAGCAAAGAGGTTTCTCTGCCGGCAGAGGTGGAATTAGCCATCTCCCCCGACGGCAAGCAATGGGAAGAAGTGCCGGCTCAGGTGCAGGTGACCGGATCCTCCGAAAGCGGTCGGCAGCGCTTGGTGGTGGCGGGAGAGTTGCCGGAAACTGCCGCAGGGCAGTTCTTCCGCATTCTGGTGCGCTCTGCATTGCCGCTAGACGGCATCGAACTCGGCGCCGTGAAGCTGCGGGGGCGAGTCAGATGAAGATGATCCTTCAGGCTGCTGTTTCTGCTCTGCGCTGTGGCTAGGAGGTGCAGGTTCCGCCGCCGCTCCGACTGACGATACTTCGACGGCCGGTGGTCCTGCAGACAGTGCTCCGGCCCCAGCCGGCCCGGCGCCGCATAATTGGCATGTCCCTTTGAGGCAGTTCTCCCGCCGCAGTTCCAGGGGAGCCAGAAGCCGCCCATGCGCTACGCCTTCCCGTAAACCTCGGCGTCGGCCGATAAAGTATCCGGCAATAAAAAAAGGGAAAAGGACGATAAAAAAGAGCGACCAGAAATCCATCACGGCAATCATATCCAATCTATATTCATCCTTCCTGCCCTGCCCACATTCTCCACCAGTACGCCGACGTCGCCCATATAATATATGAAAATATTGCCGCCAGCCCGGTGACGGCGGTCAGCCCCGGACTCAACCTGAAGGCACAGACGAGCAAATAGATACCGATCATCAAAGTCTCCCCACTACCCAAAAGCCTGCAAAGGTTGCGTTGCCCGGCTAAGGCATCGAGCTTGAGATCAACATAATCATCCAGGCATTGCAGCCCGGCCATAAAGCAAAAACCCCAGATCATGGCGGCCGGACCGGTTCCCCATATTCCGATCAGAATAACTATTATGATTTCCAGCCCGGCCGGGAGACCGCTCGGTAGGCGTTGCTGCCAGTCTCCGGTCATACCGACCGCATATGCGGCCAAAAAGAGCACGGCGGCAGCCTTGGCCGCCAATAAGGCGGAGAGACAAAAAGCCAGCAAAGCGTAAGATGTGGTGCTATCTCCCAAAAAACGGGCGACAGTGAAGCGGAAGGCCAGCTCATCGCCATATTTATCCAGTTGCTCATCCATCAGGCGAATAGCGACGGCGGCAGCCAACGCCGCCATTCCGGCAAGCCAAAGGCCCGGCCAGGCAGTAATGGCCCCGCTCTTCCCAATAGGCAAGATGGTTGTTCCTGCCGGTCCGACCCACCAGGGAAGGTCCATCGCCAAGCTATAGCCAGCGACAGACATATTGCTTCACCTCCCGGAAGCCATGTCCATAAAGGGCGGAGATGGGGATGATGGTATGGCCGGCAAACTCCCGGCGAATCAGAGCCAACCCGGTCTTGGCTGCAGGCAGGTCCATCTTGTTGGCCAGAATGAGGTAACCCCCCCGCATTTGGGCAAACTGAGCCACCTGGTAGTCCACTTCCCCGATGGCTTCCACCGCCCCCGTCATCCCGGCCCGTGAAGCGTCGACCATGTGCAGGATGATTTTCGCCTCCCGCACATTGGCCAAGGTCTGGGCCATGGCCCGGCGCACGTTGATGTCGCTGTGTATGCCTTCGCTCAGCCCGCTCGTATCCACCAGCTCAAGCAGCTTCCTTCCCTTCCCCACCGGCAACTCCAGCTTGATCGATTGCAGGCAGAGGGTTTGATGGGGCGTAGCCCCAGACAGGTCGCGCACGGCATTCTCCACGGCAAACACTTTTTCCCGGCGCCGGCCTTCCGGATCTTCACAGGTCAGGCGCACCTCGGACACCCCGAGATAATGGGCGAAGTGCAGCACAAAAACGCTTTTGCCTACATTTGTCTTGCCGATGACCAGGCACCTGCTCACGTCTCAGGCACCTCCAGATCCGCTTCTGTAATGGTCATTAAATCAGCCCGGGTGAGATTGGGCTTATCCACCAGCCGCACCGCTTGCCGGCGAATGGCTTTTTCCATCAGGTTGCGCACAAAACGGGCATTACCGAAATGAGGATCCCCGGCCTCCAGTTGGTCCTCCAGTATCTCCACCAACTTTTGCCTGGCCCCGGGAGACAGGTGGTATTCCCGGCGGCGCAGCATCAACAGGGCAATACGCAGCAGCTCCTGAGCTGAAAAATCCGGGAAATCGACATGAATAGGAAAACGTGATTTCAGCCCGGGGTTGGTAAGCAGGAACAGGTTCATCTCCCGCCGGTAGCCTGCCAGGATCATTATCAGCTGATCCTTATAGTCCTCCATGGCCTTCACCAGGGTATCGATGGCTTCTTTACCGAAATCCTTTTCCCCGCCTCTGGCCAGGGAATACGCTTCGTCGATAAAAAGCACCCCGCCTAGGGCTTTACGAACCACTTCCCTGGTCTTCTGGGCGGTGTGCCCAATATATTCCCCCACCAGATCAGCCCGTTCCGCCTCGATCAGGTGACCTTTCGGCAAGACTCCCATGGCATTGAACAATCTGCCGAAAAGGCGGGCTACGGTGGTTTTTCCGGTGCCCGGATTACCAACAAATACCATATGTAGGACCAACGGTTCAACAAGCAAAGAAGCCGCCCGCCGCCTCTCCTGCATCACCAGAAAGGCCTGGATCTCCCGGGCCAGCTTCTTTATACCGTCGAGGCCGATCAAGGCATCCAGTTCCCCAAAGATAGCCTCAATGCGGCGTTGCCGCTCGGCTTCCTCATCGACCGTTTTGGCTTTGCCTTCCCCCGCCCGGCGCACCAGGACCACCGGCGGCTGGTTCATCTCCAGCTTGCGGATCATGGCAAAAGCTTCTGCCGGGGTCAGGCGTCCTTTTTCAAACAGCTCCAGAATATCATTTGGCGTCTTGGCCGGCTCCACCAACTCTCACCGCTTTCGGCGCTTTCGGCTTCTTCCTCGGCAAACTACCACCTACCTTGGAATGTATATGTCGGTAACCGCAATTGATGAATGGATCGGAGCCGATCAATCCATACATTGCTACTCGGCTCGAGACGTTGAAGAAACATCAGCAATATGTGCCTAGTCGATAATCCTATCAACGATAATACTTTGTGCATCGATGCCTGGTTTGGCTATATCGGCCGGAATGCTGTACAACACTTTCAAGGCATGCTCCTCATGGGGCGCCAAAACCTCTCTATATTGCTTGGCCAAAAAAGGATGCATTAAACTGCCTATACCAATCGTGATATTTGGCGGGGATGGCCAGTCTCACCTTAACTTCCGGCCCGGGCCATCTGGCGGTCATGTATGGTCTCTCCAACAATTGGCGATTCTCATCGGCATACACAAAGGTGAACCCTATGAGGTCGTCCATATATTGCTTACCCCAATCCACCGGCTTCGCCAAATTCACCACTTTATTGGCGGTGAGCATTGTCTGCAGAGAAGCGCCATATAAAGCCGTAGCTTTGGTATTTACTCGCCGCCCTCGAAAAGCAAAGCGGCCATGCCTGTCGGACACCGTTGTGGCATTGTTGGTGACGACAGTGACATGCTGCAGCGGCAATAGCTCATCTTCCATGACCACCGTGGCATAATTGATTTTGCTGCCGCAACCTGCCGTCAGCAACAATGCAGCAAGAACGGCAATAACTATGGCTAATTTACAGCTTCGCCATCGCATGGAACCACCTCCCAACAATTATTCTTGCTATCAAGGCACCTGTGTCCTAAGCAAAAACTGCTCACTCCGGCAAACACTCAACCGGCTTAATCAGGCCAAAGCAAAGGGCGGGCATAGGCGGCAATAGCCTCTGCGGCGACAGAGGATGAGCTGTAATCTCCCATATCGAACCAGCGGATTTCCTTATCGCTCCTGAACCATGTTAACTGGCGCTTGGCATAGCGGCGGGTGGCTTTCTGAAGGTCGGCAATGGCCTGCTCCAGGCTGATCTCGCCCGTGAGATACCGGTACATCTCTTTATAACCAATGGCTTGGGCGGCCACTTTCATGTTGCCGCTGAAAAAGCCCATATCCATCAGCCTTTTGGTCTCTTCCAACAGTCCGTTTTCTACCAGCCAAATGACGCGGCGGTTGATGCGTTCATATAATTCTTCCCGCCGCCGAACCAAGCCGATCTTTACCACCTGGTAGGGACAACTGTCATTGGTGCCCGGCTGGTTTTGCCTGGCGAGGTGAACGGAAAGGGGCTCACCGGTGCTCTTATACACTTCCAGGGCGCGAATCACCCTTCTGATATCGTTGGGATGGAGGCGGGCAGCAGTCTCGGGATCCACTTGCGCCAGCTCGGCATGCAAGACAGCCGCTCCTTCATGCTGAGCCCGTTCTTCCAGTTGCCGCCGCAGCTCAGGCAGGGCCCCCTCATCCGGAAACAGAAAATCACCGAGCACCGCTTTAATATAGAGGCCAGTGCCACCGCAAAGGATCGGCAGAGCTCCCCGCAGGTGTATGCCGGCGATGGCGGCTGTCGCCAGGCGGCGATATGTTGCGACATTGAAAGGAGTGCCGGGGTCGACCACATCGATGAGATGATGCGGCACCCCCCGCCTCTCTTCCGGCCGGGGTTTGGCGGTGCCGATATCCATACCGCGATAGATTTGCATGGAATCGGCGCCGACCACTTCGCCACCAAGCAAAAGAGCGAGCTCAATGGCTACTTCAGTTTTACCCACCGCTGTCGGTCCAACCAGAACAAGCAGAGGAGGCTTTGATTGCTTTCCGGACACGACGCTTACTACCCTACCTTTATTTATTATTTTGCTATGGTTAGTGGCCGGTGTCCGCCGCTCGGCGCAAGCAATAGACGATGCGACTGTGCCGACCGCCTATGATCTCGTCCCAGGTCCACTTGGTCATATAATAGCCGCCATAGCGGTCCTTCACCACTACGGCGCGCCTGGCTATCTGCCCGGCCATTTGCAAAACATCCCCGGTTAACTGGGAATGGTCGGCCACCGTGCGCAAGGGAGCAATGCCGCTGCTCCCGGCCACCGGTTTGGTGAACATGGGATCAAAATAGACGATATCATACTCCCCCGGCCGGCACCTGGCCAGGTAATCCCGGTATGATGCGTGCCGCACCCGCACCCGGCGCATGGCTGATATCAAAGCCCGATTATCGCCGCCATATGTTTTCAGGCCCACTTTAAGAAGCAAGGCCAGAGCACCGATTCTTTCCAAAGCGGTTACCCGTCCCGCCGGGCCGACCGCATAGGCCGCGGTCACCGCATCGGCACCTAGCCCGGCCGTACAATCCAGGACTCTGTCGCCAGGCTCTAGGTGCATCACGGTGGTAGTCATGATATCCGCCTCGCCGCGCCGCAAAGCCGCTACCCGATGTAAGGCCATGCCCGGATGATAATGCAGCGGACCGATGGGCGTCTGGATGAATAATTGCCCTTTTCCCACCACCACAAAGCCTTTGGGAGGTCTGCCCAAAAGGCTTTCTCCGCACCGCCACAACTCGCTCCAGGAAGGAGCGGCTTCCCGCTCGAGATAGTGCGTATGGAGGGCTTTGGCATAACGAACGGCTCTTTTTGTTTCCGCCTCACCAGGTCTCCTGCTGGTGGTAACCAGGACCGCATCCATAGTCAACGGCGCCCGAACCGCCTTTCCAGCTCGGAGCGATCAATGGCTATCATCACCGGTCTGCCGTGCGGGCAGGTGAATGGGTTGGCGGCGGCAGCCAGTGAGGCGACGAGCGATTGCTGTACGGGCAGGCTCAAGCTCTCCCCCGCTTTGATGGCCCCATGGCAGGCTAAGGTGAGAGCGCTTCTTTCCAGGAGCGACAAGCCCCGGCCTTCTTCCGGTAAGACGGTTAGATCAGCCAGCAACTCGCGCAACACCTCTTTATCCTCCAGGCGGCTGAGAGCCAGCGGCACCGACCACACCCGGTAGAGATGCTCCCGGTGATCGACCACTTCCATTTGCAAGCCTATCTCGTTCAGTGCCGGCAGCATCTCATCCACCACGGCAGCTTCAGCAGGAGAAAGACTGATATCCAGCGGGGTGAGGAGCATCTGCACCGGCGGTTTCCCTTCCGTTTTCTGCCCAGCCAGCAGTTTCTCATATAGAATCCGTTCATGAGCGGCATGCTGATCTATGAGCCAAAGGCCGAATGGGGCGGCGATGACCAGATAGGTATCGAGCACCTGGCCTAAAAGAGTGGCTTGCCGCAGCATTTCACCTGCTACACCGGATTCCTCATCTGTGGGAAGTGTGGCGGCAGTCGCAGCGGTTTCCTCCAGCGCTTTGGCTGGGATAGCCTTCGCCATCGGCATCGGCGACGACACCCGAAGCTCCGGAGGGCGAGGAGTGGTCAATAAAGGTGATAATGGCGACGCTGACGGTGGCGGTGGTGATGGTGATGGCGATATGGGCGATGGCGGCGATAACGATGATGACGCCGGAGTTTTCCCGAATAACTCGCCTCGCTCCGCCCGGTACGGCGGCGGTGGTGGTTGAGATACCCGGCCCACCACAAAGGGTGCAGACGGTTTGGCTGATTGTATCTTCGGCACCAGGTCGGTGCCGCTCAGGGTTTGCTTAACCGTCAGCATAATGTGCTTGAAGGTTTCCTGTTCATATCTGAAGCGGATTTCCGTCTTGGCCGGATGCACATTTACATCCAGCATGGCCGGCTCGATGGTCAGGTGCAGCACGGCCACCGGATAGCGCCTGCCGGGTAGCAAGGTTTCATAACCTTTTTCTATGGCGGCATAGAGCTGGTGATTCTGCACCCAGCGCCCGTTGACGAACACCGACATATGGCTGCGATTGTGACGGTTCTCCTGCGGCGGGGCGATGAAGCCGCCGATGCGCAAAAAAGGGCTCTCCCCGGCCAGAGGAATCATGCGGCCGGCGATTTCCGGGCCATAGACGGCGTGGATAGCCGTCAGCAGATCCGCTTTTCCCGGTGTGGACAAAACGGCGACATCATCCATGGTCAAGCCGAAAGAGATCGCCGGGTGGGCCAAAGCCATATGGGTGAGATACTCCACGATATAGCGCCTCTCTGTGGCCGGCTGGCGCAGGAATTTATAGCGGGCGGGGGTGTTGTAAAAGAGGCGGCGCACTGTGACGGAGGTACCCGGCGGTCCGGCTGCTGCCGCCGGAGAAGCAACCTGGCCGTTTTTTACCACCACCCGGAAGGCCACATCGCTCTCTGCCGGCCGGGAGAGCACTTCCACTTCGGAACAGGAAGCGATAGCCGGGAGGGCTTCCCCCCTGAAGCCCAGCGTCGTAATGTTGTCCAGGTCGGCCAACGTGGCGATTTTGCTGGTGGCATGTCGGCTGAAGGCGAGTTTCAGGTCTTCCTCCGACATCCCGCCGCCGTTATCGATCACCCTGATATACTCTTTACCGCCATCGCGGGCCTCCACCCTGATGTGGGTGGCGCCGGCGTCGATGCTGTTCTCCACCAATTCCTTCACCACCGACATTGGACGCTCCACCACTTCGCCGGCGGCGATCTTGTTGGCCAGATCCATAGGTAAAATGTTGATTACCGGCCGTTTCATTGACGGAAACCTCCAGGCAAATTTTGCTAGGCCGTCGTGTTTTCCACTGCCTCCAGGCGCTCCCGGGCTTTCCGGTGCAGTTCATATAACAGTTGCAACGCCGCACGCGGCGTCAGGTCATCAGGATCAATGGCCGCCAATTCGCTTACCAAAGCATCAGGCGGCAGGGACACCGGGGCAAAAAGGGCTAATTGGCCGACTTCCCTTTCCGGTGCAGAGGTGACCGCCTTTTTCCCTGTCCGCGGACGCCTGGAGGAAAGCGGCGGCAGCTCGGCCGGGGCCGGCGGCGGCAGCAGCTCCCCGGCCATAATCTCCTTGGCCATGCGGGCTCTTTCATTTTGCTCCAGGTCGTCCAACACCTGGCGGGCCCGGGCCAAAACAGAGGACGGCAGACCGGCGAGGCGGGCCACTTCCAGTCCATAACTGCGGTTGGCGCCGCCTTTGACGATGCGGCGCAGAAAGACCACCCGTCCCTCTTCTTCCTTGACGGCAACGTGCACATTATGCACCCGCTCCAAGAGCTCCTCGAGCTCCGTCAGCTCATGGTAATGAGTGGCAAAAAGGGTCAGCGGGCGGCAGCGGGGCGATTCGTGCAGGTATTCCGTGACTGCCCAGGCAATGGATAACCCGTCGAAGGTGCTGGTGCCCCGACCCACTTCGTCCAGGATGACCAGGCTGTTGGCGGTGGCATTGTTCAGAATGTTGGCCACCTCATTCATCTCCACCATGAAGGTGCTTTGCCCGGCGGCCAGGTCGTCGGCCGCTCCCACGCGGGTGAAGATGCGGTCCACCAGGGGAATATCGGCTTCATCGGCAGGGACGAAGGAGCCGACGTGCGCCAACAGCACAATGAGCGCCGTCTGCCGCAGGTAGGTGCTTTTCCCGGCCATATTGGGTCCGGTAATCAAGAGGATCTGCCGGGTAGCCGCTTCCATTTCGATATCGTTGGGGACAAAGGGCTCTTCCCGGCGCATCACTTCCACCACGGGGTGACGCCCGTTTTTCACCGTCAGCCGGCCCGCGGTATTTATGGTGGGGCGGCAATAACCCCTGGTCACCGCCACATCGGCCAGGGATTGATACACGTCGACCTTGGCGATGATGCCGGCGAGCTCCTGCATCCGGCCGATATGCGCCGCCACCTGGGAGCGCACCTGGCAAAAGAGATCATATTCCAGCTCCTTAAGGCGCTCCTCGGCTCCCAGGATCTCTTCTTCTTTTTGCTTGAGTTCAGGGGTGATGAAGCGCTCCGACCCCGCCAAGGTTTGTTTTCTCTCATAATGATCCGGCACGAGAGCCAGGTTCGGCCGGGTCACCTCGATGTAATAACCGAAAACCTTGTTATATCCTATCTTCAAAGATTTGATGCCGGTTTTCTCCCGCTCCTCCTTCTCCAGCCCGCTCACCCAGGATTGCCCCTGAGTGAGAATAGCCCGTAAGCGATCCACTTCGGCATTATAACCCGGACATATGATCCCGCCTTCCTGCACCGAAACAGGGGGATCAGGATGCACGGCCAGGGTGATGAGGCGGGCTACGTCCAGACAAGGGTCGGTCTCGCCAGCCAACTGCAGCAGCTCCTGGGAGGCAGCCAGGCGGGTATACACGGCCTGCACAGCGGCGGCGGCTTCCAGCGAATGCGCCAAAGCTAAGAGATCGCGGGCATTGGCGGTGCCCATAGCCACCCGACCGAGCAACCGCTCGATATCATGGACCTTTTTCAGGTTTTGCCCGAGCTCGCCGCGGGCGGCATGATCCTTCCTAAAGTCATCTATCGCATCCAAGCGACGGTTGATCTGATCGCCGGAGATCAGCGGCTGCTCCAGCCACTGGCGGAGCAACCTGGCTCCCATGGCGGTTTCCGTGCGGTCCAAAATGGAGAGCAGGCTGCCTTGATACTGCCCATCCCGCGCCGTGCGGGTCAATTCCAGATTGCGCCTGGTGGCGGCATCGAGGATCATATAAGCGGACAAACTGTAGGGCACCAGCCGGGTAATGTGATCCATGGCGCTTTTCTGGGTATCGATCAGGTATGACAAGAGCGCCCCGGCTGCCGTAACGGCCCAGGTCATATGCTCGCAGCCGAAGCCCTCCAGCGACAGGAGATCGAAATGGTCCAGCAGCACCCGCCTGGCATGGTCGGTGATAAAGAGACGTTCGTCCGTCTCCGGACAATAGATGCCCAACTCGGCGATCTTGGCCGCCAAGGCGGCCGGCACTTTAAATTGCAGGATCTCGGTCGGCTGCAGGCGATGCAATTCCGTCAGCACCAATTCCCCGGCTTCGGCACCGCTCACTTCGGTGCAGGTGAACTCCCCGGTGGTCAAATCGCAGGCCGCCAAGCCATATCCTGAACCGCCTGAGGCGGCCGCCAGGGAGACCAGAAACTGGTTTTTTTCGGGCAGGACATCGGTGATGGTGCCCGGCGTCACTACCCGCACCACGTCCCGCTTTACCACCCCTTTGGCTTTTTTGGGATCCTCAAGCTGCTCGCAGATGGCCACGCGGAAACCCTTGTGCACCAGGGTGGCGATATAGCTGTCGGCGGCATGATAGGGCACACCGCACATAGGGATGCGCCGGCCGCGGCCGGCTTCCCTTGAGGTGAGGGTGATCTGCAAAATGCGGGAAGCGATCTCCGCATCTTCTCCGAAAAGCTCATAAAAATCTCCCAGCCTGAAGAGGAGAAGGCAGCCGGCATAGGCCTCTTTCAGCCGGTTATATTGCGCCAGCATGGGCGTGACGGAATTCAACGGCCAATAACCTCCGCAATGTATCTTCCCTTATGGGCTTTTCTAGAGGACCGGCTGGATCCCTTCCGTATCGGCCCAGTAAGGCCGGCAGCCGGCCGCTTGGTGGACCAAAACTTCCATTTCCCGGGAAAGGGGGACGGTATATGGTTGGAGATGGACGGCGGTTTGCGCCGAGATGTTGCAGATGATGCTGTCGGGTTCGGCATCCTGCACCAGGGAAGCCGGCAAAAGCAGGCGGCATTGGCGCTCCGGGTTATATACAACCAGATAACGCACGCAATAGGTCCTTGGTTCAATGATCTGCTGCACGGCCCGGCCGATGCAGATGCGCTCGG
This sequence comes from Bacillota bacterium, assembly GCA_012840225.1. Classification (GTDB taxonomy): domain Bacteria; phylum Bacillota; class Limnochordia; order DTU080; family DTU080; genus DULU01. The sequence goes on from DULU01000021.1 coordinate 24,578, forward strand.
AGGTGAGAATCCGGCATTGCCAGATCTCCCGCGAGGGGCATTCGTAGAGAGTAGCCATATCGTTGACGGAAACAAGCATCCTATTTTTTCCCTGGCCGGCCGGCATAAACCAAATCCCCCCGACTGTATCCTCACAAGCCTCGAATCATCTATAATGTGCCCGGCGGCGGACTTTTTCTTTCTATACTTTCAGAGTTGCTCAGAATTTCCGTGGGTCGGCAGTCGATCCTGCTCCCTCTCCCGCTCCGACCGCCAGCGGTCTACCAGACAAGCTCCAGGTATGCGCCTCCGTGATCTCCACTTCGACAAATTGCCCGATTTTCCGCCCCTCAGCCGGAAACACCACCAGTTTGTTGGTCCGGGTCCGGCCGGCGAGGGTTTGGGGCTCTTTGCCTGCACCGTCGACCAAGACGGTGACCCTCTTTCCGATGAGCTCTTTATTTTTCGCCAAGCTCACGGTGTTCTGCTGCTCCACCAGCCGGTGGATGCGCTCCCGCTTCACCTCTTCGGGAACGGTTTCCTGGAGCCGCGTCGCCGCCGTGCCGTCCCTGGGAGAGTAAATAAACATAAAAGCCCCATCGAACTGCACCTCGCGCACCAGGGAGAGCGTCTCGGCAAAGTCCTCTTCCGTCTCACCCGGAAACCCGACAATCAGGTCGGTGGTCACGGCCAGGTCGGGAATGGCTTGCTTCATTTTGGTCACGAGGTTGATATAATCGGCGCGGCTGTAGCGCCTACCCATGCGGCGCAGGACCCGGTCGCTCCCGGCTTGGGCCGGCAGGTGCACATGTTCGCAGATAGCCCGGCCGGCGGCCATGATGCTGATCACATCATCGCCGAAATAGCGGGGATGCGGTGAGGTGAACCGGAGACGCTTGATACCTGTATTTTCATCCAACAGTTGCAAAAGCCGGGCAAACGTGGTTTTCTCAGCCAGATCACGACCATAGGCGTTGACATTCTGCCCCAGGAGCATCACCTCCTGGCAGCCGTCGGCCGCCAATTCCTGCACTTCCTGCAGGATCCGCTCCGGCTGCCGGGAGCGTTCTCTCCCCCGCACCGCCGGCACGATGCAATAGGTGCAGTGTTCGTCGCAGCCGTACATGATGGTGACATAAGCTTTTATGGCTGAGGAGCGGACGACGGGTAAATCCTCCACCACGCCTCCCGGCTCATCCCACACCTCCACCACCTGCTTGCCGGTGATCTCCGCCTCCTGGATCAATTCAGGCAGGCGATGCAGGTTGTGGGTGCCGAAAATGATCTTCACATGAGGAAACTCTTTGGCCATGCGCATATATTCGTCCTTTTTCTGCGCCATGCACCCGCCGACGCCGATCAGGAGATCGGGACGGAGCTGATGCAGCCGGCGCAGCATGGCCAGTTGCCCGTATATTTTCCTTTCCGGATTCTCCCTCACGCAACAGGTGTTGTATATGATCAGGTCGGCATCAAGCAAATTGTCCACCCGGCGGTAACCCAACCCGGTCAAAAGGCCCAGGATGATCTCGGAATCGTGTTCGTTCATCTGGCAACCCAAAGTATGGATAAAAACACCTTTTTTACCTGCGGCTCGGCGCCGCTCAGCTGCAGCGGCGATATCCGCTTCCGAAACCTCGCCGATCAAGGGTAATTCGAAAGTTTTTGTCAAGCTCTCCACCTCTTGCTCTAATTATACTAGAGATTGCCTCACCGGACTATTCTGCCTCAAAACTGCTAGAAGGTGAACCATGATAGCCCGCCAAATATAATACGGGATGTCGGATATTCCAGATAAGTTCTGGGGTCCACCGGGAGGTAGCAATTATTTGGGTATAGTAGCCGGCTTGGTTGTGTTGGCAGGTTTGTTTGTAGGTTGGAATCTGGGAGCGAACGACGGCGCCAACGCCATGGGAACCGCTGTCGGCGCCAAGGTGCGCACCTTGCGCCAGGCCGTGTTTTTGGTGGCTGTTTTTGGTTTTTTGGGAGCTGTATTGCTGGGCGACAGGGTGATCAAGACCATAGGCAAAGGTATCGTGCCTATGGAGCAGCTGGATTCCGGGTTGGCTATGCATATAGCCTTAGCCGCCATGTTTGCCGCCGGTCTTTGGATTCTTTTGGCCACTTATCTCAAGTTGCCCGTGTCGACCACCCATGCTACGGTGGGCGCCGTAGCCGGGGCGGGATTGGCTGCCCATAATGTGCCCATTTTATGGAACCAGTTTATTGATATCTGCCTGGCCTGGATTCTGACCCCGCTCGGCTCGGCTTTGATCGCGCTCCTAATCAGCAAGCTGTTGGCTGTGCTCTTTGCCGGCCGCTCTGTGGGAAACGGCCGGTGGATCTCCTTCCTGCTCACCCTGAGCGGTATATATATGGCCTTTGCCTGGGGAGCGAACGATGTGGCCAATGCCACGGGGATCATGTTGGGTGCAGGTATTATCTCGGCCAAATGGGCGGCGGCACTCGGCGGCTTGGCCATCGCTTTGGGGGTGGCCACCTGGGGGTATAAGGTGATGGAGACCATCGGAACCAGGATCACACATCTTGTGCCGCTCATGGCTTTCGTCGCCGAATTGTCCGCCGCCCTGAATGTGTTTTTATATACCATGTGGGGGCTGCCGGTTTCGACTACCCACTCCATTGTGGGAGCCGTCTTCGGGGTCGGCCTGGCCAACGGGCGGGCGGCGCTAAATTCCCGCACGATCAGGGATATCGTGGCCGCCTGGGCTTCCACCCCACTGATCAGCGGTGCCATCTCTTTTTTGTTGTTCTACCTCTTCTTACCGTTATTTGCATGAAGGAACGCGGTTGGGAGTGATTTATAAGGAGGCGTGATGGATGTCGAATATTTTTGGCTGGATCGGCTTGAGAGAACAGCGGGACATCATGATGGATGTGCGCAAGCACATGGAACAAGTGGTGACCGTGGTTAAAGATCTGTGCCAGGCCATTGAAAAGGCCTGCAATGGAGAGTTCGAGCGGGTCCATGCACTGCATGAACAGCTCTCCGCGGCCGAGCACAAAGCGGACCTTATCCGCCGGGAACTGATGGTGAAGTTATCCCGCGGTCTAGTGCTGCCGCCGGACCGGCAGGACCTGGTCCAGTTGGTAAACCGCATAGATGATGTGGCCGACTATGCCGAGGGGGCTTCCCGCATTCTGATCATCGTGGCGGAAAAGCTTCCTACTACCCTGCCGGCTCACCTGCAACAGAAGCTGCAGCAGTTCATCGAGCCCTTGCTTATGGCAGTCGATCGCCTGATGGCGGCACTGGAAATGATGGCTATAGGGAAGGAAGAAAAGGCTCTGGAAGCCTGCACGCAGGTGGAAACCCTGGAGGAAGAGGGCGACCGCATGAAGGCCGATTTTCTCAAATCCTTGTTCGCCCTGGAAGGTCTGCCGGCCGGCTTCCTGCTTTTGATGCATGATCTGATAGATGCGGTGGAAAACACGTTCGACCGCGCCGAGGATACGGCCGATCTGGTGCGGGTCCTGACCGTGGCCGGGGTGCGCTCCAGATGACGGGAGCGCGAGAACAAGAACGCCGGCATGTCGAACTCTTTACCCCGGCAGAAAAAGCCCTGCTTTCCCGCTATGTAACCAATGTGACGGGCGATGTATATGCCATTGTGAACGTGCCGGAAGAAGTAGTGGCGGTGATCTTTGCCTATGTCTCCCGCAGCCCGGCTTCCTTCAAGCGCAATCTGCTGCGCCTGATGCAAAGCGGCGACGTGGAGCTACCTGTTGGGCCTTCTCTCTTCCAGAAAGCGGGAGAAAAAGCGGCGGAGTTTCACCGGCGCTGGGTGATCGGTTACGGCCACTCCAGCGTCGCCGAGCATGCCGTGGTCCACATCGGGGTGGAGAATGTGTCCAGACTGGCTTCCGCCGTTTTGGAGCTGGCCAACCCCTTCCTGTCTTTTACGGAATACAGCCAGCGCTACCAAAAGCCGGTGCGGGGCCGCTATTATGTACCCTGTGAGCTGGCAGGAGACCTCCTCGCTGCCTACCGGCGCACGATGGATTTCCTCTACGACCGTTATGAAGAGCTCTACCACGGCCTGGTCGCCTATCTGGAAAGCGGCACCGCTCGCCTGCCCGGCGAGACGGATAATGCCAGAGCAGCCCGCCTGGACAAAAAGGCATTTGAAGATGCCCGTTACGCCCTACCCTTGGCCATGTTCACCAGCCTGGGCGCCACCGGCAACGGGCGGGCCTGGCGGGATGCTCTTCAGATCCTATATGCCTCCCCATATGCAGAAGTGCGCGCCATGGCCAACCGCATCGAAGAGGAAGCCGGGCAGGTGCTGCCGACCTTGCTGCGGCACAGCACTCCCACCGCTTATATGGAAAAGATGGAAAAAGAGCGGCATCGGTTGGCGCAACCTCCAGCAAGATCTTGTACGGAGCCTGGACGAACAGTGCCCGGAAGAGCGGAACGGTCGGCGGCCAGCGGTGCTGGCGGTAACGGCGGTGGCAGCTCCGACAACAACCACGGGCCGCAAGCCATCCTGCTGGACTATACAGGATATGGCGCGGCTGATCCTGAAGAGGTGGCCGTCAGGCGGATCGCCGAAGCTTTGGGCGCTACCCGACCGGGAGAGGCCATCTCTGCCGAACTGTACGCATTGGTGGATGCTGCCATTGGAGAGATCACCACGCATGATGCCCTGCCGGAAGCCTGCCGCTGGGTGCGTTACGAAGCCTATTGCTGCCTGTCCGAGGCGGCCTGGCATCAACTCTTGCGTCACCGCCGCGGCATGACATTTCAATGGAACGCTCCGGGAATTGCCTATGGCTTCACCATACCCGGCAGCATCAAAGCCGCCGGGCTGGAGCAATGTCTGCGGGAAGCGGTGTCGGCAGCTGAAGAGCTTTATGTCTACCTGTGCGGCGCCGGTTTTCCCGAAGCTGCAGCCTATACCGTTCTCAATGCCCATCACCGCCGGATCCGGACGGAATTCGACTTAAGACAGTTTTACCATCTGGCCAATCTGCGCCTGGCGCCTGAGGCCCAGTGGGATATCAAAGAGCTGGTCCGCCAGCTTTACCAACAGATCATGGCCGTGCACCCCAACCTCTGCCGCCGGGCTTCTCGCCGGTGACCGCCTGTCGCCGGTGCTCATAAGCCCGGCAGGGGGCCTCCTTCATAGAGCGCAGCCGTGGCATATGGTTTAACAGTCAGCTCTTCCATGCGCTCCAGTGCCATGGCGACGAGCTTTTCGATATCCAGACCGGCTTCAGCTGCCTCAATCTTCGGCAGGTGAGGTTTGGTTTGAGGATGGCGGGGTACATATATGGTGCAGCAGTCCTCATACGGCTCAATGGAAATGTCATAGGTACCGATGGCCCTGGCCAGAGTCATTATATTGGTTTTGTCGGCGGTGACGAGAGGACGCAGCACCGGCATATGAGTCACGGCATTGATGGCGGCCATGCTTTCTAAGGTCTGACTCGCCACCTGGCCGATGCTTTCCCCGGTCACCAAAGCGGGAATGCCGGCCGATTGGGCCAGTCTCTCCGCCACCCGCAGCATCATACGCCTCATGATGGTGATGAGCATTTTGTCGGGCACCTCCCGGCTCAACACGCCCATCACTTCCGTAAAGCGCACCATGTAGACGGTCAGCTCACCACCATACGCCGCGAGGATCCCCGATAAATCGATCACCTTGCGCCGGGCCCGCTCACTGGTAAACGGCTCGGTATGAAAGTGAACAACAGACGGTTTGACACCACGGCGCATCACCAGCCAGCCGGCCACAGGGCTGTCTATGCCGCCTGATAGCAGAAGAAGCGCCCTCCCGCCTGTCCCCACCGGCAGACCGCCGGGGCCGGCCAGTGTGCCGTGGTAAAGATAGGCGCCGTCTTCCCGGATTTCCACCTCAAGCAAGATGTCCGGTTGGTGCACATCGACCACCAGGGTCGGGAATGAAGCCAATAACTTGGCGCCGAGCAGGCGGCTCACCTCCGGGGAAGGAACGGGGAAGTTTTTGTCGGCCCGTACCGTCTCCACTTTAAAACTTATTTTCGCTTCCTTATTTCCCTGAGCCGCAATGTGCCCGCCGCTCCCCGTTCCGCCTTCCGCTCCGGCCAGAACTTCATTCATCACCTCAATCCCGACCCGGTAGATAGCCTCCAATTGGGCAGGCACCTTTTTGGCCAGGCTCACTCCCACCACACCGAAGGTGCGCGCCGCCGCTTTCAGGGCTTTCTGCGTCTCCACCGTTTCAATGCACAAGCGACCGTAGCGCCTGAAGATCCTGGTGTCCGGAATATCCCGCATTTGCCACGCCAAATTGTGCATCAGCTGCTCCTCGAACTGTTTCCGATTCAGGCCTTTCAGGGCTATTTCGCCATATTTTACCATGATCACTACTTGGCTGGTCATGGGCTCACCTGCTTCTCCTTTTGAGATCATCCAGCTGCTTCGCCACCTCGGCCACAATGGCCAAGGCGGCATCAATATCCTTCTCCTCCTGATATAGGCTGAAGCTGAAACGGACGGCGCTTTGCACCCGCTCCGGCGACAAGCCCATAGCCCGCAGCACATGACTGCCTTGTCCGCCTTTGTTTTTCCGGCGCGACGAGCAGGCGGCAGCCGAAGAGGTATAGAGACCCTTCTCTGCCAGGACCCTTACCAGCATCTCACCGGTCCATCCCGGCCAGCTGATATTGCATATATGAGGAGCGGCATGACTGGTACGCGGGCCGTTCAGTGCCGAGCGGGGCACGATCTCCTCGATGCCCTCAATCAGCTTCAGCCGCAGGCCGGCCAGTCTTTCTCCGGCAGCTTGACCCATGGCCATGGCTGAACGCAGCGCCTGGCCGAAACCGGCGATGCCCGGCACATTCTCGGTGCCCGAGCGCCGGCCGTTTTCCTGTCCTCCTCCATGGATTATGGGCTCCAGACGCAAGTCCGGGCGATGCCAGAGAGCGCCGACACCTTTCGGGCCATGCAATTTGTGGGCCGAAACACTCACCAGGTCGATACCCTGCTCCAGGGGCTTCAGTTCGATTTTGCCCAACGCCTGCACGGCATCGGTGTGCACCAAAACCTGAGGCCGGCGTTTTTTCACCGCCCCGGCGATTTCGGCCAGAGGCTGAATGACCCCTACCTCATTATTTACCGCCATGATCGAGACTAAAACGGTGTCCTCGCTCACCGCCGCCGCCACGGCTTCCGGAGATACCCGGCCTATGGCATCGACACCGATCCTGGTGATGCGCCATCCCTTACTTTCCAGGTAGGCCAGAGGTGCCAGGACGGCTGAGTGCTCCACGGCGGAAGTGATGATGTGCCGACCGGATTTGGCATGGGCCATCGCCGTACCGATGATGGCCAGATTGTTGGCTTCGGTGCCCCCGGAGGTAAAGATGATGTGGCGATCCGATACACCCAGGAATTCCGCCAACAGCCGGCGGGTGTGACGCAGAATCTCTTCAGCCGCCGTCCCCAGCGGATGGGTCGAGGAGGGATTGCCGTAACATATGCGCAAAGCTTCTTCCACCGCCCGGCACACTTCGGGCAAGGCCTGGGTGGTGGCGGCGTTGTCTAAATAAACAAACGAGGTGCCGTCAATCATAAGCCGACTCTTTTGCCTCCCTAAAAAAGGAGCGCCCGAGAGGCGCCCCTTTTGCTGAAGTGCCTTTTGCCTTCTCCGGCTGCCTTATCACTTGGGCTGCACCAGCACTCCCAGAAGTGTGGAGATGATGCTTGTCGCCCAGGTGGTGCGACTGTTGCTGGCCAACCTGTCGTCGGTCTTCTCTTTGTAGGCCGCTAGATCCTTCTGCATGTCCTCAAGCACCAGACGCAGTTCGGCTTCACGCAACAGGCTATTTTTGCCTTCTTCTTCAATTTTGTTGCGCAAGCTGTTTTCCAATTCCGCCATTTGCTCATCGGAAAGGGTGACCTGGCTCTCCATGGCCATAATTTGCGCCAGGAGTTCCCTGATTTCTTTCCTGATCGACTCGATGGCTGCATTGGCGGCGGCCAGATCCCCGCGGGTAGCCTCTAGTTCATCCTGCGTCCGAGCCAGCTCTTGTTGCGTGGCCGCCAGTTTTTCCTGAGTCGCCGTCAAGCCGGTCTGCAGTTCACCCACCTGGGCCCTGAGTCCGGCCAGCTCGTCCTGATGCCTTTGCTCCTGGGCCTCCAGCCTGGCCTGCCAATCGCGGGCGAGCGCCTCCATCATGGCTTGCATATCCGCATAGGCCTTTTGCCAGGAGGCCTCCAGATTCTGATCTTTCTCCTTCAGTTGGTCTATGGAGGATGCCAGACGCTCATCGGCAGCCTGGAGAGCGGCGACATCTTCTTCCAGTTTCCGGGTTTGCGAAGCTAATTCCTCGGTTGCCTGCCGCAATTGGTCGTCGGTGGCCTGTTGCCTGGCCAGAGTTTCCTCCTGGGCTGTGATGGCGGTCGCCAGGGCGTCATCGGCTTTCTGCAGTTCAGCCAGGCCCGCTTCCGCAGCGGCCAGGCGCCGGTCGAGCGCGGCCACTTCATTCTTCAGCGCCGTGCTTTGCTCGACACCCATCTCCGCCATGGCTGCCTCCAAGGTCGCTATCTTTGCTCCTGTGGCTTGGTCCAGCTGGTCCACCTTTTGCTCGACAGCCGTGATCCGGCTTTGCAGACTGTCGACAGCTGCGGAACGCTCGGCTTTTTCACTTTTCAGGGCGGCTTCCCACTTGGCATCAAGATCCGTCACCCGGCGCTCCAGGTCGGCATCGGCCGTCTGCTGTTTGTCGAGGATATCCGCCTGAGCGGCGGCTAAAGCCGCGGCCAATTCCTCATCCCGGTTCTTCAGCTCGCCAATCTGGATTTCCGCGGCATTCAGGCGCTCGCCAAGAGTGGCGGCTTCGCTTTGCAACCTACCCTTCAGATCGCTGTCCATGCCGATCATGGCGGCTTCCAAAAGCGCCACTTTATCGGCTACGACCTTGTCCACCTTTTGATCGACAGCCGTGATCCGGCTCTGCAGAGCTGCATCGGCTGCCTCTTGCCTTTCCAGGATTTCCGCCCGGGTTCTCTCCAGATCGCCGGCCAACTTCTCGTCTTTTTCGACAAGATCGGCAATCTGGATTTCGGCGGCATTCAGGCGCTGGTTGAGGTAGGCGGCTTCACTTTGCAACCTGGATTTCAGCTCATCATCTATATTGGCCATAGCCGACTCCAGGAGCGACATTTTGTCGGCTATGACATCATCCACTTTTTTATCGACGACGGCGATCCGGCTTTGCAGGTTATCCACCGCCGCCTGGCGCTCCGTTCTTTCGCCGGCCAGCGCCGTCTCCAGTTTGGCGTCGGCCTCCTGCAGTTGCCTGACGGACTGATCCAGCCGCCCGATGGACTGGTTCAGCTGCGTATCGGCAGCATAGAGGCTGGTAATTTCCTGGCGCAACCCCTGATCGACTGCCGACAGCGCTACGATCTTCTGCTGCAGCTCTTCATCGGTGGCCTGCAGGGCTGCCGCCGTCTCGGCCAGGCGGTTGTCGATCTGCTTAAGCAGCTGTTGCAGTTCCGATTTGGCTCCTGTTATGTTCCCCTGCAGGGTGGCAACATCCGTCTGCCGTGCCCGTTGCTCTTCCGCCACCGCCGCTTTGGTCTCTTGGGACGATTTATCTATCTCCGTCAAGAGCTCGCTGCGCAGCTCATTGAGTTGGGTCACGGTCTCGCCGATCTGCCCGGTGAGTTCCTGCCCCAGGGCATTGATCAATATCTGGTGCTGATCCTGCACCTTTCTTATATCACTTTGCTGCTTCTGCTGCTCAATCTGCAGGGCGGCTATTTCCGCCTCATGCTTGTCCAGCTGCTTTTGCTGAACCGCGAGTTTCTCCTCATGGCCGGACAAACGCACCTCAAAAGCGGCATTCTGGGCGGCCTGCTGGTCAAACAAAGTGGGGAGCGACCTATCATAGCTTTCCAATGCGGCAATTTTCTGCAGTTGGGTGAGGAGGCGCTCCTCGTGATCCTGCAGAGCGGCATCATGCCCGGCCAGTTTGGTACTATGCTCACCGACCAGCACCTGGTGCGCCTGAAGCTGTGTCTCCGCCTCTTTGAGGCGCCGGACATTATCATCAATCCGGCCGGCCAGCACCGCGGCGAAATCCTGTTGCTGTGCAGACTGTTCCTCCAAGGCGGTGATCCGCAAACCTTGCAGGTTGATCAATTGTCCCTGGTCCCCGATAAGTACGTCCTGCCGATCGAGCCGGCCGCCTTGCTCGGTCAACAAAGCCGCCTGACTGCGCAAGCTCTTTTCATGATCGTTCAGGGTGGCGTCGTGGAGGGCGAGCTGATTCGTGTGCTCCTTCAGTTGTTGTTCTATGTTCTGCTGCGTAGCCGAAAGCAGGCCGGCCAGATCAAAGCTCACCTTCTCCAGGCCTTCCATAGTGGCACTCTTGAAGGCGGCGATATCCTTCTCATGCTGGTCCGTTTTCTGCTTCAGCTGGGCAATATCGACGGTATGAGCGGCAATATCTTTGTCGTGCTGATCAGCTTTGGCCTGGAGCTGATCGAGGCGGCCGGCATGAAGAGATATCTGCTCGCCATTGTAGGCCACCGCCGCCCTGGTCTGGGCCAACTCATTAGCCAGCGTCACATCTTTGGCCGCCAGATTGGTCGCCGCCTGATTCACCTGGGCGATATCGTTCTGCAGCGACCCTTTCATCTTTTCCATATCGCCTTTGAGCTCGTTCTTTAGCTGTTCCACCGCCTGGGACAACGCCGCCAGGGAGGTCGCCTGCTCTGCGGAGAGCCGTTCCTCCTTGGCCACGGATGCTTTCAGATTGCTGATCTCTCCGGACTGAGTGGTCAGGGCGGCGGATAAGTCGTTGATGCGCCGCCGTTCGGTTTGAATGGCCGCATCCAGATCGGCGTCCTTGGCCGTCATGGCACTTAGTATCCTTTTCTCCAGGTCTGCCAAGGATTTGTTAATATGCTCGGTCAAAGAGATGGTGCGCTGCTCAATATCGTTTTTCAGACCGGCGATATCCTGAGTGAGGCGGTTTATGGTGGCCGCCTGCTCCGCCAGCCGGTTTGTCTGCAAAGCGAGATCTTCTTCCAGGCTGATTCTCAGGTTATTTATGGCGCCGGCACTGTCAGTAACGCGTTTTTCCAGCTCGGCCAGTCTTTTGTCCAGTTGAGACAGGTTGCGGGTATTCCTCTCCACTCCCACTTCAGTCTCAGCCAGGCGGAAATGCAGGTTGTCGATCCTGGCGCTTTGTTCGCCGATCATCTCATCCAGCATCTGCTTGATGATGGAGAGCTGCACCTGAACCTCCATGCGCACGGCATCGTCGCCTCTGGTCATGGCGTTGCGCAGTGAGGTCAATTCCTCATTCAGTTTGGTGGAGATGTTCTTCAGCTGCACGATATCGGAATTCAGGCTGGTCTGTACCGCCGTTATCTGCTGCGTCAGGCTATCCAACTTTTGCCCGGAATAAGTTCCTTGGTCCTCCAGCGACCTCCTCACTGAATCCAGATTCCGGCTTTGGTTTTCCACCTGAGCCGTCAGGTTGTCCACCTTTTGCAGGAACTGGCTGATGCTTTCCGTCAGGGCGGCCGTGCGCCGGATCTCCTCATTGAGACCGCTGGCCGTCTTCTGCTGTTCGTAATAATAGCGGACCAACTCGGCATGGTATTCATCCAGCAAGCGGGAGAGAGTCTTCGCCTCTTCCTGTCCCAGACCGGTGGCGCTGATATCATTCAGCATCTTGGCCAGAGCAATGGCCAGAGTGTATCTATCCACCGGTTCGCCGCCTCTATAGGTGCCGTCCCGGCCGATCTCCAGATATCCTTTGTCCACCAGGAGGCGCACCGCTTCATACGCCGGATGGGTAGGCGGCACATCCGATAACTCCGTGCTTTTCGCCCCAACCGGCGCGGCTGTGAAAGTCATGAACGCCGATATGAGGCACAGCACCGTCAGGCCCCATATCAGGCTGCTGCTCCAAGTGTTGTTATTCCGCCTGGCTGCCTTCATGTAATCGCACCTCTTTTTCACTGACCATAGATAACCACGCAATTACTTAACCTCCAGGTTCAGTCCGTAATTCTGCACTATGGCTTCCTGTCCGTCGCAGTCGAGAACCCGGAATTTATCAAAGGTTACCGGGGAGATACCGGGAGCGACGGCGCGGAAGTATATCACGGCCACAGTGCCGTTAATCAAAGTGTCGGAAACGGCACACGTCCTCTCCCCTGCCAGGATCAATCTGGCCGGCGGCTGGGCCTTGTCGGCCAGAAGCTCGGGTTCGCTCCACCCGGCCGCCGACTCAAACAAAGTGCCCCGCTCCACGCCCAGAGTGCCCCCCAAGACCTCCAGAACGAGCGGATTATAGGTGATCTCCAGGTTAACCTTTCCGGCAGAGCGCAGGTTGGCGGCTTTCACCACCACCTGAAAATGCTCTCCGACCGTGAGCGGGCCGCTTTTCCCGGCCGCCCTCACTGTCTCCATATAAATGACAGGATCGAGAGCCGGCACAAAAAGCAAGCCATGCGCCGCGGCGCTATCCCCTCCATAGGAGGTGGCTTTTATGGAATAAGGCAGATTCCCGGGCAGCTCGCCCGTCGGCATCAGGTGCCATCTGAACGTGCTGCTCTCGCCCGGAGCCAGGGTGCCGGCCAAGCGGTCGGTGATATCGCCGGCCGCGAGCCGAAGCCCCCGCTCGGAAGACCAGTGAGCGAGCACATTATAGGCCTCGGCTTCTCCTTCGTTGGTAATGGTGGCCGTCACGGCAAAAGGCAGCGGCTGCCAGCTGGTACCATCAGGCAGGAGACGGGCTTCAGGCTCGGCGATCTTCACCGTCAGGCGGGCCGGAGATATCACGGAGATGCTGCGGGAGAGCTCGTTGGGCTCGGCATTCATGGCACGCACCCCGACGCTGTAGGTATAGTCTCGCCTGCCGCTCCTGGCCAAAACTACATCCCATTTTACCTGGACGGTTTGCCCGACGGGCACGGTGCCGAGGGAACGCATGGCCGTCTGGCCGGGCACCAGGTCAAGTCCGGCAGGCAGGCGGATGTCGGCAATCACGTCCCGCGCTTCGCCGTCCCCCCGGTTCTGAATATAAGCCACCACCTGAAAGCGGGCGCCGGGACGGTCCACCAACTGGGTGGGAGCGGCCAATCCCAGCTGCAGCTGCCCGGGCGATATGCTGATGCCGCCCAAACCATAGTACACCACATAGGTGCGTTTGGCCCCGGGTGGCAAGACGACCGGATCCCACAGCAGAGCAGTAGCGCTGTCCAGGTCGAACTCACCCAGCCGGGTGAAGTCCCGGCCGGGGCTGAAACTGAATTCCCACTCGCCTTCGGCCAGGGCGCCCCAGTTGGTAAAGTACACCCGGTCGGGAGTGGTCACTTCTCCACCGCGCAAGGTGCCCTGCGCCGTCACTTTCGGATCGAGCAGCGAATCAAAGGCCTGCCAGAAATCAGGGATGTCCGCACCGCTTAAGACAGTATCGACGGTGACGGCATCATCGCCGACCCGGAAGGGGGCCCCGTCGTTCTCCCCCAGCATGGTGTCGAGGGCGACGCGCAGCCCCACCTCGTGGGGCACCTGGTCGCGGTTATGCAGAGTATAGGTGATGGAAGCGGTGTCCAGCAACCCGGTGGTGCTGGAGCGGACGATGCGGATGGATTGTTCGGCGGCAATGGGTCCAAGTTGCCAGGCACACACAATCCGCTCATCGCTGATCACCGGCGGGGTGATAATCTCCCCATAACGGCCTTTGGTTCCGGCATCCCGCGATTTGCCTCCGAAAACCCAAGGCGTCCCGTCTATCAATAATGTAGTATAAGAGGTCCAGGGGCTTTGCCCGGGCCGCCGGTAAATGAGATGCTTATCGTCGTCCGAGGTGCGGTCCGGGTCGCCGCCTGTGGTGCTGACGGCAAAACGCCCCGTGTTCTCGTCGGTATTGTTTACGGTGATGGAAATATATTCATTGGCAATGGTGACGTCCGACAAGGCGGACAGAGCGGCGGCGCCGCCCGGAAAGGCGGCAAGGCAAGCCAAGGCCAGGCCGAGCGCCCAGCAGAAGTATTTCCGTCGGCTCACCCATTGCTCCCAAAAGTTGGTTTTACCGTTCATCCGGTCACTCCTATTCTCCAACGCCATCCACATGCAGATAGCGCACACGCTCATCGACGGCCATCGGTTCCACCACCAGATTAACCGGATCGATGGCCACCTCCAGGCGCAATTCGTAGGGATAACCCAGCTTTTTGTAGGCATAGGCCTGTCTGGAAACATTAATAGCCCAGTTGTCCAGCATATCTATGCCTGTGGACCGTTCCACCACGGCTTTCTCCCATTTGCCGTCGGCGGAAACCTGCACCAGCACCGGCACCACAAACCTGGCCTGCAGCTGTCTCCCTTCTTTGGGAAAGCGCAGCGGCACCAGGGTGGTAACTACACTGGATCCGAAGGGCGGCTCGGGCGGTCCGTCGTTCGGCGGCACCGTCTCCTCACCCAACTCGGTCTCTGCATCGGCAGGAGTGGTGGAAGTGGTCTCCTCCACAGGCACGGCAGGCTCTTCCTCCACCTCCGGCACCTTTTCAGGCTGCGAGGCGGTCTCCGTGGCCGGACCGGTGCTGGTGAGAGGTGGTTCTTCCTCCTCCTGCACCACAGGTTCCGGAGCCGGTTTGGGTTTCTCGGTCACTTGCGGGGGTTTGGGCAGCGGGGCGGATATGGCCGGGCCCTGCGGTTTCGTGCCGTCCACCACCACGGCGGCCGGCTCCACGATCAGGTTCACTTCCACCGGCCCACCTTTGGCGTGCAGCCAGCCATATTGTGGTGCTCCCACCGCAGGTATCAGGATGATCAAAGCGGCATGAAAAACCAAAGATATCACATAAAAGGGTGCGCTCTGTTGTTCTTTTTGCTTGTCAATCAATTTGCGCCACCTCTTTGCGTCCTATAGGGGCCGCTCCGGAGTCGTTTGCACCGCCAGTTGTAATCGGGAGGCCCCACCTGCTCTGACGGCATCGATGGCATTCACCACATTCTGATAGTCGGTAGATCTGTCGGCTTTGATGGTCACCACCAGTTGCGGATTGGCCCTGAGCTGATCTTTCACCCACATGCTGATCATGGCGGCGGAACGGGGCCCCTCTGCCGTATACATGCGTCCCTGCGCGTCGACCGTGATCACGATTTCCCTGGCCGCCTGCGGATCGGCCATGTTGGCCCCGGGCAGGTTTACATTGATCCCGGCTTGCGAAGAACGGAAAGTAGTGTATATCATAAAAAATATTATAAGAAAGGTGAGAACATCGACCATGGATATCAATTGCACGGTCGGCTGTCGCCTGGTTCTGGTAACCAACATCACTTCTCACCTCGCGAGTCGATGATGATATCGATCAGCTTCGTCCCCCAGCGGTTCATCTGTTGCACCCGCCGATCGATGATGGAGCCGAACCATTCGTGAAAAGCCAGGCAAGGAATGGCCACAATCAACCCGGCGGCCGTGGTGATCAGAGCTTCGGCGATACCGGTACTCATGGCACTCGGACCCTCCAGGCCCTGCAGCGCCGACAGCACCCGGAACGACTTGATCAGGCCGGTTACCGTTCCCAATAGACCCAAGAGCGGCGAGATGGTGACCACCGCCGAGAGCAATGCCAGTCCTCTTTCCATGCGGAATATCTCATTCCTGGCGGACTGTTCCATATGCACCCGCAGCTCGTCGGCATCCTTGTCGGCGTAGGCCACGCCCGTGGCTATCAAAGCCGCCACGGGACCTCGCTCCTGGCGAGCCAGCTGCATAGCCTCCAGATTTTTGCCTTCGGATAGCGGTCCTCTCAGCTTTTCCAGAAAGTCGTCACCGTTGGAGCGGGTGCGCCAGAAAAACCAGATACGATCCAAAATCACGGCCAGGCCCAGGATGGAGCAGATGAGGATGGGAATCATTACCGGGCCGCCTTTGACCAGCGTGGCAAACATAGAATCGACCTCCGGTCCGTACACAGAATGGTAACTACCTGTAATTTCCACTTCATCTTCGACACCTTGGCAGGGTAGTCCTGTCGGCAGAGGAGGAAATTACCATTCTGAATATGTTTTTCGCCATTTAGTCTTTAAAATGGTATATAAAAAGGCCGGTGTTTAGCAAGCAGCACCGGCATCTTTTGGCAATAATGGATTATAAATGGATGAGAATTGCTTTGATATGGAGGAATGTAGTCAGGCGGAGTATTTGGCCGTCTTTCTGTTCTTGCCGCGCATGTATTCCTTTTTTAATATGCGCATCAGATAGACTTCACGCAGTTGCCCATCCTCGGCCGGACGGCTGATCCGGCCTTCCTTTTTGAAGCCGGCTTTTTCGTAACAGCGGATGGCCCTGTGATTGGCACTGTATACCCGCAGGTAGACCCGGGACAAGTGCATGCTGAGAAAAGCGTGGGACAAAAGGGCGGTGACGGCATCGGTACCATAACCTTGATCCCACCGGCTTCTTTCGCCGATGCGGATGCGCAGTTCGGCATCACCGCTGCGCCAGGTGATATGATCCAGCTCGATATCGCCGATCAACTCGCCGTCATGCCGGGAAACCACGGCAAACCGCTGGGTGTGGCGGCTGCTGGCCGCTTTCTGCAGCCAGGCTTCGCATTCGGCCAAGGAGAGCGGGTAGTCCCCTTCCAGGTAACGATTTACCTCGGCATCGGCGCTCCAGGCTACCAGACGCGGGAAATCTTTAGGGGTGATGGCACGCAGCTGGACCTTTTCCCCATAGATGATCATAACTAGCCAACTCCTTCAGTTCATGAGCATGAGATGATGTAACGTCATGGTACATGATTCTGCTTAATCGCTCCTCTGTCCAGGCTATTCTGTACCGGACCTGTATGAGCCTTTAAGTAGATTATGGGAGTTCGGCCAAGGATGGGTGCCGGAGGTTATTGATCAAGACATAAGAGAGCGCATCTTCAAAAGGACGCGCTGTTCCAGGCGGGACACATGGGCCTGCGACACCCCGAAGGCGCGGGCCACATCGACCTGACGCATGTTCCGGATAAAACGCATTTCCACCAGTTGCCGTTCTTCTTCGGGAAGCGAGCTCAGCACCTGCCGCAGGGCCAAATTGTCAACCACGGCCGCATCCTCGCTCTCAATGGCTATCTGATCGCCGAGTTTAAGAGGGGCGCCTTCATCCTGAAACACAATCTCTTCCACCGATACCGGCTGGGCCACAGCTTCCATGGCATAGACGACATCCTCCCGCCTGACCCCGATATCTAAGGCCACTTCCGTCACGGTGGGAGAACGTCCGAGCTCCTGGGTGAGCCGCTCACGGCTTGCGGCAGCTTTGCCGGCCAAGTCGTGCCAGTGACGGCTCACTTTCACGACCGCTTCCTTTTGCAGGAAACGTTTGATCTCTCCCAGAATGCGCGGCACGGCATATGTGGAAAAGCGCACCTCATATTCCAGATTGAAGTGCTCAATGGCGCTCACCAGTCCCAGGCAGCCTACCTGGAAAAGGTCGTCGGCTTCAGCCCCGCGCCGGCTGAAGCGCTGCACCAGACTCATCACCAGCCGCAAATTGCTCTTGATCAATCTGTCTCGTGCCGCCAGATCCCCTTTCTGCGCCCGCCTGATCAAAAGGCGGGTCTCTTCCGGCGACAGGTCGGCCGGCGGCAGAGCCATCTTAATCAGCTCTTCCATCTTCGGCGGCCCCCTTTTTCAGGGCCGCGAGGCTGGTGCCAGCTTTTTCGCCATATATACCCTGGTGCCGGCACCCGGCCTGGAAGTGATCGTCAAGTCATCCATAAATTCCTTGATCACGCTCAATCCCAAACCCATGCGCGATTTATCGGTGGTATTGGTCGGCTGCATGGCCCACTCAATATCTTCTATGCCGGTGCCTTTATCGGTCACCACCACTTCCAGTTCGTCTTCATATAGCTTCACGTCCACCTGAATCATTCCGGAAGTATCCCGGTACCCGTGTATGACGGCATTGGACACCGCCTCCGACACAGCCACCTTGATCTCATCGAGCTGATCGACGGTCAAATCGCGCTGAGAGGCTACGAGCGCCACCGCGGTGCGGGCAAAGCCGACATTCTCCGGCTTGCTGGTGAATAAGAGCTGTACTTCGTTTTCCGGTATCCGTCCCGCCCGGGACTTGTCCTGCGGTACGGCCTGCATACCAATCGCCTCCCTATAACCGCGCCAAGGCGCGCCGTTCGGATTCTGCGGTCTCCACGACATTCAACACACCCGACAACTTCAGGATCCTTTTTACCACCGGGCGCAATCCGACGGCGATCATGGTCCCGCCCCGCTCTTTGATGGTGCGGTAACGTCCTAATATGGCGCCGACGCCGGAGCTGTCGATCAGGCTGGTCTTGGAGAGGACCAGCACCAAATTTTTCACCCGTTTGTCCATCAGATAGCGTTCCGCTTCGTGCTTGAATTCTTCAACAGTATGCATGTCCAACTCGCCCTGCAAGCGGATCACCAAGGTATTGCCGACCAATTCGGCTGCTACATGCACACGCTCATCCTCCTTCCGCCGGCGGATCAATCACCTCCTTTACACCTTCGCTCTTCTCCCCCGAGCACCTTTAAAATTGCTGCCTATGGGTGGCCGGGTATCTGTCGCTCGATATAGGTGGCGCATTATGGATTGAAAACGCCACGCACCGTGCTGAGCATCAGCTGCCACACCGATCCCCTATCCACATCTTCAGCCGCCAGCAGATCGAATCTGGCCACTTCCTCCCCGGACACCAGCACCACCAACTCCGCCACCGCCTGCCCTTTCTTTATCGGGGCGGTGAGCTTCTGCTTGGGAATGATCTGCGTTTCGGGAGCGAGCTTGCTCTCCCGCGTCCCGGTGATGATCACATCGCGGGCCGGAGCCACCTGCACGGTACCTTTTTTCCCTTTAGCCACTTCCACCTGACCCAGCACTTCACCCTGGCCGGCAATCTTAAGCGCTTGGCGCCTGGCAAAGCCATAATCGAGGAGTTTTGCCACATCTTTATTTCTCTCGGTGGAGCTGGGCGCACCTAAGACTACGGCGATCAGCCTGAGATTGGCTCTTTCCGCCGTAGCAGCCAGGCAGAATCCGGCCTCGTTCGTCATGCCGGTTTTGATGCCGTCCATACCAGCATATTGCTTCATCATTTTGTTATATGTCCACAATTCCGGTTGCCTTTTGGTCTCCGGGCGCATGACTACCGGCCCCCAGGTGGAAACCAGCTCCCTGAATCGGGGCAGCTTCAGGGCCCAGCGGGACAAAAGAGCCAGATCATAGGCGGAAGCCAGATGAGGCGCCGTCTCTCCCAACTCGGCGGGAGGGAGCCCACTGGGGTTGGAGAAGGTGGTGTTTTCCATTCCCAAACTGCGCGCCTTCTGATTCATCATCTGCACGAAGGCAGGGACCGACCCGGCCAGATGTTCGGCCACAGCCACCGAGGCGTCGTTGGCCGAGCCTACGGCAATGGCAAAAAGCAAATCCTCAAAGCGCATCTGCTCGTTGGGCTCCAGCCAGATTTGGGTGCCGCCCATACTGGCCGCCAACTCGCTCGCCGTCACCAGGGTATCAGGCTGCACCCGGCCTTCGGCGAGAGCTTCCAGGGCCAGCGCCAGCGTCATGATCTTGGTCACGCTGGCCGGCGGCAGTGGGGTGTGAGCATTCTTCTCAAAAAGCACTTCCCCGGTGACATAGTCCATGAG
The DNA here is from genome assembly GCA_012840225.1 of Bacillota bacterium. Classification (GTDB taxonomy): domain Bacteria; phylum Bacillota; class Limnochordia; order DTU080; family DTU080; genus DULU01. Next base: position 44,239 of record DULU01000021.1, read on the forward strand.
AACGGCGGCTTTGGCCGTAAGCTGCAAATCTGCTCCCGGTGCCTGGGTTGGGGTCGAAGCGGCGAGGGCGACGACAGTGCCGCCGGCGGCTGCTGCAGCCATCACAACGGTGCTCACCAGCAACCATATTAGCACCTTTTGGCGTAAGTTCACGGAAATCGACATAACACACCCTCCTAGCTTTGCCATCCGTACCTTTATATTTCGAGGCACGAATGATTTATGCCGGAAAAGAGGGTGTTATGTACGTCTCTCCTGATTAATCGGCCACGATGTCGACTATTAACGGCTCAGGCGCCGGGAGAGGCTCCGATCTGATGGTAAAGGCCGCTTTCACTCTGGCGGCCGCCTCCTCAGCCAGGAAAGTATCTTGAGCATGAATGACGGCGAGCGGGCGGCCCGGGACGATTTCCTCTCCCGGTTTGACCAATAGCTCAATGCCGGCAGAGGGATCAATCCGGTCTTCCTTGCGGCGCCGGCCGGCGCCCAGTGGCACGGCGGCCAGGCCGATTTCACCGGCATCGACAGCATGCAGATAACCTGCGGCGGCCGCCTCCACCACCCGCCTTACCGGCGCCCTGGGCAAAAGTTCCGGATGATCGATCACGGCTTCCTCCCCACCCTGAGCTGCCACCATCCGCTTCAGGGCCTCTATTCCCCGTCCGGAATGCAATGCCTCCAATAGCAGGCGGCGGGCACCGACCGCATCCTGGGCCTTGCCGGCCAAAACAAGCATGTGGCTGCCCAATACCAGCGACAGCTCCAGAAGGTCGGGTGGCCCGCCGCCCCGCAAAACGGCCACCGCTTCCGCCACTTCCAGAGCATTGCCTACCGCCCGGCCCAGGGGGGCCCACATACCGCTGATCACCGCCACGGCTTTTTTACCGTTTTTGGCGGCGATATCCACCAGGAGTTGAGCCAGGCGCCGGGCATCTGCCGGATCTTTCATGAACGCGCCTCCCCCTGTCTTGACATCAAAGACAAAGGCCGCGGCGCCGGCGGCGAGCTTCTTGCTCATGATGCTGGCCGCGATAAGAGGAATGGAGTCGACGGTGGCGGTCACATCCCGCAAAGCATAAAGCAGTTTGTCGGCAGGCACCAGATCGGCTGTTTGCCCGGCGATCACCAGGCCGACGGCGCGCGCCTGGTCCAATATCTCCTGCTGGGAAAGATCCACCCGCATTCCCGGAATGGCTTCCAGCTTGTCGAGGGTGCCGCCGGTATGGCCCAGTCCCCGGCCGGAAAGCTTCACCACCGGCGCACCGCAAGCGGCGACGAGAGGCGCCACCACCAGGGTGGTTTTGTCGCCCACCCCGCCGGTGGAATGCTTGTCCACCACCACACCGGGTATGGTGGACAGATCCAGGGTTTGCCCGGAAAGCACCATCATTTTGGTTAAAAATGCTGTTTCGGCCGCGGTCATGCCGTTGAAATATACAGCCATCAGCCAGGCGGCGACCTGGTAGTCGGGGATCGTGCCCTTCACGATACCCTGGATCCAAAAGCTCATCTCTTCTTCGGTCATGCTTTCGCCCCGGCGTTTTTTCAATATCAGTTCGTAGGCCTCCATCAGCGCTCCCCCTTTGCCGTCGTGCCGAAGATTTCACCGCAAAAGCTCTGCCCCGGACCGGGATTCCCGACCCCGAATATATCGGCCAAGGTGGCGGCCACGTCGGCAAAGGTCTCTCTGACCCCCAGAAAACGCGGTCGCACCAAGGGTCCACAGACGAGCAGCGGCACATATTCCCGGGAATGATCTGTACTGGGCGTCGTCGGATCGCAGCCGTGATCGGCGGTGATCACCAGCAGATCATCTTCTCGCAATTCCGCCAAGAGCTTCGGAAGATGCTGATCGAAACGCCGCAGGCCCTCGGCATAAGAGGCCGCGTCGTTGCGGTGACCCCAAAGCATGTCGAAATCGTTGCAGTTGGCGAAAAGCAAGGCCGGCGCCGGTCTCTCTCCCAAAAGTCGGAGCACGGTGGCCAGCACCTCGTCGTTACCGTGGGCCGGGAAGGATCGGGTGACGCCCCGGCCGGCAAAGATATCCCAAATTTTGCCCACCGCCCACACTGCATAGCCGGCGCCGGTCAGCACATCCAATATGGTCTCCCCGGTCGGGGGCAGGCTGAAGTCGCGCCTGGCGGCCGTGCGCACAAAGGCTCCGGGCTTCCCGGTAAAGGGACGGGCGATCACCCTTCCCACCCCGTGCCGCCCTTGCAGGATCTCCCTGGCGATGCGGCACAGGCGGTATAATTCCTCTACGCTGATGACCTCCTCATGGGCGGCGATCTGGAAGACGCTGTCGGCCGAGGTGTATACTATCGGGCGGCCGGTTTTAAGGTGCTCCGCTCCCAGCTCTTCGATGATGGCGGTACCGGATGCGGCTTTGTTGCCCAGCACCCGGCGACCGACGGCAGCCTCGAAAGCGGTGATCACCTCCGCAGGGAAACCGTCGGGATAGACGGGAAAAGGCTCTTTCAGCACCAGGCCGCAGAGTTCCCAGTGACCTGTGGTGGTATCTTTGCCCGGAGCTTTTTCAGCCATCTTGCCCCAGGCGGCCTTGGGAGCGGAGACCGGCGCCACCCCCTCCAGGGCTACAATATTTCCTAAGCCCAAAGCGGCCAGATTAGGAACCTGCAGTCCCCCGACGGCGCGGGCCGTATTGCCCAAAGTATGGCTGCCGGTATCGCCATATTTATCCGCATCAGGCAACCAGCCTATGCCGGCGGAATCCAATACGATCAATATCACCCGGTTGATAAGGCGATCAGGCAAAAAAGCCACCTTCCTCAAAGATGATATCTCGACACATAGCTTGTCCATCGAAGCATAATTCGGTGCAATAAATGCCAAACCTTTCCTGCTTAGATTATATATGTGGCGGAGCGGGGCAGGGGCGGCATCTCTTTGAGCGCCGGTTGCCAGACCCGATAAGCGGCATAAAAGATTAAGATCAGCAACACCAGGAACATCAACTTAAGGAGGAAAACCCATATTTTCCGCTTGATGCCCACCAACCAGACGGCGATCACGTTTCGGTCTCACTCCCAACTTAAGCTACAATAGACCTCGGCCGGCATATAACACCAGCACCGGCGTGATATAAGCTTCAATCAGGCTGCCGGCGGCGAGCAGGATAGAGCCGACGACAGCCAGCGAACCTTCCGTGAGAAAATGGTGCCGGATACCGCCCGGAGAAGGCCGCCCCAGCATGCTTTGCAAGGCCCGAAACGAAAAGGCCACGGCTCCGGCGGCTGTCAGCATCAACCCCGGCAGATGAAGCAAATTATGAGGCAAAAGGGCCAGCATGGCCAGAACGGTGCCTTTCCAGGCCAACTGACTTATGAGAACGCCGGCGGTGAAACCCAAAGAGAAGCCACGCAGAAAAAGGATGGCGGCAATAAGCGGCGCCCCGATCACCGAGAGGCCCAATAACCAAAGTAAACCGCCTGTTTTCAGTACATTTTCGCCCAGAATGTGCCCGATGTTTTTCGCCGGTAACATCCCTGCACCGGCCAGGCTGCTGAACAGATCATTGATGTAAACCATCAGTTCCCGGCGCGTCTGCTCGGGTAGAGCGCCGCCCCCGGCCATGCCGGCAACAAAACCCATGCCCATGATCCCGGCTAAAACAGCACACAACACCACCCGCTCTTTCAGGCAGGTTTTAAGCGAAAAAGGCACAATGCCACGGCGCCCGGCTTTCGGCAAGCGACGGTCCCTCCCGGCGGCGTCAGGAACACCAATATATGCTCCCCAATTCTATGCAATGTCGCCGTGGGGTATGAAAGGCGGCGCGGGTGAACGTAGCATTAAGGACGACTGGTCACGGCCGGCTGACTTTCTCCAAGCACCAGGCAGCGGCCAACTTGCCGGCTGCCGCGCCGGCGGCGAAAAAGGCCGGATCCTCTTCAGGTGTGCGCCCCATCGACTGCAAGGCTATGCCCGAGCGGGCGAACTCTGCCAGATAATCGCCGGGATGCTGCCAGATCAGCCGGTGCCTGTGGGCGAAGCCGGCCTCATCCACCAGCCTCTCCAGTTCCTGCTGCAGAGGGGGTTCCAGGTGCGGCAGGCAGACATAGGCTGGCCGCTGGGTGAGCCGTCCCAGCACCGTCAGAGTATGGTGGGAGAGGCCGCGGTGCCGGGGACGGGGATCGGCAAAACTGAGGCGCGGCACGGCGATCTGGCGGGCGCCGAGGATGCCAGCCGCATCCAGCAAAAAAGCCTGCTCCAAGGCGGTGGTGCCCAGAGGGGTGCCTGTGCCCACCACGCCCGGCCCCATGGCCACGATGCAGGCCCGGCACTCCAGCACCTGGTGGGCGGCGTGCAGGGCGGAGTAGAAGGTGACTGCTTCCACCTCGCCACCAAAGGCATGACCGCAGGTGATGGTGATGTCGATGAGCCCTTCCTGCCGCAGCCGGCGCACCAGGTGGCTCCAGGCCAACGGCAGGGCGGCGCCATCAGTCATGATGTAAGCCAGCTTCATCCGGGAAGCGCTGTTTTTGAAAGCGATGGCAAAAGGAGCGATCAGGCTATGGACCGTGGCCACAGCCACCGGCATGCCCTGCAAATCGGCGGCGGCGCACATGGCCTCATGATAGGGACTTTCCTCTTCTTCTATGGCGGACACCCGCACCTGCAGCGGGGTATACCTCAGCTTCATGATGTGGCCGGGAACCGACCGGTCAATATCCCGCTCTTTGCCGCAGATGGCCATGACAAAATGAAAACCGCCTGTGCCCAGGTTTAGGTACACGGCGGTGGTGTTCAGAATTACCTGGTCGCCCGGCGCCGCAGAACCGGTGAGCTCCGGATAATTGACGGCCGGAACGATGCTCTCTTCACAGCTCACCTGCAGCTGCTCTATATGCGCATTCCTCTCCGTGACCGAGAGGACGGTGCCCAGGCGGACCCTGATCATGGCCGCCACACCGGCTCGGCGGCACCGGCCGGCAGGCAGGCGGAGCGGAAGTTACTAGCGGCGGCGTCTGTCATCCTTATGCGACCTTTCTCCGCCGGCCGGACGCGGCGGCGGTTCCAGCAACTCCTTGCGGGTGAGATTGATGCGGCCCAAATGATCTATTTCCGACACTTTAACTGTTACCGTATCGCCGATGTTTAATACATCCTCTACCTTGGCCACCCGCTCATGAGCAATTTTGGATATGTGCAGCAAACCTTCTTTTCCGGGCAGGACCTCCACAAAGGCGCCGAAGTTCGTGATGCGGGTCACCTTGCCGGTATAGATGGCCCCTACCTCCACTTCGGCGGTCAGGCTGCGGATCCATTCCATAGCCCGCCGCCCGTTTTCCTCATCCACCGAGGCCACAAAGACGCTGCCGTCGTCTTCCACGTCGATCTGCACGCCGGTCTCCTCGATGATCTTCCTGATCACCTTGCCTCCGGGACCGATCACATCTCTGATCTTATCCACCGGAATCTGCATGGTATGGATGCGCGGCGCCCACTTGGACAACTCCGGCCGCGGGCTGGAGATGGTCTCGTTCATCTTCCGGAGGATGAACAGGCGCCCCTCTCTGGCCTGTTCCAGGGCCCGATGCAGGATTTCCCGGGTAACGCCGGTGATTTTGATATCCATCTGCAGCGCCGTCACCCCGTCGGCCGTGCCGGCCACTTTGAAGTCCATATCGCCCAGATGGTCCTCAATCCCCTGGATATCGGTGAGAATGGCATGCTTGTCGCCTTCCAGCACCAAGCCCATGGCCACGCCGGCCACCGCCTTGCGGATAGGCACGCCGGCGTCCATCAAAGCCAGGGTGGAACCGCACACGCTGGCCTGGGAAGTGGATCCGTTGGATTCCAGCACCTCGGAGACCAGCCTGATGGTATAGGGAAACTCTTCTTCCGGCGGTATGACGGGCAAGAGCGCCCGTTCGGCCAAGGCTCCGTGGCCGATCTCCCGGCGGCCGGGCGAGCGCGCCGGACGCGTCTCCCCGACACTGAAAGCCGGGAAGTTATAGTGATGAATATATCTCTTCCGGTCCTCTTCGCTCAAGGTGTCCAGGATCTGTTCATCCGACTTCAAGCCCAGCGTGCATACGGTGCACACCTGAGTCTGGCCGCGGGTGAAGGTCCCTGAGCCGTGAGCGCGCGGCAAGATGCCGATCTCACAGGTGATCGGCCTGATCTCCGTGAAGCTCCGGCCGTCGATGCGCAGGCCTTCATTCAGGATAATTTTGCGCACCTGCTCTTTGAGGAGAATGTCGAAAATTTCGGCCAGATCCTGCTGATGCTCGGCAGCCGCCTCGCTGCCGAAAGCCGCTTCATACTCGGCGGTGATCTGCTCCTTCAGCTCGGCAAGGCGATCTTCCCGGGTGGCCTTATCCACGATGCGCACGGCGGCATCGATCTTGTCCATGACCATGGGCCGCATCCAGTTTTCCACCTCGGCATCAGGCTGGTGCAGCTCCACCTCGATCTTGGGCCGGCCTACCTTTCTCTGCAGCTCTTCGATCAGATCGATGATGCCCTGGAGGGCCTGATGGCCAAACATGATGGCCTCCAGCATCACCTCTTCAGGAAGCTCGTTGGCACCGGCTTCCACCATGTTCACCGCTTCTCTGGTGCCGGACACCACCAGATCCAGCCGACTTTCGGCGTTTTGGGCAACGGTGGGATTGACGACAAACTGCTCGTTCACATAGCCGATTTTCACCCCGGCGATCGGTCCCAGGAACGGTATGTCCGAGATGGTCAAGGCGGCCGACGCCCCGATCATGCCGGCGATTTCCGGAGAGCAGTCCTGATCCACCGACATGACGGTAGCCACCACCTGAACGTCGTGACGGAAACCGTCGGGGAAAAGCGGTCTGATGGCCCTGTCGATCAGCCTGGCGGCTAAAATGGCACCCTCATAAGGCCGTCCCTCCCGCCGGAACCAGCCTCCCGGTATTTTGCCTACAGCATACTTTCTTTCCTCATAATCTACCAAAAGCGGGAAAAAATCCATCCCCTCACGCGGGGTGCTCATCGTGGCGGTCACCAGGACGACGGTATCGCCGTAGCGCACCAGCACGCTGGCATTGGCTTGTTTGGCCAGCTTGCCGGTTTCCAGGCTTAACTGTCTCCCGGCCAGATCCATGGAAACAATATGGGTCATCAATATTAGCCTCCTGTGTTCATCACCGGTAGTATTTACACTACAGGTGCCTCCATTCGTCAAATCGCTCTGCCCGGCCGATAAAAACCGGCGACCAGGAAGGCAGTGCCCCCTGGTCACCAAAAACCTACCGGCGCAAGCCCAGACGATTGATCAAATCCCTGTATCTGTCGATGTCTTTGCGCTCGAGATAGTTGAGCAGACCGCGCCGCTGCCCGATCAGCTTATAGAGACCGCGCCGCGAATGGGTATCTTTTTTGTGCGTGCGGAGGTGCTCGGACAAGCTGTTGATCCGGTGGGTGAGGATGGCGATCTGCACCTCCGGTGATCCGGTATCTCCCGGATGCAGTCCGTATTCGTCGATGATGGCGGCTTTCTGTTCTTTACCTAACAAACTGGTATCCTCCCTACATGATTTATCGTCGCCGGAATCGCCTGGAGCCAAGAATCCGCCGTAGGTACGGATATCCTCGCTCCAGGTTCCACCAAGCTAATATACCACAGGCATTTGCTGTTGTAAACGATTGGTATTTGCCAAGTAATCTTGAGCATTTTCCACATCGGCGGCGATCTGGCGGCGCAGTGCCTCCCGGTCGGCAAAGGCTCTGATGTCCCGCAGGCGATGGTGGAAGAGCACGGAGAGCCGGGTCCGGTAAAGATCGCCGGAAAAGCCAAAGATATACGTTTCTATGGAGCGGTCGTTCTCCCTGAAGGTCGGCTTGGCCCCAATCGACGTCACCGCCCCGCCCAGGGTTTTATGACCGGGAAGGGTGGCCACCTCGGTAACATAGACGCCGTCGGCCGGCACGGCCAGCTGCGGGTCGGCGGCCAGGTTGGCGGTGGGAAACCCTAGCTCCCGCCCGCGGGAGCGCCCGGCTTCCACCACCCCTGATAAGGCATAAGGCCGCCCCAGGCACAAACAGGCGTCCGCCACCCGCCCGGCCTGGACCAACTGGCGGATGCGGGTGCTGGACACTTGCCGGCCGGCCGCCAGCACCGGGGCCACCACCTCGACGACCAGTCCCACCTTTCCGGCCAACTCCCGCAAAGTATCGACATTGCCGGCGGCTTTGTGCCCGAACGTGTAGTTATACCCCACTGCCACGCCCCGGCAGTTTAGGCCCCGGCATAATACCTCGGTCACAAACTGCGGCGGGGAAAGCGCGGCGAGCCGCTCATCGAAGCGCATCACCAGCACTTCATCGACATATTGCCCCAAAAGGGCGATCTTATCCTCTAAGGTGTTCAGACAAGGCATATGGCGCTCCGGGTTTAAAAAAGATACAGGCAAACGGTCGAAGGTAAAGGCCAAAGACTTCACTCCAAGGTGGCGGGCCGTCTCCACCGCTTGCTTTAAGATGGCTACATGTCCCAGGTGCACACCGTCAAAGGTGCCCAGAGCGGCGACACAAGGGGCCGCACCGGAAGTCCGTTTCAGCAGATTATCCAGTTCTGTTACCTCTACCTGTAGCAGTGGCTTTTGACCCATCGGCTCACCTACATACCAAAATACCTTTCCGTCACCCAGCAGTCCGGCTCAGGTCCCGGCTTGATCAGGGCCAAAAAGCGCCCGGTCATGTCGTATGCTCTCAAAAGGCCGGCGCCTGCTGCCGGCTGTTTCAGATAGAGCGGCCGGCCGCAGCGCAGATCCTCCGCCATAGCGGTGTTCAGCCTGACCTGAGGATAATGCTGCAGGGCGCCGTCCAGGGGAATGAGGTATTTATGTAACCGTCTCTCCTCGGCGGCGTCAGACAGCTCCTCCAAGGTGACGGCCTGCTCCAACCGAAAGCCTGCGGCGGCAGTGCGCAGGAGGAAACTCATGTGGGCGCCGCAACCGAGCGCCTTGCCGATATCGGCACAGAGAGTCCTGATATATGTCCCGCTGCTGCAGGTGACATCAAACAGCACTCTGGCGCCCATGCCAAATATGTCCACATTTTTCGGCCAGGCGGACCTGATATGCATCTCCTTGATGAAAACCTGGCGGAGCGGCCGGTCGATCTCTTCTCCCCGACGGGCCAGCTCATACAGGCGGCGGCCGCCGATGCGCACTGCCGAAGTCATGGGCGGCTCTTGCCAGATCGCTCCCAGATGGGCGGCAAACGCCTCCGCCAATTGCTTGGCGGTGACGGCGGTTTCATTGACCGCCACCGTATCCCCGGCGGCGTCGCCGGTATCCGTCACGATGCCCAAGGTCATCTCCGCTCTGTAGGACTTCTCCTCGGGAAGGTAGGGAAGCAGGCGGGTACCTTTGCCCAGCAAAACAGGGAGCACGCCGGCGGCGCCGGGATCGAGCGTGCCGGCATGACCGGCCTTCACCCCGCCGCAGAGGCGGCGCACGGCGCTGGTGGCGTCATGCGAGGTCATGCCCGGCACTTTCAACAGAATAATCAGGCCGTTCATCGCGTCCATCACCGGCCGGCAGCCGCTTCCGCAAGGAAGGCTTCCGTTTTGGTAAGCACCTCACGACAAGCCGCCGCCAATGGCAGCTTGATGGTACAGCCAGCAGCTCTGGCATGGCCGCCCCCGCCGAATGATTGCGCCAGGCGACTCACATCCACTTTGTTTCTGGAGCGGAAGCTCACCCGCACCTCGCGAGGCCCGACCTCCCTGAACAAAATGGCTACCTCCACGCCCTGGATCATGCGGGGGAATTGAATCAGGCCTTCGGACTCCTCCTGGCGCATGCCTGCCTCCAGCAAATCCGCCTCACCCAGGATGATCCAGGCGATGCGGCCGTCGGCGCTGCAGTCTAAGGTGGCGAGCACGCGGCGCAGCATCTGCATATAACTCCAGGGCCGGGTGTCGTACATCTCGCTGGCTATCACGGCCGGATCGGCCCCTTTGTCCACCAGATCGGCAGCGATGCGCAGGACGCGGGCGTTGGTGTTGCTGAAGCGGAAGGAACCCGTATCGGTCAGAATAGCCGTGTAAAGCAGGATGGCCGTCTCCTCCGGCAAGCTCAAACCCAGCTCCTGAATCAGGTGGTAGATGATCTCACCCGCCGCCGCCGCCTCGGTGTTCAGCAACAGCACAGGGGCCGTGGCCGAATTGGTCACGTGATGATCGATATTGACCACCAGTTCCACCTGATCCGCCCAGGCGGCGGCCGCCCCGCTGCGCGGCAGGTCGCAATCGATCACGATCAAAACCTGCCAGTCCCGGGGATCGACTTCATGCGGCCGGCGAATCCGTTCTTGGCGAGGCAAAAACTTCAAAGTCGGGGGCGGCTGGTCGGGTGACACCGCTACCGCCACCTTGCCCATCTCGGTCAGAGCCCACTCCAGCGCCAGAAGGCTGCAGATGCTGTCGGGGTCGGGATCGACATGACCGGCCAAAATGAAGCGGTCGTAGCGGTGCAATACATCGCTCACGGCAGCCAGGGCTTCTTTATAGGAAGGTGCGGGATTCTCGCTCATTGCTAGCCTCGCTTCATGATTCTTCTTGCGGGCGGTACAGATCCGCCAGCAATTCTTCAATGCGCGCTCCATGCCTGGCGGAATTATCCAACTTAAACACGACTTCCGGGGTATATCTCAAACGGATGCGTTGTCCCAGTTCGGTGCGGACGAAACCTGTAGCCGACAGCAATGCCGCCATGGTGCGCTCGGTCTCGGCATCGTCGCCGTATACACTGACGTATATCTTCACATGGCGCAGATCCGGCGATACATCGGCTCCGGTCACCGTGACGAAGCCGAGCCGGGGATCTTTCATTTTGCGCAATATATCGCTGGCTTCTTTTCTTACCTCTTCACGCACGCGGGCAATCCTCTGCGGGCTGGCCATACGGGTTCACCTCTATCACTCGCTATTGCTGCATTATCAGGTCTGGTCACATGCCGGCGCCCGAGTTACCTCAAAACTCTCTCCCTTATGGCTTTTTCTAGAGCAGCTCCACAGTCTGGGAGAGGATTTCGGCTTCCGTATCGGAAGCGAAAAAGCGGGCCGTCTCTTCCAGAGTGCGATGCACAACTGCTGCGGCGCTGCCGACACAGGTGGCCGCCAGCACCGCCATTTTGTGATGGTCCTGCATGCCGACTTCCGCTACGGAGATGTTATAGCGCCGCCGGGCTCTGGTGAGCAACGATTGCAGCACCCGGCGCTTATCCTTGAGCGACGTGCTGGACGCCACGCGCAGTTCTATCGTCAACAAGCCGACTATCAATCACACTTTCACTTCCTGCATCTGATAGGCTTCAATCACATCGCCTTCCTTGATGTCGTTGAAGCGCTCGATGCCGATGCCGCACTCATATCCTTCGGCCACTTCCCTGGCATCGTCCTTGAAGCGTTTGAGAGACGATAGTTTGCCTTCAAATATAACCACGCTGTCCCGCAGGACGCGCACCGACGCGTTGCGCACCACTTTGCCGTCGCTGACATAGCAGCCGGCCACCGTGCCCACGCCCGGCACTTTAAAGGTAGCCCGGACCTCGGCCCGGCCGAGCACGACTTCTTTATAGGTCGGCTCAAGCAACCCGGCCATAGCCTTCTTGACGTCGTCGATGGCTTCGTAGATGATGCGGTACAGGTGAATGTCCACGCCTTCCCGCTCTGCGGCTCTTCTCACCGCCGGATCCGGCCGGACATTGAAGCCGATGATGATGCCGTCGGAAGCGGCCGCCAAGGCGATGTCGCTTTCCGTGATGGCCCCGGCTGCCCCATGGATCACATTCACCCTCACCTTGTTGTCCGAGAGCTTCTCCAGACTGGAGGTCAGCGCCTCCACCGATCCCTGTACGTCGGCTTTCAGCACGATATTCAGATCTTTGACTTCGCCTTCCTGGATCTTGCTGAACAGATCGGAAAGGCGCAGCCGTCCGGCCTTCTGCAACTCGGTTTTATGCCCGGCGAGCTTCTCTTCGGCTGCCTGGCGGGCTGCCTTTTCATCTTCAACCACCTGCACCGAATCGCCGGCGGCTGGCACATCCTCAATCCCCAACACGGAGACGGGAGTGGAAGGACCGGCTTCTTTCAGGGCCGCTCCCCGGTAATCGAACATGGCCCGGATCTTGCCTGAAGTGACGCCGACCACCACGGCATCGCCCACCCGGAGGACACCGTTTTGCACCAGCACCGTAGCGACCGGACCCCTGGTCTTGTCCAGTTCGGCTTCGATCACCGTACCACTGGCCGGACAGTTGTAGTCGGCTTTCAGCTCCCGGATGTCGGCGACCAAAAGGATCATCTCCAGGAGATCTTCTATGCCTTCCTTTTTCAGGGCGGACACCTCGACCATCACTGTGTCGCCGCCCCAGTCTTCAGCCAGGAGGTCGTTGTCGGCCAGCTGCTGCTTGACGCGGTCGGGGTTGGCTCCCGGCCTGTCGATCTTGTTTATGGCCACCACGATGGGCACCCCGGCCGCCCGGGCATGATTGATGGCTTCCACCGTCTGGGGCATCACCCCGTCGTCGGCCGCCACCACCAATACGGCGATATCCGTCACCTGGGCGCCGCGGGAGCGCATTTCGGTGAAGGCTTCATGACCGGGGGTGTCGAGGAAGGTGATCTTGCGCCCGTCCTTCTCCACCTGATAGGCGCCGATGTGCTGCGTGATGCCGCCGGCTTCCGTTTCCACCACCCGGGTCTGCCTGATGGCGTCCAGGAGGGTGGTCTTGCCATGGTCCACATGTCCGAGAATGGTGACCACAGGAGGTCTCGTGGCCAGGTTATCGGTTTTGTCGGCCGCTTCCACCCCAATCCTCTGTACACGCTCTTTTTCGGTGGGAGTGCTTCTTTCCACCGTCACCTCAAACTGCGCCGCCACCTTCTTGGCCACATCAAAATCGATGACATTATTTATGGCGGCCATGACGCCTTCGCTCATCAGCGTCTTAATAACGGCAGTAGCAGGAACCCGCAGTTCGGCCGCGAGTTCGGCCACAGTGAGGCTGTCGGGCAGATAGAGGATGGACGGCCGAACCTCTTCCTGAACTTCCGCAGTCTGCTGCTGCTTTACCGGTTTGCGGGGGCGCCGGCGCAAGCTCCGCGGCCCGACGGGTGCGTCCATCTGTATGACCGCATGGTGATCGCGGCGGCTGTAGGCCACTTTCTCGCGCATCGCCCGCCCCGTCCCGGCGCGCCCGGATTTCCGGTCCTTGCGTTTCGTGGTTTCCGGATCGATATCTTTCTCAATCTTCTTAGGCGGCGGTGCCGCCCCGGCCTCGGGTTTGATCAACGGTATAATAGGCACAGGGAAAGCCGCTTCTCCGGGCGGTGGTCCTTCTGCTTTGCGTCCTCTCTTGACCGGCTCCGCTGGCGGCTCAAACCAGGACCTCGGTACCGGAAGCCGGACCTGCGACCAAAAAGGAAGAAAGAGAAGCCAAAGCGCCGGCTGCCGGTTTCAGGACCCCGGATACCAGAAGAGAGCCC
>DULU01000022.1 GCA_012840225.1 Bacillota bacterium
GGGAGGATTCGGAAGCTCCTCCCGCCTTTGGTAAAAAAGGAGTGCTCGGTTTGGGTTTGGATAATGTGGCTGATATCATCGGGATGATACCGGTGTCCCTGCGGGAGGCGGCGCTGACCCATAGCTCATATGCCGGCGAGCACCCCGGTACGGAGGACAACCAGCGTCTGGAATTCCTCGGCGACGCGGTGATCGGTTTGATCTGCGCTTCATATCTCTATCGGAAATTCCCGGACTATCCGGAAGGGAAGCTTTCCGTCATCAAGTCGGTGCTGATCAGCACCGCGGTGCTGGCGCAGAAGGCGAGGAATCTGGCGCTGGACAGCCAAATACGTTTAGGACTGGGAGAGGAGAAAAACGGGGGGCGCAATAAGGACTCCATATTGGCCGATACCTATGAAGCGCTGGTGGGCGCGGCATATCTTTCCCGCCCGTGGGCGGAGGTGGAAAGGCTGGTGATGGTAGATATTGCCTCGTTTTTGCCCACGGTGACGAAAGATGCCAAGTCTCAGCTACAGGAGGTGTGGCAAGCTCGGACAGGGCGCTATCCGCATTATAAGGTGATATCCTCCTATGGGCCCGATCACGAGAAGACATTCATCGTGGAAGTGAGTCACGCCGGGCGCGTTCTGGGTCGGGGTTGCGGCGGCTCCAAGAAGGAAGCCGAGCAGAAGGCGGCGGCGGAAGCCCTGAAAAACTTGCAACTGCCCAATACCACATGAGGTGGGAGGGAATCTCATGTCGACGGACGTCGAAAACAGCAAAGCGGTGAAGGCCGCGGAATATGAGCGCATTATCCAGATGATCCCGGAAGTGATCGCCGTCCGCGTGGTGCTGGACGGGGAGATGATCAGGGAAATCCATGTTCTGGCCGACAACACCAAACATCCCACGCAGTTGGTGAAAGACATCGAAAGCTGCCTATCGGCATACGGTAAAGTACATATCGACCGCAGGTATATCAGTGTGGCGCAGATAGAGACCGACCTGCCTGACGCCGCCCGCTTTATTTTGCGGGAAATTAGCCTCTCGATCACCGGCAATGAAGCGGAAGTGCGGGCCGAGTTAGCCAAAAAACAGCAAAAGTTGACCGGGGTGGCGACCGGTGCCGCCACCAGCCGCGGCCGTCTGGTCCTGGCGGCCCTGGCCGTGCTGAATGCCGCCGGAGAACTGCTGCCGCCGGGCATAGGCTTATTTTTGGAGAATATAGATTGGGTGAGCGCCGGCGGCGAACGGGCGGTGATAGCCATCGTCTCCCTAGTCAATGGGCCGCAGGTGGAACACCTGGCCGGGGTGGCCTATGTGCGCCGCGACGACACCGAAGCTGCCGGTATGGCCGTCCTGGCCGCCATCAACCGGCGCATCAACCTTTTCATATGATTTTTATCAGGCAATTTACAGGATAATGGCGCCGCCGGATGAATGTATTTCCCACTCAATGTGCCGCCAATCGGAGGCCGTTGAGAGGTAAATGCGCTGCCGGGGGTGTACTATGGAAGTATTGAAAGTATCGGCCGCATCAAATCCCAAGGCTGTGGCCGGCGCCTTGGCCGCCGTGGTGAGAGAGCAAGGCGCCGTCGAGCTGAACGCCATCGGAGCCGGAGCCGTAAATCAAGCCGTCAAAGCCATTGCCATCGCCCGGGGTTTCATCGCTCCCAACGGTATCGACTTGATCTGTATCCCGGCCTTTTCCGAAGTGGTGATTGACGGTCAGGGCCGCACGGCTATCAAACTAATTGTGGAAGCACGCTGAAGGCGGCGGCGCCACCGCCGAGCCAGTGGCACTCTTGCCATAATATTACCAAGTATTAGGACATTGCACCGCAGCCAAGCCTTGTCCGGTATAAGATAGGATCGCCCGGCATACCCATGATTATGGACAAGTAAGCAGAGCAGAGGAAGGCCAGCAGGATCCGGGAGGAAGCTCTTTTGGTCGAACAAAGCCAGGAAAGAGACATGATCCTGATCGAGCACATCCGCCAGGGAAACACCGGCGCCAAAGAGGAGTTGGTGTGCAAGTACCTACCCATGGTGAAGCATATCGTCCGCCGGCATTATGCGCCGTTCCTGGAATTCGACGATCTGGTGCAGGAAGGGTTCATCGGCTTGTTGGCGGCCATCAATGAATACCGGCCGGAAGCTTATAACATCAAATTTAGTTCCTTTGCTTATATATGCATCATCCGCAAAGTATACAATGCCATCAAGCAATGCACCGGAAACAAGCACCGGGTGCTGAATGAGGCCGTTTCTCTGCACAGCTTCGTCAACGGCGACGAGAACCGCACCATTTTCGATTTTCTCCCCAGCAACGACAACGAGCTGGACCCGGTGGAAGTGTTTGAAAGTAAAATGATCGAAAAAAGGGTGTCGGAAGTTTTGCATCACCACCTTTCTTTGCTGGAAAAGACGGTGGTAGCCTTCCTGATACAAGGATATACCTGCAGCGAAATTGAGGAGAAAACCGGGGTGAAAGCCAAAGCAGTGGATAACGCCCGCACGCGGGTGAAACTCAAACTGCGGCGGCTGATGAAAGCTTATGGTTCACTGCTTAACCCGCAGTTGTCCCTGAAAACCCGTCAACGCCGCGATCTCTATATGCGCGTGCCGAAAAGCGGTTGAGCAGGCCGGAAGATAAAGCGGTCGGGCGGCAGGACGGCGTGATGCGGTGGCGAAAGTGAATTATTTGGTTTATCTTTGCCTTTTGCGGCCGCCGGCATCGCGGGGAGGTTCCAATTGCATCTTAAGCAGTTGACCATACAAGGCTTTAAATCGTTTGCCGGGCGGGTGGATATTAAATTCTACCCGGCTATCACCGCCATCGTCGGGCCCAACGGCAGCGGTAAAAGCAATATCGTCGATGCCGTCCGCTGGGTGCTCGGGGAGCAGAATCCGCGCACCCTGCGGGGGACGCACTTGCCCGACGTCATCTTCGCCGGGAGCGACAAAACGCGCCCGTTGGGCATGGCGGCGGTGGAGCTGACGCTGGACAACAGCGACGGTCACCTGCCTCTGGAATATAGTGAAGTGACCATCACCCGGCAGGTTTTCCGCTCCGGGGAGAGCCGTTTTTTTATCAATCGCCATCCTTGTCGCCTGAAAGACATTCAGGACCTGTTTCTGGACACCGGGCTGGGAAGAAATTCGTTTTTCTTCATCGGGCAGGGCGAGGTAGCCGCCGTTTTGACGGCGACGCCGGTGGAGCGCCGCCTGTTTCTGGAGGATGCCGCCGGGATCGCCCGCTACCGGGCCCACAAGACGGAGGCCCAGGAAAAGCTGGCGGATACGGCTGAAAATCTGGTCAGGGTGAAAGATATCATCGCCGAGGTGGAGGACAGGCTGGGGCCGCTGCGCCAGGCGGCGGCGCTCGCCCGGAAGCACCGGGAACTCTCGGCCGAACTGGCCAGCCTGGAGCAGCAGTTGCTCAGCCATGAATGGCATCAGCTGCAAAAGCAGCTGGCCAGGGAGACCGCCCGCGATGCGGAATTGTCCGCCGAGCTGAATAAAATAACGTCCGGGCTGGCGCAGTGCGAGAGCCGGTTGCAGACAGAGCAAAAAGCCTTGCAGGAGAGCTTGGCCTGCTTTGAAGAGGTGCAGGCCCAATGGCATGAAAAACGCCGGGAAGAGCAGGAGATTCGCCATCAGGCCGAGATGCTGCGGGAGCGGGAGAGCCGGCTCGTCATGGACGTAGAGCGGCAACAGCGGCTGGCGACGGCCGCCGGCCAACAAAAAGCCCAACTCCAGGCGGCTTTGCAGGCGGTTGAGGATAGATGGCAAAATCTCGCCCGGCGGCTAAGTGCAGTGACGGAAGTGCATGCCCGGCTCACCGGGGAGAAGGCCGGGCTGGCGGAAAAGGTGGCCGCAGCCGGTGCCGGGTGGCAGAAGGCCAGGGCCCGGCTATCGACGGCGGAGACGGCGGCGGCCAGGTGGGGAGGAGAGCTGGCCGGCCACCTGAAAGATGATCCGGCCGGTGAGGCGCGTCGTCGGCAAAACCTGGCGCGGGAGAAAGAAGAGGTGCAAAAGCATCTGGAAGCGGCCGAGCTCGAGCGGGGAGAGCTCGGGCAGCAGAAGGAGGCTCTGGAGCGAAGTCTGGCCGCAGAGCGGTCTGTAATTGCCGGCGAAACCCTCCAACTGGCCGAAATAGCCAAAGCCAGAAAGGAAGCCGGGCAGAAGCTTTCCCGACATCAATCCCGCTGTCAGGAAGTCAAAGCACGCCTTCATCTCTTGCGGGAGCTGAGCCGCTCCTATGAAGGATATAACCGCGGCGTGAAGACCATCATGGCGGCCGGTAAACGCTTCGCGGGATTGATCGGCGCCATCGGCGAGATGATAGAGGTGTCTCCCGGCTATGAGGCCGCCATCGAAGCGGCCTTGGGACCGCTGCTCCATGCGGTGCTGATGGCCGGCATGGAGGAAGTCTTAGAGGCTGCTTCTTATCTGCGGGAGAAAAAGGGCGGCAGAACGGCTTTCCTGCCTCTGGCCGCTCTTTCGGGCTCGGCAGAAGAATATCTCCTGGCGGAGGAGGCCAAGGCCCGCCTGGCGGAGATCCCCGGCTTTGTCGGCTTGGCTTATGATCTGGTACAGTGCCGGGAAGAGGCCTGCCCGGCGACGGCTTTGCTTTTGGGGAAAGTAGCCGTCTGTCGGGATATCAAATCTGCCTGGGCTGCCGTGCGGGCGGTGCCGTTCCCGGGAGGATGCCGGCTGGCGGTCACCTGCGAGGGCGAGTTGGTGACCCCTGAGGGGGTGATCACCGCCGGCGAGAGCAGGGAGGACACTGCCGACAGTTTACTTGTCCGCCAACGCACTATCCAGGAGCTGACCCGTGAACTGGAACAACTGGTCGCCGGGCAAAAAGAGCTGGAAGCAGAGGCGACAATGCTCAACCGCCGATTCGGTGAGCTTACCTCTTCATATGAAGCCCGGCAGAAAAGAATAAAACAACTGGAGATGGATCTTTCCGCCGTGGAGCGGAAGTTGAAGACGGTGGCTTTGGAAATCCAAAACTGGCAGCGGCGCCGGAATAGGCTGCATGAGGAAGAGAAGGCTTTCGACCAGGCAGTGCAGGAGAAAAGTGAACGCTTGAAGTTGGTGCAAGCCGAACTCCAGGCCGCTCAGGAGGAGCAGGCGGCGGCAGCGATGCAGCTGGAGGCGGCAGAAAAGGAAAAAGCCGCTATAGAAGGCAGCTTTAAGGAGCTTGAGGAGCGGCTGGCGGCGGTGACGGTAGAGCTGGCGGAGCTCAGGCAGAGAGTGCAGGCGGAAGAAAGAGAGAAAAACCGCATCAGATCTTCCTTGAAAGACGCCGAGCAGAGGGAGGTAGCCGCCGGCCGCGGCGCCGCACAGGCCCTTGCCGACAGAAAAGCACTGGCGGCAGAGTTCGCTCGGAAGGAAGAGGGACTGAAGCGCTGCCGGACGGAGATAGCCGCCTTGAACGAGCAGAAAGCCGCCTTGCAAGCCCAGTTGGCAGAGCGGCGGCAGCTGATCGCCGGGCAACTGGAGACCGAGAAGACGCTCCGCCGACAAAAGGAAGAACTGATGGAGCGGGCCCAACAATGCCGCATCAATCAGGAGCGGATCAAAGCGGCACTTCTGGCGGTAGATGAAAAGGCGGCGGAAAAAGGGCTGGAAATCATCGTTCCGGACACCTCCTTTTCTCCGGCAGCCGCCAGGAAGCAGGTGAAAGCCCTCAGCCGGGAATTGGTCGAACTGGGTCCGGTGAATCACGGGGCCATCGCCGAGCTGGAGGCGGTGGAGACACGCTATAATTACTTGAGAAAGCAGTGTGAGGATTTACAGACGGCCAGCAAAAGGCTGGAGGAGACCATTCGGGAGATCGACCAGACCACGAGGAAGAAGCTGCTGGACACCTTCGCGGCGGTGAATGCGGCATTCGGTCGCCTTTTCTCCACTCTCTTCGGCGGCGGCCGGGCTGAATGCCAGTGGCTGGACGAAGCCGATCCCCTGGAATCGGGCATCACCATCACCGCCGCGCCGCCCGGGAAAAAGCCGCAGTCTCTATTGGCTTTGTCCGGCGGGGAGAGAGCGCTCACGGCGGTGGCCTTCCTCTTTGCCGTGCTCAGCGTCCGGCCCAGTCCTTTTTGCATCCTGGATGAAATCGATGCTTCGCTCGATGAAGCGAACATCGCCAAATTTGCCCGGTTGCTCGTGGAGTTTTCCAAGAACACCCAGTTTATTGTGATCACGCATCGCCGGCAGACCATGGAAACAGCGGATACCCTATATGGAGTGGTGATGAACGAAAAAGCCTTATCCCAGCTGATCTCCCTGCGTCTGGCCGAAGAATATGCCCTGGTAGGAGGAGAATAATTGCGTTTGTTTCCCAGAATTGCCAAATCTCAACCGGAATCCCAAGACAAAGCGGCGGGTGCCGCGCCGACCGCTCACCTTCCCGACAAGCCGGCAACAGCCGCCTCTCCGGAGCCGGATAAACGCCGGGGTCTCTTTGCCCATCTGGTCCGCGGTCTGGCCAAGACCAGGGAAAATTTCGAAAAGCACCTTAAGCAATTCGTCGGCCGCAGCCATGTCGACGAGAAATGCTTTGAGGAATTGGAGATGGCTCTTCTTGAGGCTGATGCCGGAGTGACCGTCACGGAACAGCTTCTCGACAGGCTGCAGCAACAGGTGCGGGAGAAAAAGCTGGGCCCGGAGCAATTGCTGCCGGCATTGAGCGCCGAGGTATTGCAGCTTCTTTCGGCGGCGGCGGCTCCATTTGCTTATCCTGAGAAAGGGAGCCTGCGTGTCTACCTGGTCACTGGGGTGAACGGTTCGGGCAAAACCACCACCATCGGCAAACTGGCTCATCTGTATCGCCGGGAAGGGCGCCAAGTGATACTGGCGGCCTGCGACACCTTCCGCGCCGCTGCCGTTGACCAACTCGCCACCTGGGCCGAGCGCACCGGAGCGCAGATCATCAGCCAGAAAGCAGGGAGCGATCCGGCGGCCGTTGCCTTTGATGCCCTGCAGGCGGCCCGGGCCCGACAGGCGGAAGCTTTGATCATCGATACCGCCGGTCGGCTGCAGACCAAGGTGCCGCTGATGCAGGAGTTGGCGAAAATCAACCGGGTGGTGACGAGAGAACTGGGGCGCTCGCCCGATGAAGTGCTGTTGGTGCTGGATGCCTTGACCGGGCAGAATGCTTTGTCGCAGGCCCGTCTGTTTAAAGAAGCGGTGCCGCTGACCGGCATTGTGCTGACCAAGCTGGACAGCACGGCCAAGGGCGGCATTGTGCTGGCCATCGCCTCGGAATTAGGGATCCCTGTCAAGCTGGTGGGTGTCGGCGAAAAAGCCGAGGACCTGGTGGAATTCGATGCGGAAGCCTTTACCCACGCTCTTTTCCATTATTCTTGACAGGCCCGGAAGCTTTCTGTATACTAACCCCTGTGAGATATGGGTGTAAAGTATAACTCCTTGACACAGTGGTCGACATGTGGAGGAAACATACCGGTCGACCTGCGGGTGTAAACCTGGCCCATGCCTTCGGGAGGCGCCGGAGTGCTTGACGAAACATGGTGGCTGACTTTGCTCTTTGATACTTATGGAGCCATGCTGTCGGAGAAGCAGCGCCAGTTTTTCACTTTATATCATGAAGAGGATTGGTCGTTTGGCGAGATAGCCGTCCAATACGGCATATCGCGGCAGGCGGTATATGACATCGTCAAGCGGGCGGAAAAAACCTTGTATGAACTGGAAGCCGCTCTCGGCGTGGCCGCCAGGGAAGTGAAGTGGCGCCGGCGGGCGGAAAAAGTGGCCTCCGGCCTGGCCGAAGTGAAAAATATATGCCGCGGGCTGCCCGGAGAGGCCGCCGCTCTCGCTTTGTCCCAACTGGACCGGGTGGAAGCGGAACTCTCCCTTTGGCTGGCGGAGGAAGGCAGTTGAGGTGACGACCGGTGTTCGAAAATCTCACCCAAAGGTTGCAAGCGGCCTTTGCTAATTTGCGGGGGAAAGGTAAGCTCACCGAACAAGATGTGGATAGCGCTCTGCGTCTGGTGCGCATGGCTCTCCTGGAGGCCGATGTCAACTATAAAGTGGTTAAAGATTTCATCGCCTCGGTGAGAGTCAGAGCTGTCGGTCAGGAAGTGATGACCAGCCTGAAGCCGGCTCACCAGGTGATCAAAATCGTCAGGGAAGAGTTGACCTCTCTCATGGGCGGAAGCCGCGCCCATCTGTCTCTGGGCGGGCAGATGCCGGCGGCGGTGTTGATGGTGGGGCTGCAAGGGTCAGGTAAAACCACTTCCGCCGCCAAACTGGCTCGGCATCTGGTATCCACCGGGCGCAGTCCCCTGTTGGTGGCGGCCGACATTTATCGCCCTGCCGCCATCGAACAGCTGAAAGTGCTGGGCGAGCAGATCAAAGTACCGGTGTTTACCATGGGCGACAAAACCGATCCGGTGGTTATCGCCAAAGCCGCCTTGGAGCAGGCCCGACGGCAAGGCCGCGACATCGTGCTGATAGACACGGCCGGCCGGCTGCAGATCGATGAAGCCATGATGCAGGAGCTGGAACGGATCAAAGCCGAGGTCAAGCCGGCGGAGATATTGCTGGTGGTCGATGCCATGACCGGGCAGGAAGCCGTGAATATCGCCGCCCAGTTCCACGAGCGCCTGCAGATTACGGGCGTTATCATGACCAAACTGGACGGCGACGCCCGGGGCGGAGCGGCTTTGTCCGTGCGGGCGGTCACCGGGCAGCCGATCAAATATATCGCCACCGGGGAGAAGCTCGACGCCCTGGAACCTTTTCATCCGGAACGCATGGCCACCCGCCTTCTGGGGATGGGCGACATTTTGACGCTAATCGAGAAGGCCGAATCCCAGTTTGACAAAGAACAGGCGGAGAAGCTGGCCGGCAAATTGCTCACCAATCAGTTCACTCTGGAAGATTTCCTGCAGCAGCTGAGGCAGCTGCGCAAGATGGGACCGCTGGATCAATTGCTGGGGATGATACCCGGGATGGCCAAAATGGCCGACCTCGGGCAGATGACTCCGGATGAAAAGGAGCTCGGCAAAATTGAAGCCATCATCTGCTCGATGACGCGGGCCGAGCGCCAGGATCCGGCGATCATCGATGCCGGGAGAAGGCGGCGCATCGCTGCCGGCAGCGGCACCACGGTGCAGGATGTCAACCGGTTGCTGAAACAATTCAACGAAGCCAAAGCCATGATGAAAAGATTCGGAAACCTGCAGAAGGACAGCAGGCGCCGCCTGTCGGGCAGGTTGTTTCGCTGAATGATCATCGAGGGGCTGGCGGACATCAGGAAAGGGGATGGATATTTTGGCAGTCAGGATACGTTTGCGGAGAATGGGTGCGAAAAAAAGACCTTACTATCGTCTGGTGGTGGCCGATTCCCGCGTCCCGCGGGATGGCTCCTACATCGAAGCGATAGGTAGCTATGATCCCATGACCGAACCGGCGGTGATCAAAGTGGATGTGGAGAAGGCTCTGCTTTGGCTTTCCCGGGGAGCTCAGCCTTCCGACAGCGCCAGGCAGGTCCTGGAGAAAGCCGGCGTACTGGAGAAGTATAAGTCCGGCACCGCTGCCGGGTCGGGCGAAGAGGGAGAGCAAAACGGCGCCCTGGCCGGGGCCGGCGCACAGGACGGCGGCACCAACTAACCCGGCGCACTGTAGCGTAAAGGGAGGATGGCCATCGTGCACGATTTGGTAGAATATATCGCCAAAGCGTTAGTCGATCAGCCCGAAGCGGTAGAGGTGCGCACCGTGGAGGGTGACCGGTCCATTTTGTGCGAGCTGAAGGTCAGCCCCGATGATATCGGCAAAGTGATCGGCCGGCAGGGGAGAATTGCCCGGGCCATAAGGACTATAGCCAAAACGGCCGGGAGCCGCACCGGCAAGCTGATCCATGTGGAAATCATCGAATAGGCCGCATCCGGATAAAGCGGTGGGGCAGGATAAAGCCGCAGGGCTGAATAAAGCCGCAGGGCTGAATAAAGCCGCTGAGCCGGAGGAATTGGTGGTCATAGGAGAGATCACGGCGCCGCACGGCATCAGGGGCGAGGTGCGGGTGCGGTCGTGGTCCGATTCACCGGACCGTTTCCGGCACCTGACCGACTGCCGCCTGATATATGCCGACGGGCGGGAGGAAGCCTGCCGGATCAGCGGCGCAAAAAGAAGCCGAAATTTCTGGGTGCTTAAGCTGGCTGGGGTAGATAACCGGAACGATGCCGAAGAGCGGCGCGGCGCCACCTTGGCGGTGCCGCGTTCCCGGGTGGGACCCCTGCCGCCCGGCCACTTTTATGTTTTCCAGGTGGTAGGACTAAGGGTGGTCAGCGAAGAGGGAGAGGTCATCGGCCGGGTGAAGGAAGTCTTGTCGCTTCCGGCCCATGATGTCTATGTGGTCGACGGGGGAGCCGGCCGGGAAATATTAATACCTGCCGTCAAAGCGGTGGTGACGAAGATCGCTCCTGAAGAAGGTGTGCTGATCGTGAAGTCCCTGCCCGGCCTTTGGTCGGATTGAAGGCGGATAGCTTGTTGTTTTGACCGGCTCCGCCATGAAGGTATAAATATAGTCAAGGCAGGCTGAAGAGCGTGAGAATAGATATCCTAACCTTGTTTCCGGACATGTTCGAAAGCGCCTTCAGCGCTTCCATCATCGGCCGGGCCAGGCAAAATGGTCTCTTGGATATCAGGCTTTGGGATATCCGCCTCTTTGCCACCGACCGGCATAAAACGGCGGACGACAAACCTTATGGAGGCGGGCCCGGCATGGTGATGAAGATTGAGCCTTTGGCGGCCTGTCTGGATGCGGTGTTGAGCGAAGAGCCCCCTCTGGCCCTGCCGGTGATCGTCACCTCACCTCAGGGGCGGCTGTTGCATGATGCCCTGGTAAGGGAATGGGCCGGCTATGAGCGACTGGTGCTGGTCTGCGGCCACTATGAAGGTATAGACGAGCGCCTGCATCAGCTGTATAACACCATGGAAATTTCTATCGGCGATTATGTGTTGACGGGCGGTGAGCTGCCGGCCATGGTGATAGTCGATGCCGTCAGCCGCTTTTTGCCCGGAGTGCTGGGCGGGGAGGAATCGGCGTTGGGGGATTGCTTTAGCGACGGTTTGCTGAAACATCCTCAATATAGCCGGCCGCCGCTCTTCCGCGGTTTGGCGGTTCCCTCGGTGTTGCTCTCCGGGCATCACGAGGAGATCCGCCTCTGGCGGCGGCGTCAGGCCCTGCTGCGCACCAGGGAGAGACGCCCGGATCTCTTGGCCAAAGCGGCGTTGACCGAGGAGGATCTGAGGTTATTGGCCGGTCTATAAGGCAGTGAAAAATGACAGTTCGATTGGGTTAAGGAGGAAAATGGCAATGGATATCATAAAACAACTTGAACAGGAACAAATAAGACAGGATCTCCCGGATTTCGGCCCGGGCGACACCGTGCGCGTCCACGTGAAAGTGGTGGAGGGTGAAAGAGAGCGCATTCAGGTGTTTGAAGGCACCGTCATCAAGCGGAGCGGCGAAGGCCTGCGGGCCTCTTTCACCGTGCGGAAAATCTCCCAGGGGATAGGCGTGGAACGCACCTTTCCCTTGCACTCGCCCAGAGTGGCAGCCATTGAGGTGGTGCGCAAAGGCCGGGTACGCCGGGCTCGCCTCTATTACCTGCGCAAGAGAACAGGTAAAGCCGCTCATGTGAGGGAGAAACGCCGCCAGCAGCTTTAAGAGCCGCCGGGTTGAAAGCGGAATTGAGAGTGAAGCGATAGTTGGGGCAAGGCTCTGATCGGTGTCGGCTTTGTTCCTGAATACCGGCACTGGAGGCAGGCCGGGTCGTTTGGGGGTAGTGCCAGTGGCAGACGTCAAATCCGAGTTGCGCGAGTATCTGGAAGCGTTCGGCATTGCGGTGGTGATGGCCTTTATCATCATCACCTTCATTGCCCAGTCGTTTTATGTGCAGGGAGCTTCGATGGAGCCGGCGCTTTATAATGGCGAGCGCTTGCTGGTAGACAAGGTGACCTATCGTTTCAGGGCGCCGCGCCGGGGAGAGATAGTTATTTTTCGCTATCCGTCGGATACCCGCCGCAAATTTATCAAAAGAGTGATCGGACTGCCCGGCGACCGCATTGAGATCAGCCGTCACAAGCTCTATATCAACGGCGAGCCGCTGGACGAGCCATATATCAAAGGTCCCACTTACGGCGATTTCGGGCCTATTGTGGTCCCCGAGGGCACTATCTTCGTTTTGGGCGACAATCGCAACAACAGCGACGACAGCCGCTTCAGCGACGTGGGACCGGTGCCGCTCAAGCTGATTGTAGGCCGGGCGCTGGTCCGTTACTGGCCGCTGAACAAGATCGGTACCGTAAAAGTGCCGGAAGAGCTGAGCGCCCTTTAACCTGCGACCCGGCGGAGGGGATAGGGAGGTTTGGTACCGGTGCCCGAAGCCGGAAAAACTCTGCTGGAAGAATTGACTGCCTGTGTGCCCGGGTTGATTCATTGGTATCCCGGGCACATGGCTAAGGCGCAAAAAGAGCTGCAAAAAAAGATATCCCAGGTAGACATTGTTTTGGAGATAGTGGATGCCAGGGTGCCCTATAATGGCCGCCATCTCGATCTGGAAAAGCTGGCCGGGCGGAAAGATCGGGTTTTGGTGTTGACCAAAGCGGATCTGGCCGAAGCGGAGGCCGGCGAGGCCTGGCGGCAATATTATCTGCGCACGGGCCGCCAGGCCTTTTTGGTCGATGCCGTGTCCGGGACCGGTATCGGCAGGCTCGGGCGCTATTTGCGCCGCCCGGGCCTCCCGGCCCGCATCTTGGTGGTCGGCATGCCCAACACCGGCAAATCCACTCTGATCAATAGACTGACCGGGCAAAGGCGAGCGCGCACCGGCGCCGCCCCCGGTATCACCCGCGGCCTGCAATGGCTCCAGGCGGAGCGGCTTAACGCTTTGCTTTATGATACTCCCGGAGTGCTGCAGCCCAAGTTCCTGGATGTGCTGCAGGGACTAAAACTGGTGTGGGTCGGCAGCATCGGGCCAAACGCCTATGATCCGGCAGCTGCCGGTATGGCCTTGGCCTGGTATTTAAAACATACGAAGCCGGAGTTGCTTTCCGCCCGCTATGGCGGAGCGGCTCTGGCAGAAGGCGACACGCCGGCCGGGCTCTTGACCGCCATAGGCCGGCGGCGCGGCTTTTTGGCGGCGGGTGGCCAGATCGATCTGGAGCTGACCGGCACCGCCATTTTAAAGGATTTTCGCCGCGGTAGTTTGGGGCGGGTGACGCTGGACAATCTGGCGGAGCTCCAGCCGCAGCTTCAGGCGGAAGAAGCTGGAGAGAAAAGGGATAACGGTGAAGGAGCCGGACGGCTGTGAATCAGGAACCAAGCTCCGCCAAGGGCAGGACCAAAAAGGCTGAGGAGCGGGCCTTTCTTCTTATGCACTACGACGCCGGGTGGCGTGCCGCCAAGGGCATCACCTGCCTGGCGGGGGTGGACGAGGTGGGCAGGGGAGCGCTCGCCGGGCCGCTCGTGGCGGCGGCGGTGATCCTGCCGGAAAACACTTTCCTGCCCGGGCTGGATGATTCCAAGCGCCTCTTGCCGGCGGAACGCTTGGCTGTGGCTAAAAAGGTGGCGGCGCTGGCCTGGTGCTGGAGCGTGGCCTTTGTTCCGGCCGGTTTCATCGATGCCCATGGATTGACGGCGGCAAATGCCGCCGCCATGCGCACGGCGGTCTCCGCCTTGCCGCTCCTTCCCGAACTCGTGCTTTCCGACGGCTACCCCATAGGCGACTGCCCATGGCCCAATGTGGCCGTCGTGCATGGCGATGGTCTGTCGCAAAGCATTGCCGCCGCCTCCTGCCTCGCCAAAGTGGTGCGGGATGCCTGGATGAAGCATCTAGGCGAGGAATTATATCCTGGCTACGGTCTGGAGCGCAATGCCGGATATGCCACTGCCGAACACCGCCGGGCGGTGGCGGCGCTGGGCATCACTGCCGAGCACCGGCTTTTGTTCCTCTCAGGTGGTGAGAAGCCCAAAAAGCAGGTGACCGCCGCAGGCGTTCTTTTCGCCTCAAGGGGCGAGGAAGAGGCGGTGCAGATGGCCCTATTTACCGGTGGGGAAGGCAAGGGAGCGAAGCAATATGCCGGGTAGATCCCGTCAAACCGGGGCGGGCGGCCGCGCGGCCGGGGAGGCCGGGCGCTCAGCTGAAGAGGCGGCCGCTCTGTATTTGCGCCGCCTTGGCTACCGCATCGTGAGCCGCAATTATCGCTGCCGCCAGGGAGAGATAGATATCATCGCCTGGGACGGCCCGAACCTGGTCTTTGTGGAAGTGCGGCAGCGCACGGACGGCGGTCTGGCTGCCGAGAGCATCGATAGCCGCAAGCGGAGAAAAATCGTGGCTGCCGCCAGGCATTATCTATATCGCCTGGCCGGTCAGGCTGCCGAGTTGCCACCTTGCCGCTTCGATGCCGTGTGCCTGGCTCTGCCGCCGGCCGGGCAGGCAGAGGCCGGGGCGGGAGAGGCCGGAGCCGGAGAGACTGCCATCACTTTGCTTAAAAATGCCTTTGACCTATCCGATCTATATTAAAATTTAAGGCGAAGGTTTTTCCTCGTTCATCCCGAATCATTTCCTTTGTCCGGACACAGCCCCGCCCGTGGGGGAACCAAAGGAGGCAGGCATTTGGTTCTGGCGCGGGTGGGAACTCTCGGATTGCAAGGTTATGAAGTGCATGCGGTTTATGTGGAGGTGGACTTGGCGCGAGGTCTGCCTCTTTTTGAAATAGTCGGTCTGCCCGACACCAGCGTCCGGGAGAGCAGGAACAGGGTGCGCACCGGCTTGCGCAACAGCGGATTTGAGATTCCGACTATGCGCATCACGGTTAATCTGGCCCCGGGGCGTTTCAAGAAAGTCGGCTCTTCGTTCGATCTGCCCATCGCCATCGGTATTTTGGCGGCGGCCGGTCTGATCCCCAGCCAGCGCCTGGAGAACAATTTTTTCTGCGGCGAGCTGGCCCTCGACGGTTCCCTCAGGGGAGTGGAAAGCGCCCTGTGT
This sequence comes from Bacillota bacterium, assembly GCA_012840225.1. GTDB lineage: Bacteria > Bacillota > Limnochordia > DTU080 > DTU080 > DULU01. The sequence continues at coordinate 15,009 of DULU01000022.1, forward strand.
CTGGCGGCGGGAGCTCCTCCGGTAGGCTCCGTTCCTCCGGCAGTGATCATTCCGGCGGAAAACGGGCCGGAGATGAGCTTGCTGCCTGCCGAGCGCCCGGTATACCTCGCTTCCCATTTGCGTCAGGTGGTGGATTGGCTGCGCTTGGCCGGCCGCCTGGAGATGCCGCTGCGGACGAGCGGCCATTATATCCCGCCGGCGCCGACCTTGTCCGATGTGCGGGGACAAGCCGGAGCCAAGCGGGCTTTGGAGATCGCCGCCGCCGGGCGGCATAACCTGCTTTTAACCGGTCCGCCCGGGGTCGGCAAAACCATGCTGGCGACGCGCCTCGCCTCTCTCCTGCCGCCGCTTACCCCGGAGGAAGCCCTGGAGACTGCCCGCCTGCGCAGCCTGGCCGGATTACCTGTGGAAGACGGGAGAACCGGAGCGCTGAACCGGCCATGGCGGGCGCCGCACCATACCATCAACCTGCGCGGCATGGTAGGGTATGCCGGTGGTCAAACTCCTATCCCCGGAGAATTGTCGCTGGCCCATCTGGGGGTCCTCTTCCTGGATGAATTTCCGGAATTCAGCCTGGAAGTGCTGGCCGCCTTGCGCCAGCCGCTTGAGGCGCACAGCATTGAGATTCCGGGGCGCGCCGGCTGGCGCCTGCCGGCCGATGTGCAGCTGGTGGCCACGGCCAATCCCTGCCCCTGCGGCTTTGCCGGGGATCTGGAACGCAGCTGTACCTGTGCCGAAGGACAGCTGCAGCGCTACCGGCGGCGCATGAGCGGTCCGGTCCTCGATCGCATTGACCTTTTTGCCGCCATGCATGCGGAACGCCAGGCCGCCGCCCATCCCGCGGCGGCCCTGACGGCCGCTCCGGACGGTGATGCCGGGCGCGGCCAGGCCGGCGCCGGTCATGGCCAGGCCGGTACCGGCCTGGAGCGAGAGCGCATTCTGGCTGCCTGGGAGCGGCAAAGGCGCCGTTTCCCGCCGCACTGGAAACCGGCCTATTGTGCCAACAGCCGCCTCTCCGGCCCCTTTCTCGCCAGGTTTTGCCGCCTGGATGCCGAAGGGGCGGCGCTTCTCCGTCATGGGCAGAAAAATTTGGCCTTGACGGAGAGAGGGGTGGACCGGGTGCTGAAGGTGTCCCGCACCATAGCCGATCTGGCCGGGCGGGAGAAAATCATGGCCGCCGATGTCTGCGAAGCGCTGAGCTACAGGCAGATGATAAAATGATAAAATAATAGGTATGCATACATGAGGGGAGTTTCTGTTTTGCCGCTACCCGATCTGACCCCCGCCATCGTGGAATTGATCAGGCGCACCTCCAGTTCCCTGCCGCCGGATGTCAAAAAAGCTTTGCAGGAAGCCAAAGCTGCCGAAGCCGAAGGTTCGACGGCGCAGTCGCTGTTGCAGATCATGCTGGAGAACGCCGCTTTGGCGGAGACCCAATCCACCCCCCTGTGCCAGGATACGGGCATCCCGTTTTTCGCCGTGGATCTGATGCCGGAGTGGTCCAAGGAGGCATTGCGTCGGCAGATCGCCGCCGCACTGGTGGTCGCCACCGAAAAATCGTACCTGCGTCCCAATGCTGTGGACAGCCTCACGGCAGCGAATCCGGGCACAAATTTGGGCTCCGGTCTCCCGGATATCGACTTTGCGGAATGGCCCCGGGCTGAACTTCGCATCAGGCTGCTGCTGAAAGGGGGCGGCAGCGAAAATGTCGGCAGTCAATATGCTTTGCCCGACAGGGAATTGCTGGCCGGCCGCGATCTGGAAGGGGTGCGGCGGGCGGTGCTGCATGCCGTGTACAAAGCCCAGGGGCAAGGCTGCCCGCCGGGCATCTTGGGGGTGTGTATCGGCGGTGATCGGGCCCGCGGTTATCTGGCGGCCAAGAAACAGCTTTTCCGGCCGCTGGATGAGGAAAACCCGGATCCGGTGCTGGCGGCGCTGGAAAGGCGGATCCTTGAGGAAGCCAACACGCTCGACATAGGCCCGATGGGATTGGGGGGAAAGAGCACATTGCTTGGAGTGAAGATCGGCACCCTCGCCCGTCACCCGGCTTCATATTTTGTCTCCGTCGCTTATATGTGCTGGGAATGCCGCCGGGGCGTGCTTACTTTTAACGAGGCGGAAGGAGTGCGTTACACATATGCCTGAGCAAATGGTCCTCTGCTCGCCGCTCAGCCTGGAAGAGGTGAAATCCCTGCGGGTGGGCGATCTGGTTTTGCTGAACGGCCTTATCTTGACGGCCCGGGATGCCGCCCACAAATACCTGGCCTGCGACCTCGTTGATGGCGGAAAAACGGTGGAAGATCGCCGCCTTTGGGAACGCCTGAGGTGCATTCTGGATGGCGGGGTGATCTATCATTGCGGGCCAGTGGCCATGCCGGTGCCCGGGGCGCCGGAGCCGGGGGCGCAAGAGCCTGATGCGACAGGTCACGGCGGTGACCCTGGAAAAAGCAGCTGGCGGCTCACCGCCGCCGGGCCCACCACCAGCATGCGCGAGGAAATGTATGAAGGAGAAATCATCCGGCGTTATGGGGTGAGAGCCGTGATCGGCAAGGGCGGCATGGGTCGGGGGACGCTGGCGGCCTGTCAAAAATATGGTGCGGTTTACCTGCATACCGTGGGCGGGGCGGCCGCCGTGCTGAGCCGGCATATCAGGGAGGTGAAAGAGGTATTTAAGCCGGAGTTTGGCTGGCCTGAGGCCATGTGGCTTTTGGAGGTGGAGGCTTTTCCGGCTGTGGTCACCATGGACGCCTATGGGAGGAGCCGTCATGAAGAAGTGGCTGTCCGCTCAGCCGCCCGCCTGCAAAAACTTATGGAAACTTGAGCCGGGCGGTGGTATCATAACGTCAGAAACCGCCATGCACCGCGGGGAGCCGCGCGGCCCGGCGGTTTTTTTCTGCTTATTTAAGCATTTCCGGGCTAGACGTTACCGGGTGACCCTGTTTCCGCTGCGCATATTTTTACCGGCCATAGGCTTCATCACGGCAAGGAATGTTAATAATAAAGCTGGAGGAAAAGGAGGAGCGACCGTTGACCGAGGATGTGATGCCGGGCACCGGTGTGCTGGCTTTTTACTGTCCGGTGTGTCGCATGGAGACCATGCATAACGTCGCCGGGCAAAAAGGCCAGGTATATGCCTTGGCGTGCACCGTGTGCCGCAATGGTTCCCTGATCTCGGCCGAACAGATGCGCCGGTGCCGGGAGCGTTGGGAGGAGGAGCTGAAGGAGATCATCGCTCACCTGGATTCTCCCGGAAATTAGCCGGCTCTTTTGGCGCCGGGCGGAAGCGGAAGCATGTCACACGGCAAAAACAAAAGGAGCGCCGTCCATGAAACATGCCGATGATCTTTCTGCCCGTCGTTTAGCGTGGATTGGACTGAATTTTCTGCCTGGTTGGGGTCCGGTACGCATCTGGGAAGCAGTGGGCAAAGATAAAGATCCCTTGCCCGTCTGGCGCCGTTTCCGTTCACTCTGGCCCGATGATACCGGGCAACAGATCATCCGCCAAGCCCAGATGCATGGGGTGCAGATCGTCACGTATGATGATGCCGCCTATCCCCGGAACCTGAAGATGATGGACTACCCGCCGCCCGTGCTATTCATGCAGGGGGAAATATATGCTCTCGACGCCGCGGCTGTGGCCATAGTCGGTTCCCGCCGGGCCTCGGCCCAGGGGATCAAGCTGGCCTATACCCTGGCCGAAGGTCTGGCCAATAACGGTATCACCATCGTCAGCGGGCTGGCGGCCGGCATTGATGCCGCCGCCCATCGCGGCGCCCTGGCGGCGGGAGGAAGGACCATCGCCGTTTTGGGCAACGGTCTGGATATCATCTATCCGGCCTGCAACCGGGACCTGGCCAAATGCATCCTGGCCCACAAAGATAACGGGGCTATCGTCAGCCAGTTTCCCTGCGGGACCCCGCCAAAACCGGGGCATTTTCCCCTGCGCAACCAGATCATTGCCGGTCTGTCTTTGGGGACCCTGGTAGTTGAGGCCAGAGAAAACAGCGGCGCCATCATCACCGCCCGCCAGGCCGACGCCCTGAGCCGCACGGTGATGGTCTGCCCGGGCGATCCACTGCGGCAGCACACTCTGGGCTCCAACCGTTTTCTGCAGGAAGCCTACCGTCCCAAAGCCGCAGGGAAAGAAACCCGCGTCGAAATGGTGCTCTGCGTGGAGGATATCCTCAACTGCCTGGAAGAACAGCTGGTGGCAGTAACAGGCTATTCCCGCCTGGTCGGGGCGGCGGCCCTCCCCGGGGTGGTAGACAGCAGCGCATTCGAGACGGCGGTCCCGGACGGGCAAAAGAAGTTGGCCAGAAACATATGGTGTGTTCTATCTGAAGGACCGGCGGGCATAGACATTATCGCCTTGCGTTCCGGGAATAACGTTTCCGAGGTGAGGGCTTGCCTGGGTTGGCTGGAAGTGGCCGGCAAGGTGGAGCGCCACCACGGGGAAATCTATTCTCTCTGCTCGCTTGCGCCGTTTTGAGACAATATGGTAACATGACTCATGGTCTATAGGCAGTGCATCTTTAGGAGGCAACCCGGTTTTGAGCACGCTCGTCATAGTTGAATCACCGGCCAAAGCTCGCACCATAAGCAAATTCCTGGGGCGGCGATATGCGGTCAAAGCTTCCATGGGCCATGTGCGCGATTTGCCCAAAAGCCAGTTTGGGGTGGATGTGAATAATAATTTCGCCCCGCGGTATATTACCGTGCGCGGGCAGGGAGAGGTCCTGCGGGAGCTGAAAGCTTTGGCGGAGAAGTCCGGTAAAGTGCTTCTGGCCACAGACCCGGACAGGGAAGGCGAGGCTATTTCCTGGCACCTCTCCGAAGTGTTGAAACTGGACCCCTCGCAGCCCATCCGCATCGTATTTCACGAGATTACCAAGGAAGCCATTCAGAAAGCCGTCGGCAATCCGCAGCCTATCGACATGCGCCTGGTCGACGCTCAGCAGGCCCGGCGGGTGCTGGACCGGGTGGTCGGCTATAAACTGAGCCCGTTTCTCTGGGAAAAGATCAAACCGGGATTGTCGGCCGGCCGGGTCCAGTCCCCGGCTTTGAGGCTGATCTGTGATCGGGAAAAAGAGATCGAGGAATTTGTAAAAGAGGAATACTGGACGATCGATGCCTATTTGGTCAAAGGAGAGAGCGGGCGGGAATTCCAGGCCCGCCTGCACCAGGCCGACGGGCAGAAGATCGCCATCAAATCGGAAGCAGAGGCGTCTGCTCTCACCTCCGAGCTGAAGCGCGCCGTCTTCACCGTCGAAAACGTGCAGCGCAGTGAGCGGCGTCGTAAACCCCCGCCGCCCTTTACCACCAGCACTCTGCAGCAGGAGGCGGCTCGCCGGCTCTCCTTTACAGCGCGCCGCACCATGACTGTGGCGCAGCAGTTATATGAAGGCCTGGATATCGGCGCCGCCGGCCCGGTCGGCTTGATCACATATCTGCGCACCGACTCGACCAACATCGCCGAGGTGGCGCAAAAGGAAGCGCGCGCCTTTATCGAACAGAACCTGGGTCCGGAATACCGGCCCGCCAAACCGCCGCAATACAAGACCCCGGCAGGAGCCCAGGCGGCCCATGAGGCGATCCGGCCCACCTCGGTGGAGCGCCGGCCCGAAACGCTCAAAGAATACTTAACCAGGGATCAATATCTGTTGTACAACCTGATCTGGCAGAGATTCCTGGCCAGCCAGATGACTCCGGCGGTCTATGATACCGTCAACGTCGACATAAAAGCCGTCGCTGCCGGGGAAAGCGGCACCCCGCGCCGTTTCCTGCTGAAAGCCGGCGGCTCCACCCTGAAATTCCCCGGCTACCTTTCCATCTATAAGGAGCAGGCCGAGGAGGATAAAAGCCAGGATGCCGACCAGGAAGGGGCCAACAATGCACTGCTCCCTGATTTACAGCCGGATGAGGTGCTCTCCTGCCGCCGGGTAGAGCCGGCGCAGCATTTTACCCAACCACCGCCGCGGTATACGGAAGCCACCTTGGTGAAAACCCTGGAGGAGCTGGGGCTGGGCCGGCCGAGCACCTATGTCACCATCATCGATACCTTGCTGCGCCGGGGCTATGTCACCAGGGAGGACAGGCGCTTCGTCCCCACCGAGCTGGGGAAAATCACCGTCGCCCTGCTGAAGAAGCACTTCCCCGACGTGGTGGATGTGGAATTCACCGCCCAGATGGAAAAGGCTCTCGACGCCATAGAAGAAGGCAACAGAGAATGGACTTCGGTGATGAGAGCCTTCTATGATCCCTTCATGAAGACGCTGGAGCAAGCCCATGTGGAAGCGGAAGAGGTGCAGATCAGCGAAGAGGTAACCGAGGAGAAATGCCCCAGCTGCGGGCGCAACATGGTGATCAAGTGGGGCCGTTTCGGCAAATTCATGGCCTGTCCGGGCTATCCCGCCTGCCGGAACACCAAGCCGCTCAGCGAGGATATCGGAGTGCCTTGTCCCAAATGCGGGCAGCCGCTGGTAGCCAGGCATACCAAGCGCGGCCGCACTTTTTATGGTTGCAAAGGGTACCCGCAGTGCCGGTTTACCAGTTGGCAGAAGCCGGTACCGCAAGCCTGTCCGCAGTGCGGCGGGCTGATGGTGGAGCAGCGCCGGCGCGGCAAAGAAGCGGAATGGGTGTGTGCCGACAAAGCCTGCGGTTTCAGGAAGCAGGCCGGGCAATGATACTTTGGCCTCGGGCCATAGGAGTGCGGAATAATGATAGAAACATTCCGGGCGACGACCATAGTGGCGGTGAAAAAAGGTGAAGCAGGGGCTATGGCCGGCGACGGTCAGGTCACCATGGGTGAGCATACCATTGTAAAAAACAGCGCCAAAAAGGTCAGGCGCTTGAGCGACTATGATGTGCTGGCCGGATTTGCCGGGGCGGCGGCCGACGCCCTGGCCCTCTTCGACAAATTTGAGGCTAGGCTGGCTCAGCATCAAGGCCATCTCCTGCGGGCGGCGGTGGATTTGGCCAAGGAATGGCGGACCGACCGAGTGCTGCGTCAGCTGCAGGCTTTGCTGGTGGTGATGGATCGCCATAGCTTGCTCGTGATCTCTGGCACCGGGGAAATTATCGAACCGGACGACGGTATTGCCGCCATCGGTTCGGGAGGGGCCTATGCCCTGGCAGCTGCCCGGGCGCTGGCCCGCTACACGGAGATGACTCCTCGGGAAATTGCCCGGACGGCTTTGGAAATAACCTCACAGATCTGTATCTACACCAACGATCGCCTCACAGTGGAAGAATTGTGACGGGAAAAGGGAGTGTGGGGCTATGGACAATAATCTCACGCCGAGAGAGATTGTGGCGCAGTTGGATCAGTATATCATCGGTCAGGAGCAAGCCAAAAAGGCGGTGGCCATAGCGCTGCGCAACCGTTACCGCCGGCAACTCCTGCCGCCGGAGCTGCAGGAAGAGGTGGCGCCGAAGAATATACTGATGATCGGGCCCACTGGGGTGGGCAAGACGGAGATCGCCAGGCGTCTGGCCCGCCTGGCCGATGCCCCTTTCATCAAGGTGGAAGCCACCAAGTTCACCGAAGTGGGATATGTGGGGCGCGATGTGGAGTCCATTATCCGGGACCTGGTGGAGATCTCCCTGCACCAGGTAAAGCAGGCCCGCATGGAGGAAGTGCGTGAAAAAGCCGCCGAGCAGGTGGAAGAGCGGCTGCTGGCGGCGTTGTGTCCTGAGCCTAAGGGAGAGAGTTCTCCCTCTCCCCTCGTCATGTTGTTCGGCCGGCAAGGCGGTAAGGAAGAAGAAGAGACTACTCCGGCCGCTCCGAAAAAAGAGGAGCGCTTCAGCCACGTCAAGGAGCGCCTGCTGGCGCAGCTGCGGGCCGGTCAGCTGGAAGAGCGCGTCGTGGAGATCGAAGTGGAAGACAATAGCCAAAAGACGCTGGAGCTCTTCACCGGGTTCGGCATGGAGGAGATGGGCTTCAACCTGCAGGACATCTTCGGCCAGATGTGGCCCAAGCGCCGGCGGCGGCGCAAGCTCACCGTGGCGGCGGCGCGCAAGATCTTGCAGCAGGAGGAAGCGCAAAAGCTGATCGACATGGAGGAGGCTACCGCCGCCGCCATCCGCCGGGTCGAACAAAACGGCATCGTCTTCATCGATGAGATAGACAAGATCGCCGGTCCGGAAAAGAGCGTCGGGCCCGATGTCTCCAGAGAAGGCGTGCAGCGGGACATCTTGCCAATCGTCGAAGGATGCACGGTAAATACCAAGTACGGTCCGGTGAAGACCGATCATATTCTCTTCATCGCTGCCGGGGCATTCCACTCCGCCAAACCCTCCGATCTCATACCCGAGCTGCAAGGGCGCTTTCCCATAAGGGTGGAGCTGAAAAGCCTCACCAAAGAGGATTTCCGGCGCATCCTGGTGGAGCCTCAGAATGCTTTGGTAAAGCAGTATGTCGCTTTGCTGAAAACGGAGGGAATAAAGCTCACTTTCACCGCTGAGGCTCTGGAGGAGATCGCCGCCGTTGCCGAGCTTGTGAACAGCCGGACGGAGAACATCGGGGCGAGAAGGCTGCACACCATCATGGAGAAATTGTTGGAAGAGCTCTCCTTTTCGGCGCCGGAAAGAGGGGAGAGCGAAGTGAGCATCGATGCCGCCTATGTCAGGGAAAAACTGACCTCCCTGGCCGGGAATGAAGATCTCAGCCGGTATATTCTGTAATGATCCGTTATGAGATCCGGGGCGGCTCCGGACCAAAATAAAGGAATCGGCACCGGGGGTGAGAATGTAGCCCGCGGGGTGATGGGCTGATGTCTCATCTTTTATCGCCTGAGGAATTGGCTGTGTTGCTCGGTAAGTCTCCCGGTCCGTCTTCTGCGGCAGAAAAAAGTATCACCGCGCCGTCTGCCTCCTGGCCCCCGGAAGCGGAGGTGGCCCGGGCGGCGGAGAAGGCTGGGGCGGCGCTGAACGGTATCTTGACCGGGGCCCTGGTAGTGGAGGCCGTAAAACTCTTGGCATGGGCCGATTTCTGCAGGAGGCTGCCGGTAAAAGGTCTGCTCCAAGCCTCTTTTCCTTTACCCGGCCGGGGTGTTGTCTATGCTTTTGCCGATCTGGCTCTGGCGTGGCCGCTCGATGAAAAAGGCGGGCCTTTTCTGCCTTCTGGGGAAGATGCCTCTCTTTTTTCGGGTTTCAGCCGTCTCACGGCTTTTCTTATCGGCCGCCTTCTGGATCACTTCCGCCCTTTGGATAACGGCGGAGAACCGGCGGTAGAGGTGGCTCCCGCCGCCTGGCGGCGGTGGCCGGCGGAGAAGGTCAGCCTTACCCCGGAACTGGATAACGACCTCTCATATGTGATCGAATGGCGCCGGCCTGCACCCGAACGGTCTGAGGGCCGCCTCTTTCTCCTTTTCTCCCCAAAGACACTGACCGCCCGGGAAAGCGTCGAGAGCGGCTTGGCCGGAGAAAAACATGCTGCCGGAGAGCAGGTGCCGAGCCTTCCCGCCGCCGTCGGCGGTGCCCAGGCGACCGGCGATCGGCCGGAGTTGGCTGCCGTGGCGGAGATACCGCTTCCCATCACTCTCTGCTTCCCGGCCGGCTCGGTGTCCGTGGTCGCCGCTGCCGCCTGGCAAAAAGGCTCTCTGCTTCATTTCAAGCTCCCGGCCTCAGCCGCCATTGCGGTGCAAGCCAACGGCTTCACCTTCGCTTACGGCGAGCTGGTGGGCAAAGAGGTTCTCGACCTGGTGCTGAAAATCACCGCCCTGAGGGGCCCGACGCCATGATTTTGAGTTGATAGGCTTATCCATCCGTGGTATACTACCCGATGGCTGATTACACACGGGAGCCGGACCGCCTCGCCCGGGTGCCTTTCTTTCCTGTGGGAGAAAGGTGGGCAGGCGGGTAACACGGTCCCGGAGGAATAACCGAAAGGAATGAGCAAAAATGCCCGTATCAATGAAACAGCTGCTGGAGGCCGGCGTCCATTTCGGCCACCAGACCCGCCGCTGGAACCCCAAGATGGCGCCCTATATCTTCCATGAACGCAACGGAGTCTACATCATCGACCTGCAGAAGACGGTCAGGAAGGTGCAGGAAGCCGAAAATTTCGTCAGGAATCTGGCGGCCGAAGGCGGTATCCTGCTTTTTGTGGGTACCAAAAAACAGGCCCAGGAAACGATCAAGCAGGAAGCGGAACGCTGCGGTATGCCCTATGTCAATTGCCGCTGGCTGGGCGGCATGCTGACCAACTTCCGCACCATCCGCAGCCGTATCCAGCGCCTGCAACAGTTGGAGACCATGGAAACCGACGGCTCCTTCCAGTCCCTGCCGAAGAAGGAAGTTTTAAACCTCTTAAAGGAGAAAAGCCGGCTGGAGCGGTTCCTGGGCGGCATCCGGACTATGAACCGGTTGCCTAACGCCGTCTTCGTGGTGGATCCGCGCAAAGAGCGCAATACCGTGCTGGAGGCTCACAAACTGGGCATTCCCATCATTGCCATCGTGGATACCAACTGCGATCCCGATCAGGTGGACTATGTCATTCCCGGAAACGACGACGCCATCCGCGCCGTGAAACTGTTGACCAGCAAGATTGCCGATGCGGTCATCGAAGGTCGGGAAGGCTACGAAGCATCCGCTCCGGAGCAAGAGGAACAGGATGAGGTCGACCTGCAGGCAGAGAGCTATCAGGCTGCCGAAGACGGGAAATATGATCTCGGCGATCAGGACGACACGGATAACCAAAGCGAACAGGAGTGAATTTACATGGCTCAAATCACACCGGAAATGGTGAAAACGTTGAGGGAGCGCACCCAATCCGGAGTTCTCGACTGTAAAAAGGCGCTTGAGGCCACCGGCGGTGACATGGAGAAAGCCGTCATTTACCTGCGGGAGAAAGGTCTGGCCTCTGCTGCCAAGAAGGCCGGTCGTCAGGCGAAGGAAGGTATCGTCGACGCCTATATTCATATGGGCGGGAAAATCGGTGTTTTGATCGAACTGAACTGCGAGACCGACTTCGTGGCCAAAACGGATGAGTTTAAAAGTCTGGCGCGGGACCTGGCCATGCAGGTGACTGCCGCTCGGCCGTTATATATAAGCAGAGAGGATGTCCCCGAGGAGGTTATCAACCGGGAGAAGACCGTGTTTGAAGCCCAGGCGAAAAATGAGGGCAAGCCGGCTCAGGTAGTGGAAAAGATCGTCGCCGGTCGGCTGGAGAAATACTTCAAAGAGATTTGCCTCCTGGAGCAGCCCTTCATCAAGGATACGAACCGCACGGTGCAGCAGTTGATCAACGAGAAAATCGCTGCCCTGGGAGAAAACATCACTGTGGGGCGTTTTGCCAGGTTCGAGAAGGGTGAATCCGTAGAGTAAGGCCGGCGCTTGAAGGCCAAATCCAATACACTGGGGAGAATAATGTGGAAACGGCAAACGAAGCTACGCAGACGGGCAGCGGCCCTGTTTATCGGCGCGTTGTGATCAAGCTGAGCGGTGAGGCGTTGGCCGGAAGCAAGGGCTTCGGCCTGGACTGGCAGGTCGTGATGCGCATCGCCTCGGAGATCAAAGAGGTGGTGGATCTGGGCATTCAGGTCTGTGTGGTCACCGGTGCCGGGAATATCTGGCGGGGCGCGCAAGGCAGCGAGATGGGCATGGAGCGCGCCACCGCCGATAATATGGGCATGCTGGGCACGGTGATCAATGCCTTGGCCCTGCAGGCGGCCATGGAGAAGATCGGCCTGGATACCAGGGTACAGACGGCCATCGAAATGCGGGAAGTAGCCGAACCTTTCATCCGGCGCCGGGCCATCCGCCACCTGGAGAAAGGGCGGGTGGTCATCTTTGCCGCCGGGACGGGAAGCCCCTATTTCACCACCGACACCGCCGCGGCGCTGCGCACCCTGGAAGTGGAGGCCGATGTGCTCCTGATGGCCAAAAGAGGGGTGGACGGGGTTTATGATGCCGACCCCAGAACCACGCCGGGGGCCCGCAAATTCGATCAGCTAAAATACCGGCAGGTGCTGGAGAAAAATCTCGGAGTGATGGACTCTACCGCCACCTCACTTTGCATGGACAACGGCATTCCCATCATCGTCTTCGATTTTGATGAACCGGGAAACATCCTGAAAGCAGTCAAAGGCGAAAAGGTAGGCACCAAAGTGGAGTGATAAACCGCCGCAGCCGAGAGGAGGCTATAGTAATAACATGGTTAAGGAAGTTATCAAGCAAGCCGAAGAGAAGATGAAGGGCGTCATTGCCGCCACCAAACGGGAGTTTGCCGCCGTCCGCACCGGTCGGGCCAATCCGGCTATCCTGGATCGCGTCACCGTGAACTATTACGGTACCGCCACCCCCCTGTCCCAACTGGCAAATATAGCTACACCGGAGCCACGTCTTATTACTATCCAGCCTTGGGACCGGACGGCCGTCAAAGAGATCGAAAAAGCCATTCTGCAATCGGACCTGGGGTTGACGCCCAACAGCGACGGCCAGATCATCCGCCTGGCCATTCCCCCGCTCACTGGGGAGCGGCGCAAAGAGCTGGTGCGCCTGGTGCGCAAGCAAGCGGAAGAGATGCGGGTGGTGATCCGGGGCATCAGGCGGGAAGTCAACGATGCCATTAAAGGCTTGGAAAAGGACGGCAACCTGCCTCAGGACGAAGCGCGGCGGCAGGAAAAAGTGGTGCAGGAGATGACCGATCGCTACATTCAGGAGGTCGACCAGCTCCTCGCCCAGAAAGAGCAGGAGATCATGGAGGTGTGACGCCGCGGATGGAACTGCCGGATGTCCTGGGATGGGAGCTGGCGGCGGCCTGGGAAGAGTGCGGCGGTCGCCGGGGGAAGGTCTGCCTGGAAACCGTCCTTGATCCGCTCGACGCCCGGGTCGACGGCAGTGAACTCGTCGAGGTCCTGAGCAAAGAGGAAGAGCTGCCGGATTCATGGCGGGTGGTGCAGGTGAAACCTGCGGAGGGAGAGCGGGTCACCCTGGTGGTGTGCCGGGAAGAATGGCAACCGTTGAAATTCAGGCGCAGCCGGGGATAACCCCGGGAGCAAGCGGAGGGTGGAGCTTTGCAGCAGATAACCGGGAGTCCCGACGCGGGGACACTGGCCCGGATGATCGATAAAAAGCGTTTGCCGGTGCATATCGCCATCATCATGGATGGTAACGGCCGGTGGGCCAAGCTGCGCGGTCTGCCGCGGGAAGCCGGTTATGAAGCCGGTGTGGAGACTTTACATAAGATAGTGGAAAGCTGTGTCAAGTTTGATATCAAAATTTTGACGGTTTATGCTTTTTCCACCGAAAACTGGAACCGTCCCCGCGATGTAGTCGGTTTTCTTTTGCAATTATTGGAAGATACCTTTTCCCGGGAAGTCCAACAGTTGCATGAAGCGGGGGTCCGAGTGAAGATCCTGGGCCGGCGCGCCGGCCTGCCAGCCAGCACCAGGGAGCATATCGAGAAAGCGGAAGCATTGACGGCAGAAAACCGGCGGCTGTTGTTGAACATCGGGTTTAATTACGGCGGCCGGAGCGAAATAGTGGACGCCTGCCGGGAGCTGGCAGGCAAGTGTGTGAGGGGTGAGCTTGCCCCTGAGGACATCGATGAATCCTTGTTGGCCGCTCACCTGACGACCGGCGGTTGTCCCGATCCCGATTTGCTTATCAGAACAGGCGGCGATTTCCGGATCAGCAATTTCCTCTTGTGGCAAATAGCATATGCCGAATTGCACATCACACCCACCTACTGGCCAGATTTTTCCGAAGAAGATTTATTGCGAGCTATTGTTGATTATCAAAACAGGGACCGCCGTTTCGGAAAGGTGTGAGTAGGTGGCTCTGCGTGTATTAACCTCCATCGTCGGCATCCCTATTTTTCTTTTTGCCATCATAAAGGGAGGATTGGCGCTGTTGGCGGTGAGTGGCATCCTGATCGTCGTGGGAGCGACGGAGCTGGATAATCTCTACCGCCGCCTGGGCCACCACGGGCTTTTCCCCTTGATCGCCGCCGGAGGGCTGTTGCTATTAGTTTCCGCATATATATCAAACGGAGACGGCCTGCTTTCCTGGTTCACTCCCGATATGGCTCTGGTCTCGATACTTTTTGCAATTTTGCTGCGGGAGCTGTGGCAGAAGCAAAAACGGCCTTTGCAGAGAGCGGCGGCTGCCGGCCTGGGCGCTTTGTATTTAGGCTTGTTTGCCTACCTGGTCTGGCTGCGCCACCTGGGCCCGGTGCCGGTGCTTACCGCCGTGCTGTGCACCTGGTGTACCGACACGGCCGCCTATCTGACCGGCATGCGGTTCGGCCGCACCCCAATGGCCCCCGCCATCAGCCCGGCCAAGACCAGGGAAGGAGCCCTCGGCGGGCTGCTCGGCGGCTTGTTGGCCGGCGTGCTCATTGCCTGCGGCGCCGGAGGAGATCTCCGGCAGGGAGCACTTCTTGGCCTGGTGGCGGCTTTCGCTGCCGAAGTGGGTGATCTGGTCGAATCGGCCATGAAGAGAGAGGCCGGGGTGAAAGATGCGGGCAACTTTTTCCCCGGTCACGGCGGAGTGTTGGATCGTTTCGACAGCCTTCTTTTTGCCGGGGCGGCCGTCTACTACCTGTGGTTATTCCTGGAGTGATAGCCAGGTGCGAGCCCCCCCGCGCTCCGGCCTGCCTCCTGTCGACAGCCGTCCGGTGGTATTACACCTAACCAAACCACTGCTCACCGCTTCCGTCCTGATCGCCGGTCTTCTGGTGGTGCGCTTCTTCCTGCCTTATATGGGCCCTTTCCTCCTGGCTTTGGTGCTGGCGGCTTTAGTCGACGCCCCCGTCAACCGGCTCGAAAAAAAGGGTCTCACCCGCGGCTTGGCTGTTTTGTTGGTGCTGGCAGGCCTGGTGCTCATTTTGGGAGCGATCACCGTGTTGGTGGCCGCCAGGATCTGGACGGATCTCAATCATCTGGCGGTGGAACTGCCGGCTTGGAGCAACGCTTTAGAAAAACAACTCGCCGCCTGGGCGGCGAGGCTGGAAGGGATCAGCGCCGGCCTGCCGCATCAGGCCGGCGCCATGTTAAGCCGCCTCAGCGCCGCGGTGGAAGCCGCCATTGAGAGCACTTTGCGCCAGGCCCTCACTGCCGTGGCCGCCGTCCCGGGGGCGTTGGCCTGGTTCATGGTGGCGCTGCTCGCCGCCTTTTTTCTCTCCCGCGATGGCCGTCGCCTGTCATATTCCCTCCTGGCCTGCCTGCCGGAGGCCTGGAGCGGAAAAATCCGCCGCCTGAACAGGGAAGTATTTTTCGGCCTGACGGGCTTTGTGCGCGCTCAGCTCCTGTTGATGGCTTTGACCGCTGCCTTGGCCACCTTGGCGTTTCTCCTTTTCAGGCTGCCCTATGCCTGGCTATTGGGGCTTTTAGCCGGGGTGCTGGATATCATTCCTTTCGTCGGACCGAGCGGGGTCTTTCTGCCGCTCGCCTTTGGATTGGCCGCTCGCGGCTATACGGCGGCGGCCGCCGGCTTGGTGGCTTCCCTGGCCATCATCCTGATCATCAGGCAACTGGCGGAGCCGCTGATCATCAGCGCCAAGGTGGGCCTGCATCCCCTGACCAGCCTGGCGGCGGTATATATCGGTATAAAAGTGAGCGGATTTACCGGGTTGTTCGCCGGACCTTTGGCTGCTCTGGCCCTCAAGGCACTGTGGTTGGGGGTGATTCGCCCTCTCTTCCTCCTCCCTCCGCCGGACGGTTGATTTTCTCGGCATGGGGCTTTGGGGTTCCTGTGGTATAATGAGAGGTGCCGGCATGGCCCGGCGCCAAAAATAAGGCTGATAAACTATAAGATAAGGCGGTTTGTCATGCAGCGGGTGAGTGTACTTGGTTCCACCGGATCCATCGGCACGGCAGCATTGGACGTGATAGCTCACCACCCCGGGGAACTCACTGTGGCGGCTTTGGCCGCTGCCCGGAATGTGGAGTTGCTCGCCCGCCAGGCCAACCGGTTTAAACCCGAAGTGCTGGCCCTCCTGGATGGGGATAAGGTGGACGAACTGCGCCGGCAGCTCGATTACCCAACGGAAATCTGGGTGGGTCCGGAAGGAGTGGCGGCAGCGGCCGCCATGCCGGAGGCCGATACTGTTTTGGTGGCTATAGTGGGAGCGGCCGGATTGCCGGCCACCTGTGCCGCGGCGCAAGCCGGCAAGCGCATCTGTCTGGCCAATAAAGAAGCGCTGGTGATTGGCGGCCATCTGGTTACGAGACTGGTCGCTTCCGGCGGAGCGGAGCTCCTTCCGGTGGACAGCGAACACTCAGCCATTTTTCAATGCTTGTGGCAGGGCGGCAGGGAGGAAGTCTTCGGCATTTACCTCACGGCCTCGGGCGGACCGTTCCGGCAATTCACCCGGGAGCAGCTGGCCCAAGTGACACCGGAGATGGCGCTGCAGCATCCCACCTGGACCATGGGGCGGAAAATCACCATCGATAGCGCCACCCTGATGAACAAAGGGCTGGAAGTGATTGAGGCGCACTGGCTTTTCTCCCTGGACTGGGCTCAGATCAAGGTGCTGGTGCACCCCCAGTCGATTATTCATTCCATGGTAGAGTTTACCGACGGCAGCATCTTGGCGCAACTCGGCACCCCCGACATGCGCTTGCCGATCCAGGCGGCGCTGCTTTATCCCCAGCGCCGGCCTGCCCCGGTCAGGCGCCTGGATTTCTCTACCTTGTCGGCTTTGACTTTTGAGTTACCCGATCTCGAGCGGTTCCCCTGCCTCTCGCTGGCCTATCGGGCGGGAATGACAGGCGGTACGGCGCCGGCGGTGCTCAATGCGGCTAATGAAGTGGCGGTGGAGCTCTTCCTCAAGGGGGAATTGCCGTTCATGGCCATACCGAGGGTGGTGGAAGAAAGCCTCGCCGGGCAGCCTTTCGGCCGGGCCGAAACCCTGGAAGAGATTCTCGCCGTGGATGGGGAAGCCAGGAGGGAGGCCGCCCGCGTCGCCGGGAAGCTGAAGAGCAAAAAAACAATATAAAAATAAAGGGGATATCGATATTGAATACAGGCGTATTTTGGCAGGAGGCATTATCGGCGTCGTCTACCGTGTTGAGCGTGATCGTGGTCTTTGGGGCCCTGATCTTCCTTCACGAGCTCGGCCATTTTGCCGCCGCCAAACTGTCCGGGGTGAGAGTGTTCGATTTTGCCCTGGGCTATGGGCCGATTTTATGGCAGAAGTTCTGGCGGGGCACCCGCTATTCCATCCGTTATTTCCCGCTGGGCGGTTTTGTGCGCATGGCCGGCATGGACGACACTCCTGCCGATGTGGAAGTGATCCCGGCACCGGAGGAAAGGTTCGATCACAAGCCGCTGTGGCAGCGCATCCTCATCATCTTTTCCGGGCCGGCCATGAATCTCTTCACCGCTTTTTTGCTGATCGCCATATATCTCATGACCATTTCCATCCCGCCGACCGTCTTCAATGTGGCTCCCGACAGCCCGGCGGCCGAGGGCGGGCTCATGCCCGGGGACAGCTTTCTCAGCATAGAAGGTCAACCGGTAAAGTCGCTGGACGAGGTGTTGTCGTTCATCAGGACCCATGACGGGCAAGCTCTGGACATGGTGGTGAAAAGGGGCGATGAGGAGATCGGCCTGGTAGTGACGCCGCGCTATAACGCCGAATATGAGAGCGTCATGATAGGGGCCGAGTTGCATGAACAGCGGGCTCTGGCGCCACCGACAGCCATAAAGGCGGCTATACAGGAGACTTGGCGCTGGTCGGTCCTCATCCTGGATTACCTGGGGCAGATGATCACCGGCAAGGTGCAGCCGGAAGTATCCGGTCCGGTGGGCATTGTGGTGATGACCGGAGCGGCAGCCCAGGAAGGGTTGGCTGCCTTAATCCGCTGGGCGGTGCTCCTGAATATCAACCTGGGCTTGTTCAATCTTTTTCCGATACCGCTGTTGGACGGTTTCTGGATCATCCTGATGATCTTCGAGGCGGTGCGCCGTAAACCGCTGGCTCCCGAGCAGCGGGGCATGGCGCAATTCGTCGGCCTGGCGCTGTTGATGCTCCTGATGGTATTCGCTACCTACCAGGATCTTTTGCGCTTTATCCCGGGACTTTGAGGGTTAGGACCTCGGTGAGGCTACTTGGCCGCGACGAGGCTGCCTGCCGCCTGCCGTTTTTGGAGGTAGTTTGTTTTGAGCTTGATTTGCACCGTCACCCCTGCGCCGGAAGAAGCCGGATTAGCCCAATTGTGCCGGAAGTTGGGCATTAAAGAGATGGTTCCGCCGGAAACTGTGATCAATAAAGTGATCGTCTACCCCGGGCGGAATTCCTGGTCTTTGGAGGTGACCGGCGGCGCCCCCATTTATGCCGCCTGGCGCCTTAGCTTGGAAAAGAGCCTGGCTGCGGCGCTGGGTCTCACCAAAGTGGAGATCGTGCCGGAGGCCGCTCCGGAAGAGAACCCGGAGAAGGCGGCTGCCGAAGTGCCGGAGATGGGGAACGAGACGGAGACCAGCACCGCTGCGGGCGACGACATCAGCGAAGAAGAATATATGGCGCAGCTGGAGAAGCTGCGCCAGGAGCGCGAGAATCAACTGGCTGCAGAAGCTTTGGCCGCCAGGGAGACTAAGGTGATCATGGGACAGGCCGTGAAAGAGGAGCCTGTGTCGCTGGAGCAGATTGCCGATGAAGAGCGCAGCGTGGTGGTGACCGGGCGCGTCTTTAACCTGAACCGGCGGGAGATGAGATCGGGCCGCACCCTGCTCACCTTTGATATCACCGACCACACCGATTCCCTGAGCGTGAAGCTGTTCCTGGAAAAAGAGGATGAAGAGAAGGCCTCGGCCATCAAGGAAGGCACTTGGCTCATGCTGCGCGGAGCTGTGCAGCATGACAATTTCACTCAGGAATTGTGCCTTATGCCCCGCGACATCATGCTTTCCCCGCCCAGAGGGGTGCGCCTGGACAATGCGGCGCAAAAGCGGGTGGAGTTGCACCTCCACACCAAGATGAGCGCCCTGGACGGGGTTTCCGACGTGGCGGCCGTCTTCGCCCAGGCCGCAGCCTGGAAGCATGAGGCTGTGGCCATTACCGATCACGGTGTGGTCCAGGCCTTTCCTTCCGCCTACAAAGCCGCCAAAAAGCATGGCGTGAAATGCATTTTCGGAGTGGAAGGCTACCTGGTGGACCAGGCGGACGAAAAAGCGGAGAGTCATCACATCATCATCCTGGCGGCCGACCAGACCGGCCTGCGCCACCTCTATGAGCTGATCTCCCTTTCCCACCTGCGATATTTTTACCGCAAGCCGCGCCTCCCCCGGGCCGAGCTGACCCGGCTGCGTCAGGGCTTGGTGTTGGGTTCCGCCTGTGAAGCCGGGGAGATATATAAAGCCGTGCTGGCCGGGCGTTCCGACGCCGAGGTGGAGGCTTTGGCTGCTTTTTACGATTACCTGGAAATCCAGCCGTTGTCCAACAACAGTTTCCTCCTCGAACAGGGCCGGGTAGCCTCTCTCGATGATCTGCGCCGGCTGAACCGGCGCATCGTGGAGATCGGCCGGCGGTTGGGAAAGCCGGTGGTGGCCACCTCGGATGCGCACTATCTCCACCCGGAGGATGAGATTTTCCGCCGCATTCTCCTCGCCGGGCAGGGATATGCCGAAGTGGAGAATCCGGCGCCTCTCTATTACAAAACCACCGAGGAGATGCTGGCGGAATTCAGTTATCTGGGGGAGGAGGAAGCCTGGCGGGTGGTGGTGGAGGACAGCCGGCGGGTGGCCGCCATGATCGCCGATGATCTGATGCCCGTACCTAAAGGCTTTTACCCGCCCGAGCTCCCCGATGCCGACAAAATTATCTCCGCCATGGTGCATAAGCGGGCGAGGGAGATCTACGGCGATCCGCTGCCGCAGCTCGTGGCCGAGCGGATAGATAAGGAGCTGGCGGCCATCATCGGCCACGGGTTCGCCTCACTTTACCTGATCGCCCACAAGCTGGTGAAGCAGTCGGTGGACGACGGCTATGCCGTGGGCTCCCGCGGTTCGGTGGGATCGACGATCGTGGCTTTTCTCTGCGGCATTTCGGAAGTGAATCCGCTCGCCCCTCACTACATTTGCCTCCGCTGCCACAAGTTTGAAGCCATCACCGACGGTTCGGTGGGCGTCGGGCCCGATCTGCCGCGCCGTGACTGTCCCAATTGCGGTACGCCCATGAAACGGGACGGCTTCGATATTCCTTTTGAAACCTTTCTCGGCTTTGCCGGCGACAAAGTGCCGGATATCGACCTGAATTTCTCGGAGGAATACCAACTCCGGGCCCACAAGAACACCGAAGAATTATTCGGGGCGGAAAATGTGTTCAGAGCCGGCACCATAGGCACGCTGGCCGAGAAGACGGCCTATGGTTATGTCCGCAAATACCTGGATGAGAAGGGGCTCCACCGGCGCTCGGCCGAGATCAATCGCCTGGTGGCCGGCTTGACCGGTGTGCGCAAGACCACCGGCCAGCACCCCGGAGGTTTGATCATCCTGCCCAAAGGGCGGGAGATTTATGAGTTTACGCCCATACAGTATCCGGCCAACGACCGGGAGAGCAACATCATCACCACCCATTTTTCCTTCGACGATATTCATGAACAGCTGCTCAAACTGGATATCCTAGGCCAGTCCGGGCCGACCATGCAAAAGATGCTGGAAGATCTGACCGGAATCACCGTGGACCAGATACCGCTGGATGATCCGGACACCATGGCCATCTTCCGGGGTCTGGAGAGCCTCGGTATTGCTCCTGAGGATGCCGGCGGCCCCATCGGCACCTTGGGTATTCCGGAGTATAATACCAGGTACGTCAGGCAAATGCTGGAGGAGACCAGACCGAAAAATTTTGCCGAATTGATAGGCATCATGGGGTTGTCGCACGGCAAAGGCTTGTGGCTGGACAATGCCCAGGAACTGGTGCGCCAGGGTATCGTGCCGCTGGAAAAAACCATCCTCTGCCGCGACGACATCATGCTGTTTCTCATCCGCCAGGGCATGCCGGCGAAAGATGCCTTCCGCATCACGGAGTTGGTGCGCAAAACCGGCTCCACCATCTCGGCCGCCGATGAAGAGCTGATGCTGCAATATCAGGTGCCGCGCTGGTATATCGAATCCTGCAAAAAGATCACTTACATGTTCCCCAAGGCGCATGCCGCCGCCTACGCGCTGAACGCTTACTGGCAGGCATATGCCAAGGTGCATTACCCACTCTTCTTTTATGCCGCCTATTTCAGCATTCACGCCGAGGAATTCGATGCTTCCTGGGCTACCATGAGCAAACAGGAACTGCATGCCAAGCTCAGAGCCCTCAATGAGAAAGGGAACGCCGCCACCGGTAAAGAGCAGGGCATAGCCGCCACCCTGGAAGTGGTGATCGAAGCGCTGGCCCGCGGCATCCGCTTCCTCCCGGTGGATCTGTATAAATCCCAGGTGCGCCGCTTTGTCCCCGAAGACGGGAAACTGCGGCTGCCGCTCATCAGTGTGCAGGGGGTCGGCCTGAAAGCGGCGGAAGCCATTGAGCAGAGCCGAGAGGAGCGTCCTTTCACCTCGGTGGAGGATATCAAGAAGCGCTGCGGCTTGTCCAAGACGGTTATTGAGGTGCTGGCGGCCTACGGCTGCCTGGAGCATCTGCCGGAAACCAACCAGCTGACCCTGTTTTAGATCTTCAGGTCTTTTTCCGGGTAAATTTTCCTATTTTGGCGAGAATGGCAGAAAACCCGCTCGCGTCCCTGTTGTCAATTGCTCTGCTAGGTGATATACTACTGGCGTGGTTTTTTGTGTGTTTTTGCCGTTTGTCGCGAAAGAGTGGGTAGCCCCCACTCTTTCGCACTGTTTGGCGGAATGTATGATGACGGGAGTGGAGCAATGGCGCCATCTGTTGTAGCCCAGGTGACGGCCATGGCGGCGGAACCTTGCCGGGAACTCGGCCTGGAACTGGTGGACGTGGTTTATGCCAAAGAGCATGGCCGTTATATTCTGCGCATTTTCATAGATAAACCGGGCGGTGTAACTATAGACGACTGCGAAGCGTTCAGCAACAGCATCGGCCGGCTCCTCGATGAGGCCGATCCGATTCCCAACCAATATTACCTGGAGGTTTCCTCCCCCGGTATCGATCGGCCGCTCAAGAAAGTCGAGGATTTCGACCGCTTTAGCGGCAGCAAAGCGGCGATCAAGCTCTACGCCCCACTTGAGGGGCGGCGCTCCTGGCAGGGCATCCTCCGGGGTGTGAGAGAAGGCCAGGTGGTGCTGCAGGTGGAGGAGAACGAAGTGCTGCTGCCCTTGTCCCAAATTGCCAAAGCCAATCTGCTTGGCGATATTGATATATAAGTTTGGATAAGTTGAGGATCACCACAAATTAGGAGGCCGGAGTGAAAATGAATCTGGAGTTGGTAGGAGCTCTGACCGAACTGGAAAAGGAGCGGGGAATCTCCAAAGACATAATATATGAAGCCATTGAAGCGGCTATCGTTTCGGCATATAAGCGCAACTATGGATCCGCCCAGAATATACGCGTGCAACTGACGGACAAGGGCGAGATCAAAGTTTTTGCCCGCAAGGATGTTGTGGAGGAAGTTATGGATGAAGCCAACGAAATCTCCCTGGAAGATGCCAGGGCCATTGATCCCAATTACCAGTTGGACGATGTGGTAGAGTTGGAAGTGACTCCAAGGGATTTCGGCCGCATAGCTGCCCAGACAGCCAAGCAAGTGGTGATCCAGCGTATTCGCGAAGCAGAGAGAGAGATGATCTACGAGGAATTCCAGAACCGGGAGGGCGACATCGTCACCGGCATCGTGCAGAGAACCGAGCATCGCCACGTCCTGGTCGATCTGGGCAAGGTGGAAGCCGTGCTGCCTCCGAGCGAGCAGGTGCCGCGGGAGAATTACACGCACGGCATGCGCATGAAAGTCTATGTCACCGAAGTGCGCAAAACCACCAAGGGGCCGCAGGTGATCGTCTCCCGCACTCACCCCAACCTCCTGAAGCGGCTTTTCGAACTGGAAGTGCCGGAAATCCAGGACGGCATTGTGGAGATCAAAGCGGTGGCCAGGGAAGCCGGGAACCGCTCCAAAATCGCCGTGCACAGCGTGGATCCCAATGTCGATCCCGTAGGGGCCTGCGTCGGACCCAGGGGGATGAGGGTACAGGCGGTGGTGCAGGAACTAAAGGGAGAAAAAGTGGACATCATCATGTGGCATCCAAACCCTGAACAATTCATAGCCAACTCTCTCAGCCCGTCGCGGGTGCTGCGGGTGCAGATCCTGGAAGGCGACAAAATGGCCCGCACCGTGGTGCCGGATCACCAGTTATCCCTGGCCATCGGCAAAGAAGGGCAAAATGCCCGCCTGGCGGCCAGAGTCACCGGCTGGAAGATCGACATCAAAAGCGAAAGCCAGATGCAGGAGTTGCTGGCGCTGGAAGCCAAGCGGATGTTTGCCATTCCGGAAAGCAGCACTCCGGAAGCTCCGGAGGAAAAAGAGCGGGGTGAGGGTGAGCCGGCTATCCGGCAGGTCAAAGAGAGGGAGATCGATTTCGACCAGCTTTTACCAGTGCCGGAAAAGCACGGTCTGAATGCCGAGGATCTGTTTAAAATCCCGCATGCCGGTGATGAGAAGGAAGAGGCCGGGAAGGCGAACTCTCCCTCTGCCGATCAATCCGGTGAGCGCCGTACCCTGCGGGCGGAAGCCGCTTTCTATGAGGCCACTATAGCCGAGGGAGCCGATAAACCCGGGAAAAAAGCGAAAAAGAGCAAAGGCAAAGATAAAGATGATGAAGGTAAACCCAGGGAAGTGATCCGTGACCTGTCGGAGCTCGCCAAATTGATGGACGTGATCAAGGATGACGGGGAGTAGGTGACGCCCAGGTGAAAAAGAAGAAATTGCCGGAGCGTACCTGCGTCGGCTGCAGGCAGGTGAAAGCGAAAAAAGAATTGCTGAGAGTGGTCCGTGATCCTCTGGGCGTGATCAGCATCGATCCGACCGGTAAGCGGGCGGGTCGGGGGGCCTATATTTGCCCGTCGCCGGCTTGCCTGGAGAAAGCTATCGCCGGCAAGCGCCTGGAGCGGGCGCTGGAGCGCCCTATCGACGCCGCATTGTTAGAAACTTTGAAAGAGCAGCTTGCAGTGGAGCCCTCGGGAAGGGATAATGTTTGAGGTGATGTCAATGCCGAAAATACGCGTGAGCGAACTCGCCAAGGAAATCAATATAGATGTTAAAGAACTGCTGGAATACCTGGCGGGTCTCGACGCGAATACCAAGAATCACATGAGTTTTGTCGACGAAGCCCTGGCTGTGCAGGCCCGGCGCCGTTTCTCCAAGACGGGAGCGCTGGATATTCAGGTAAAGCCGGTGCAACCCCGCCCGGTTGGTATGCCGCCGCGGGCGCGCGGTCCGATCCGGCGCGGTCGCCCGATCGGTGCCGCCTCTAAGCCCGGCGACCTGGGACAAGCTCCGGCACCGGGAGAAAAGGCTGAAGGAAAGCCGGGTGGCGCGGCAGTGCCCCAGGCTCCTGCCATAACTCCGGCTGCCTCTGCTGCCGCAACTGCTCAGGCGGCTAAAACGCCTTCTGCGGAGAATGCGGCGGCAGCTGCGTCAGCGGCCACGGCAACACCGGCGGCAACGACTACACCTCCGGCAGCGGCCAAAACCGCCGCGCCGGCTGCTCCCACTGCACAGGTTGCTCCTGCCAAACCGGCCCCTGTCGACAAGCCGGCAGCCTCCGCCAAACCGGTAGCTGCTGCCAAAGCGGCGGCTCCCGCAAAAGCGGAGATTCCCGTCAAACAAGCGGCTCCTCCGGCTCCCCCGGCCACGGCAGCTTCGGCGGCTCCTCAGGCCACAGAAGAGCGGTCTGCCCGACGTCAGGGTGAGATGAAAAAAGCTGAAGCTCCAGCTGCTGCCTCACCCGCCGCCCAAGCGGCCGGAGCGCCGGAACCGGTTGAGGGGAAAGACTCCGTACCTGCAGCCAAACCGGTGGCGGAGACTAAAGAGGCGGTTGTGGCACCGGCCGCACCGAAGCCGGCTGCACCGCGAAAGCCGGCTGCGCCAACGCCGGTAGGGAAGACGCCGGCCGCTCCACAGGAGACGGCACCGCCTGCTGCGCCTGCTAAAGCACCGGCTCCGCTGGCGGCTCAAACCAGGACCTCGGTACCGGAAGCCGGACCTGCGACCAAAAAGGAAGAAAGAGAAGCCAAAGCGCCGGCTGCCGGTTTCAGGACCCCGGATACCAGAAGAGAGCCC
>DULU01000023.1 GCA_012840225.1 Bacillota bacterium
ATTAGATGTGCGGGGGTTTGTACAAGTAATTGAGCTCGATGTTATAAAACAGTTGCTCCAGGGATAATTTACCCTAAACTATCTGAAAACCACAACATAGAAGCTAACAAGCCGGTCGCAGCACTAGGTACTGGTATTATCTCTGTACTCACTAACTCCATTGTTGTTACGGTATCACCCAACGAAAAGCCGCTGGGTATACTAACGGAATTGCTTGTGGTTACCGTCTTTATAATGCCATCTGTAGGTGATATCCATGCTTCTTCTTTTGTTGTTACCACTTCTCCAACTGGGCATGGAGTTGCGTCAATCGAACATTCGATCTTTGTTGATTCCTTTTCAAGGTACCATGTATTATATGTTCCGGCTGGAACGGTAACTTCGCGTTCGTCAACAACAACTAGGTCCAAATATGATTCTTTGCCAACCGCTATGGGACTAGTAAAAAGCGCCGTATTATTTCGGTACTCATTCAAGCCAATACCCCAACCAGGCGCTCCTAAATAGTACCAATAATAAGGTGCGGACCCCTCTCTATACAAAGGCATGTTAACAGCTACATTTAATGCGTCATATGTCAATTTTGCCGTTAACGCCGGTTTCCCCTCAACATTAGCTGAGCCGTTAATCCACATGGACTGGTACATCTCGCCTGGAATCCCTTCGACCGTCGTTTTCCATACCCAACGCTTCCCTAGAGTAAGTCCAAATTCAAAATCGGTAGGTATCGAAACACCTACAGTCAACGAACCGGTTATTAATTCCGGCGTTATATGTACATCCTCTGTTTGCCCTGCTTTGATTATTACGCTTCCGGTCCAACTAGCTGTAGCGTTGTTCACTAAATCGAATACTTGAACCAGAACTGTCCACGTACCTGGCGCAAGACCATTAACAGTACATGATGCCGTTTCCCCATCTGCCGAACTGGTGAGAGTTTCAGTTATTGTCATGTTTCCTTTTGTCAATGATACCTGAATTGAACCAATTTCGGATGCATCCACCACTTCACTTGTGAGCGTTGCTTGAATCTCTACTGCTCCATTACTTTCGATTTGAGTCTTCTTCCCGCATCCCGCTACCCATAACGACAAGGTAATGACCAAAATGATTAAAATCGTCCTTTTCAGATACATAGTAAAGTACCACACCTCCAAAGTGGACCTTAATGTCAACATACTATATTGGAGTACTATACTCCGCCTCCCGTTATATTTTACTACAAGTGAATAACTTCGCGCACTACTGTATTTGCACGAACGCAGCCAACAGAGGACCGAGCGTGAGGGCAGAACTTATCAGGTCATTGAGGAGCCAAGCTTCTGATTTGCAACGAGAGTTTCTACCTCATTGGTTCGTTCAACTTCCTCTCCTTCGACAGTGATTACGATACCGGTGGACGCGAGGAGCTAACGAAGCTGTCCCAAAACACCCAACTTCTTAAAGACTACCGCGCGAAGTATTTCTCCTTCTGATCGAACATCCTATAATAGCCAAAGACCTCGACTAGGCCTGCGCTGCTGGAGTGTGCTTTGCCGCCACAGCGATTCGTCTTTTCGCAGACAATCTTCCAGGGCACCAAAAAATACCTGCCCTTTGGGCAAACCCAACATAGTAATTTACCTCAATCCCATCGTATGTAATTCTTCAAATCCACCGCCAATGCATCGAGTTGCCGGCGTTCCATAATTGGCGGTATATCAGGATAGAAGCTTACATGCCTGTCACCCGTTTTCCGGGGCAACAGATGCACATGAACGTGAGGGATCTCCTGCCCGGCAGCAGATCCGTTTGACTGCCATACGGTCAATCCGTCCGGGTGAAACCGCTCCTGGATAGCTCTTGCCACCACCGCCACGCAGCGGAATAATTCCCCGGCAAGCAGCGGGTCCAATTCATATAGAAAGGTGACATGCTTCTTTGGGATAACAAGCACATGCCCCGGGTTGGCTTGGCGAAGATTCATCAGGGCAAGTATGTCTTGATTCTCAAAAACAATACTTGCAGGACTTCTCCCGCTAACGATCTCGCAAAAGATGCAAGGTGTGTGCCGGCTCATCGCAACTCACCTAAATGCTGGAGCTACAATAATACTCTAATTATATAGCATAATGATGCTGTGGTTGCAAAGTTATGCGTAATAACCCGCCTAGCAGGATACCTTATATATTATTTTCCATCAAATCCCTAAGCACGACCTTTGCCTCCGGGAAGTCGTCCTCCTTGCCATACACACCGCGATAGGTTTCGGGAAGCAGGCCGGCAATTGCCAGGCCAATGACGTCCATCATGATCCGGCGATCGCCGCCGGAGCGCGCCATGAGCGCCCCGGCCGGCATGGGCCTCCCCACATACATCCTGATACAAGCAGGATTGACTTTATTGTCACCGACGGGGTAAAGAACTTCCGAACCGGTCAAACCCACAGGCAACACCCAAACTTCCGGCACTTCAATGTAACGGGCCACACCGGCCAGCATCGGTTGCATACCTCCGGTCCGGCTGCGCGTTCCCTCACCGAACAGCAACAACACATCACCGGCCTCAAGTCTCCGTCGGGCCGCCTCAATGGATCGCCGGGCAGCCAAGGCCACTTCCCGCTGATTCATGACCGCTTCTTCAGAAGATACCTCGGCACTCTGCGGCACTTTTATGGTGCCGAAACACAAACTGGAAAACCGCCTCTGGCGACTGGTGAATACCTTTGGGCCGGCAATGACCGTGAGCCGGTCGGCAAGCAGTCCGTCACCAGTCCGCCGCAGCATAAACTCAATCACATTGGCATCAGCGTAGGACAGGTGATTGGCCAGCAACACTGCCGGCATATTCTTGATTTTTTCCAGATGCTCCGCCCCGGAAACCGTCGAGCCCTCTTTCAGAAAACGGGCGGTGATCAGATCATGTATCTGCCGGGCCAGGAGATGACCGGGATAATAACCCCACCCATGGTCGGCTTCCAGTTGTCTGCCGAGAGTGGCCAGGGCCTGAGGACCGGCGCTGTCGACCAGGTGTTCAAGGGCCTGGCGAATGTCGTTGAGAGCGATTAGATCCTGACTGGGAAAAAAATCCAGAATCTCATTTATAAATTTTTCACGAATTTGCGCATAAGACTGTGTCTCCAAGTAGCTCCTCCATTACTTTCCGGGCCACGTCGCCGGCTGCACTATAAATTTATCCAATAAACAAGGTGCAGGAGGGCTTTGCCGTATCCGCTCCGTTCCTGCGCAACGCACCAGGCTGAATGCGACCGCCGGCGGCTTCCCACTCATCCATCTTCTCGTTATATTGGCGCTCGTGATCCGGGGCTGGCAACTCAAGGTGCAGCTCCATTGCCGCAGTTCACCCTCACTTTGGTGTCCCGACTTTCGGCTTGCGCTTCAGCATCAGCAGCCGCTTTATATCTGCCGCTACCTCGTCGCTATCCACCAGTATTATCACCCAGCGGCCATCGTGATGTGTAGTCGCCCTTTGATAGTCGCTGCGCACATGCGACTTCAGCTCAGGAAGCATGGCTGCCACTTTTTGTTGTTCCTTGGCGCCGAAAACCAGAAGCACCTGGAATTGCCCCTGCTCGGGAAAAAAAGAGCAAAAGGACCGCGACTTCTTGTAGCGCAGGTACCAGCCGTGCTTTTTGCCTCCGTACAACCATTTGATTTCAAACACATCCGGATAATGAGCGGCGATGAACTGTGTAAGTTCGGACCAACGCCTGCCGGCCTCCGGGCCTATCCAGCCGAATATGAAGTTGTCATCCGGCTGCAATGCCGGATCGATCAGGCGAGCGTTATTGCATATGCTGTTGTTATTGCTCACGACCACCCTCCCTCTCTCTTTATAGCCAACCAGGTGATTGATCAATCTTCCGACGCTATAGCTTCCTCGCTTTGACCACCAAGGTCACGGGAAGCATCTTGGCTTTCTCGGCAAACTCGCCGCTTTGCCTTTGCAAAATGTCTTCATCAGATTGTTCGATCATCCGCTCGATCATTAACCCCGCCTCGGCCAAGGCATTCACATATGTCGATAGCTGGCGATCCGTCAGCATTAATGTCGCACCCTCAAGATTAACCGTATACCAGGACTCATCAAAGTAACTTTTCGTGACGGTCAGTACCCCGTTTTCTGCAGCCACACACTTATGAATAGGATGAGACCAGCTGAAAATGAATACGCCGTCCTTTTTCAGGTAGGAGGCGATGCGCCTAAAGGTACCGACAAGGTCGGTGGTCCAGCCGATGGCGTAAATAGAATAAACCAGATCGAAATAATCCATCGGCAGACCGCATTCTTCTTCCATAGGAGAGCAGATCAAGTTGGCTCGCAGGCCGCATGCGGCCAATCGGTGTGCGGCCTTTTCGAGTTGTTTTTCCGATATATCAAGAGCCCACAGTTCAGCCCCAG
This sequence comes from Bacillota bacterium, assembly GCA_012840225.1. GTDB lineage: Bacteria > Bacillota > Limnochordia > DTU080 > DTU080 > DULU01. The sequence continues at coordinate 4,402 of DULU01000023.1, forward strand.
TCGGCCCGGTGCAGCGGATCCACTTTGCTATAGTGATGCTCCGCCAAGCCGCCTGCCGGGCCCAGGATCATGCTCCTCACTAACTTACCGGCAACCGGCTTGTTTATAAAGCCGGCTCTGCCGCCTCCGCCTCTTCCTCCGCCTCCGCCTCTGACTCCTCCCCACCGATGCCCAATAGCGGCGGCAGCTGTGACACATCTCTCAATATGCTGATATGAGGAAATTTATTTAACCCGGCCGGCCCGGTGGTTCCGGTCAGGACGGCGGCGAAGGAGACGCCGGCCCGCCAGGCCGCTTCGGCATCAACCAGATGATCGCCCACATATAAAACGGCCTCCGGATCCACACCGAGTCTGGACATGGCCATCTGCAACCCGCTCGGATCAGGCTTGGGCAGCTTGATATCCTCCCCGCCCACAATGAGCGTAAAGTATTCCCTGATGCCAGAGATGGCAGTGATTGTCTCAATCCGGTAGCGGTATTTGGTGGAGACAATTCCCTGCATCATGCCTGCCTGGTTTATATACCGCAACACATCCGGAACAAAAGGATAGATCCTGGTCATCTGGGTCATAACCTCGTCGGCACGGCTCACAAAGTGCTTGGTGAAGGCTGCCGCCAGCCGGTCGGCTTCTTCGCCAATGAGATGCCGCAACATCCCGGAGAGGCTCAAGCCGATCGTTTCCTGAATCCGCCCGGGCGGAAACGGGGGGATACCGATTTGCTCCAGCGCATAATTGGCGCAATGTACCACCCCTGCCGACGAATCGGCCAGGGTGTAATCGAAGTCATATATGACGGCTTTGAATGAAAAAGTATGATGCGGCCGGCCAGGGTCGGCGCTGCCGGGCATAGACATCGACATAAGCTTTATGCTCTCCCATCCTGCGCATCGGGTCAGTAGCGGAAGAGGTGCCGATGAATATGATGCCGCTCCGCCACTCCCGGCCCTTTTCGGGCTCTAAATCCATGAACATCTCCACTTGTCCAAGAAGCGTGAACCCCGCACAGAAGCTGGTCGCCAAACCGCTCCTTTATGAACTTCGCGGATCGGCGCCCGCCAGCAGGCGCCCCGTCTCCTGCTCCACCATGATAGCCTGCACCCGGGCCATATATGTCGACCGCCTCACCCGGTAGCCTCTGGCCTGCAGTTCCCGGACCGTGCTTTCCGGTATCGCCGGTTCGACGAAGATCAGGCCGTCTTCCTCGGAGTGAAAGCGCGGCGCCGCCACTGCCTCTTCCATGCTCATGCCGTGATCGATCACATTGACAATAGCCTGCAATACCGCCGTGAATATGCGGCTCCCGCCCGGTGCGCCGATAGCCATGAAGAGCCGGCCGTTTTTGAATAGCAAAAGCGGCGCTCCCCCGCCTCCTCGTTTCCCGGCCACAATTGAATCCCAATAGCCCGGACGCGGGTTGAAGTGGCCAACGAAATTATTATACAGAAACCCCAGACCAGGGGTGATCACCCCCGATCCGCCGAGGGAGCCGATGGTGTGCGTCCAACTGACTGCCGAACCGGCGCCGTCGATTACGGAAACATGAGTGGTGCCCGGACTATGGCCGGCCGGACCTAGAAGGCCTATGTTCATGTCTGTAGCGATCCGTTCCTGCCAATATGCAGCTCTCCGCGGCGAGGTATATTTGGCCAAGAGATGCAGCGCCACGGAGAACGGCGGATCACACTTCAGCGGCACGTGATCGGCGAATCCGGCCCGCATCACTCTGCTCAGCAAATCGATGTAATCCGGGCTGTTGTGCTCCATCGCCGCCGGAGCGAAACCCTCCAGAATCTGCAGCATGGACAATACCTGCGGACTGCTTGACGACCCGCTCACCGCCGCCCGCACCTCATACCCCCGATATCTGCCGCAAACCGGCGCTGCCGTCGGCGCTTCATATTGCTGCAGATCCTTCCCGGTGATCAGAGCACTATGCATTTCCATATCTCGGGCCATCTCTTCGCCTATTCTGCCTGAGTAAAACTCGTCGGCGCCGTTTTCCGCCAAGCGCTGCAGAGTACGGCCGCAATCCTCCTGTACCAGCCGCTCACCGGCTTGGCGCGGCAGCCCCAGCAGCGCGGCAGTTGTCGGCTGACCGGCGAGCTTGCGCTGCCAACTGGGATAGCCGGGACTCCCTCCGGTAGAGCGCAATTGCCTGGCTAAACTCTTATCTATAACAAAGCCTTCTTGTGCCAGTTGCCGGGCCGGTGCCAGGAGTTCCGTCCAGGAAAGCCGGCCGCTGCCAAAGCGGCGATAGGCCTCGCCGGCCCCTTTGACCACTCCGGGTGTGGCGATGGAGCGGTAGCCCATCTGATTATCTTCATTGTCGAGAATATAACGCCCATACGCCTCCGACCTGCCGACACAGCGTCCCGGCCAGTCGGCCGGTGGCAAGTTGGAACCAAGAGTACAAGAACAGTCTATCAAGAGCGTCTCATCCGTCGGCCCATGATGCAAGAATAATAACCCTGAGCCTCCTATGCCGCAGAGCAGCGGGTTGACCACCCCTTGCACAAACGCCGCCGCGATGGCCGCATCAACCGCATTGCCCCCTTTGGCCAGCACCTCCATGCCGGCCTGGACGGCTTGTGGTTCCGGAGCAACTACCAAGCCATTCATAATTATCCCCTTTTCTTCGGCGCCCGGCACTAAAGAGGCCGCCTTTGCTCGCTCTCCTTCTCGAAATAATGCAAAGTCAACCCGTCGGTGACCGTCGCATAAGTGATTTGGTCGAAGTCGGGTCCATACTGCTCGCGGAATTCCCGGACCACCCGGGCAAAAACTTGCTCATGGAGTTCGTCCGGCACCCCTTGCTGGTCGGAGAAGCCCTTACCCCCAAGGCGATATAAAAAGTAATCCGCCATAGTTTCCTTGTCCCGCCGGAAGAAATCGATCTTGATCTCCGTATGGTTGCCGAAAATCGCCGCACAGGCCGCATGCTGATCAAATTCCCAGCTATAGCGGGTGGCCTGAACTCCGGCCTCCGTGATAAGCTCCCAATAACGGCGGTGAAAGGCGTTGACCCGCTGCTCATATTCCTGATTCAACGCTTTCAGTTCCTCAGCCACCTCTTTGGGCAGACCCGGCGAGTTGCCCATGATGAAAAGTTTACCACCGGGCTTTATCACCCGGTAGAGCTCGCGGATCACCAAGAGCGGCTCCGATATGAGATGCAAAATGCTGACGGCTAAGGCACCGGCAACGGAGTTGTCGGCCAGGGGAATGGACAGGGCATTCATCCGGCAGGGAATGAGCCGGGTCGGCAGCACCTGGTTATGCCGGGCTTTCTCCAGCATCAGGCAGAGCATGACCTGGGAGATATCCCCGGCGATGACGGTACACCCTTGCAAGGCGAGAGGCACCGCCAGGCGCCCGTCGCCGCAGCCGAGATCGAGTATTGTCCCCCAATCAGCCAACTCGGCTACCCGGCCGGCTACAGCCATACCGGCCGGATCGCATTCCAGCCGGCGGCGCCCGCTGAAATATGGCCCCACCCGATCATAGCCGAGATACTTGACCCCTTTGCCGCCGTCCAGGTTGAGGCCCGGATCCTCCGTGAGTTGGTAGATATCGTCCATCTTGGCAAAGGTAAAGCCACAATAGGCACACTGAGACAGATCGGTATATTTTCCGCACTGCGGGCATTTAAACAAGACTATTTCCTCCACAAATAACTTCAGGCACTTGACCATAACCGGCCGGCAGCTAAGCTCCGGGCAGCAATTTCCCGAGATTGACCATCTGCAGAAAATCGGCCTCCGTCAGGATCCTGAGCGGTTGGCCGGCGGCTATGAGTTGTTCAGCCCTCCGCAGCTTCGTGCTCTTGCCGCGTCCATCCAGGCTGCTGTGGCCTTGGTCGCCTATCACCAGAATGGTGGTTCTTCTGGTTACATTATCCGCAATTTCGCACCCGAGCCGGGCGGCCATTTCCGCCGCCTTCTCTCGGGGCATCCGCAGTTGACCTGTGAAAACCAGAACCTCTCCATAAAGAGGGCCGTCCGGATTGCCGGGTCTGGCCACCGGCTTACCCCACCTGGACCGCTGGGAATAACGCGGTTGGTCCATCTGCCGCAGCCAGTCCTGCACGCTCAGGCCGGTGATTTTCATGGCGGCCAGAATGATCTGTCCGGCCGCTTTGGCATCTTCAAGGGCATTGTGATGCGTGAATTCATAGCCGATCATTTGGCATACGTTGGCCAGGCCATATCCTCTTTTGGCTACTTCCTTCCAGGTCCGCCTGGCCACCCGGGCAGAATCCAACCAGATGGATTGTGGCTTTCCATGTCCGCACAAATCAAAGGCCCGATGTATGGCTATCCGGTCAAAAGGGGTGTGGCTGACGACTACACGACCATCAAGGTATTGATGCAGATGAGGGACTATCTCGGCAAAGGCCGGCGCTCCCCGAACCATGTCCGCCGTGATCCCGTGAATGGCCACATTATGTGGGCTGAACCAATCCTGCGGATCCACCAAAGATTGCCATTCGTCCACGATCTCTCTATCCAGAAACGCCGCTATTCCCACCTGGCAAATCGATGCTACATCCGGATTGGCCGTCTCGACATCAATTGCAATAAAGTCCATCCTATTTACGCCTTTCTATCGACAATGGGGCGGAATACAAATGCTAGGACTTCCGCACCTCATGGACCCTGAATTCAACCATCTTCCGCATCAGAGCGAGCGGCAGCAGCTGATCAAGCGGGAATTGCACCGCGCCCTTTGAGAATTTATAGGGTCCGAGTTCAGACCTGAACTGCTCAATGGCGCTCGGCGTGGGATAAAAACCTATGTGTTTCGCATGGGCGGCGAAATGCACCAAGTGTTTCCCGTTCAGATCAAAGGTGGGCATCGCATAGCTAATCGTCTCGATCGCATCGGGCACAGCCTCTTTGATCACCGAGCGAATCTTTTGTAATACCTTTTGAATATCGGACGGGAACTCCGCTATGTATTCGTCGATGGAACTCGCTTTCGATCTGTTGGCCATATTATAACTCCCTTGTCACCTTTATGGAAATAAATTGGCTCCGTTTGAGGAGACTATCCTAATGCTGCATCGAGGCTGTTGTCTTCCATATCATACACCTTCTTATTGGTTTCGCCCTGGAAACGTGAAGCCGTCGGCTACACTTGCCTGCAACAATTGTCCTGCGATGTCTGTCAGCCTTTTGCAAACGGCGACCGGGGCTCATGGAGCTCGTCGGCGAGTATCTTATATGCATCCGGAAATGGCTTCCGCAACCCACTGTTTCAAAGTGCCTTCCTCTTGCTTAACATATTCCCTTTTCATCAATCCATAATATTTAAATTACACCCGTCAACACAAACTCTCCATCCGGAGCTTATGCCAGTTCTCCTTGAAATACGGCAGGCGTACAAAGGCCTGAGACAAAAATTCCAGCACTACCACATCATCGACCTCTTCTATATCCCGGAATTCCAGTCGGCGCAGGAAGCGGCCGGTGCCGGCTTTGAAACGCTTGTCCGGATCAGCCAACAATCCGCCAAAAACGTTCATCCCAAGCTCCAACTCATCCATTTAATTAATATTCGCCACTTATCCTCCAACTCTTTCAGTGAATACAGCATTGACACCGGCTTTATCTAGGCGCCCGGCACATCCACATCAGGCGCGGCATAGCCCGGCGAAAAAGCTATTGTCCACCAGACAACTGTTACTCTTGGTATGCCCGGTCCGGAAACGAAAGCAGCCTAGAGGAAGTGCGCCCTGAACCGCTCACGGATTTGCACATCGCACCGCACCCTGCCCAAGCTGCGGATAGTGAACCCCAAGGCCAAAGCGCATCTTTTCTGCGGCGAGGTCTTGAATATATTCCGGCCGCGGCCGACGCCGCCTTAGCCAGCTTCCCCCTTTTCCTGGCCTATCAGCAAATACATCCGGAAGTGGTTGCAGCCCTCGACTTCTCGCTGAAGGAAAACATCGAGAATTTCAGCGACTTGAAGCAAATTGTGGAGTCTACCGAAGCCATGAGTCCGGAAGCATATGCCGGATGGTTTTCACGGCTGGAAGGGTATGTCGGTGAGGAGATAGCCGCCAATGCCTTGGAAGCGTCCGGTTTTGAGGTGCTGGCCGCCGAAACCGCCAACAACCCCGGCTGGGATCTACTGGTGGATGGCCAGGAATATAACGTGAAAGTGGGAAAAGGCATTGGTCACATCATGGAGCACTTCGACAAATACCCGGACATCGATGTTATCACCAGCCCCGATTTGGCCGCAGAGCTTCCGGCCGAGCTCCAGGACAAAGTGATCCCCCTCACGGAGCTGGACCACGAACACCTGACGAGCAAGATTACCGAAACCTTGGAAGGTGTTGAAGGTGTCGACTTCGACGTGGAGATACCGGTAATCACCTTTCTGGTTTCCGGCTGGCGGGAATTGAAACTTAACTATAAAGGCTACACAGATTTGCTCACTTCCCTGAAAAACATCGGCCTCGATGTGGCCGGCACCGGCATCGGCGGTACCATTGGCGGCAAGATCGGCGCAGCCATCGGCACATTCATCGCGCCGGGAGTTGGTACAATTACAGGCGCGGCCATAGGTGCCCTAATTGGCGGCATTTCCGGTAGGATGTTTACCAACAGCATCAAAACCATGGCCTTCAGGGAAGCTGTAGAGGACTATCAAAGGGCGGTAGACGAAAGTCAGAGGCAAATAGAAGAGAAACATGCTTCATTCAGAGAATCCATGGCCAATTTGATATCCAACGTCAACGACGAACTCCAGGATAGGGTGCGCTCCATCGAGCACACCCATCGCCAGGATCTATACCTGGCCAAAAATGATTATGAGACCGCATGTCGAGCTTTTGCTCTCGCTGTCCCTGAGGCTCTGGCGGAAAGCGAGCGCCGCCTGGTCGACGAGCAAAAAGAGGTATTGCAGATGATGAAGCGATCAGGCCTATTCCGGCGGACATTTTGGCCGGCGCACCACGACTTGATCTATATGGCTGTCAAGAGCTGGTTTAGGAGCCGGCGACGGGAACTCTCCAGGCTGGCTGCCTATCTGCGGCGCAAAAGCACCCGGCTGTCCGGCGGCGCCGCCGTGCAGCTTATCAAGCAGCACCTTGATAAGAAGGTTATTCCCAATCCCCGGTTGGAAGAGGCTGTCGACCGGCTGTTGAGCGAGCAAAAGCAGGCTTTGGAGCGTTGCGAAACGGCACGATCTCTGGCCACGGAAGAGATAAAGATGGCCTACACGCAGTCACAAAACCGTATCAAAAGAGCTATGACCGCCGGCCTGCAGGAAATGGCGCGCCTGTTGCAGGAAATGAACAGACGCATCGCCCCACTGAAGGAGCGGGTGGTTCTGGAGGGAAGAAAACTGGGTTATAACCTCTAAAAACCTGTCCAGTCAAAGCACACTGACGAAATTGTTAATCGCATGAGCGATCATGCCGCTCGCCACCGAGCGGCTTTTGAATACGACAAAGCCGAAGATCAACCCTAATATGAAGATAGATAAGGCGCCGCCGACAGGCTTGGTGACATTTTCCACAAGGGTGCCGGAGAAATACCACCCCGGCATATGAGCGCCGACGAAAAAGAGCGATGAGAGGGCGTTGGCAATGCCGAAACTATATTTTTTCAGTAAACCGCCCAAAACCGCTCCCCGAAAGGCAAACTCTTCCGCCAGCGGCGCCATGATCACCGTGCTTACCAGCTGCCAGTTGAGTACCGGCACATCAGGCGGCTCTCCCATCCACAGGCGTATGCACACTTCCATACCGATGAGAAGCCCGACGCCGCCTCCCCAGGACAAAATTGAGCGGAGCCCCTTACCTTTGAGCGCTTCCAGTATGCCAATCCCGGAGTAGCGCATTACCAGGGCAGCCGGCACCATCCAAAGAATTATCCGCCACACCGTCCAATAAAAGGTCCTGTCATCAGCCGTCGCCGGCCATCCCACCAGGTCCTCCAGCAGCCCAATAAGCAGCCAAGCACCAATCCACGTGACATAAAGGACTACAACAAACCCCAGCGTGGCCAAGACTATTTGCGCTTTCCGCTTCCCGGAAACGTCGTGATCGATAGCTTATCTCCTATCATCTTGTATACTCCACTTATGTAGCCAGGTATTATTCAACATCCCACGCAGGTGGTGCTATATTTTCTCCATGAGAGCGCCCAGCTTGCGCACGGTGTTGCAATTGCGGACAGTCATTTTCGCATACCACTCGGTAGCTGCCAGCTTCAGCAAGCCGCTCCTGGTGACTTTGGCTCGCTCTACCCGCCACAATATGGCTCCAGGAACATGCTTGACCTCGTCGATACCCGGATTTATCGTCAGCCGACCAAGCAAATCCTTTGCATCGATACTATAATCCAGGAACAAAACATCGCATTTGGCTTCGTCACCGTCAACCCAGTCTGCCGGCATCGCTGCCACGATCGCTCTGATATTACCGGCATCCCGCAGGAACACCTTGACCGGAAAGCCCAGCTCGCTTTGTATAGCCGCTTCCAGTGCTCCGGCCAGCAGGGCAGACTCATCGGCTTCACACTGGAATATCACATTTCCGGAATTGATATAAGTCCGGACCTCCTTCATTCCTACCCGCTCGCATATTTCCTTCAGTCGCTTCATATCGACTTTCCGTTTGCCGCCGACATTAATACCCCGAAGCAGCACTACATATGTCATATAGAGCACTCCTTGACCGAAACCGCGCCCGCCCTTTTGAGCCGATTATACCAAATCTGAAGGAAGCTATGGCTGATTAAGCCAATATATGGTTTGAGGTGAGATATGGAAGATATATTTGCTCCACTGCCGAAAGAAGAGGTAGTCCGTGCCGTGGAACATCGCTATCCGGTGCGTATACCTATGATCCGGGCTAAATGGTGGGGAGAAGGTCTGCGTGAGCAATACGGCCACTCTTTGGCTCAGTTCCACAAATACCCGGAAGACGCCATGTTTATCCTGATCAACATTCCGCTGGAGGCGGGCAAGATGAACCTCTCCTGGAATACCGCCGGCAGCCGGGCCCTTGATGCGGGCGGCATACTGCCCGACTGGAAGTATTTGGATGAGTTTATCGCCAAGATGCCGGACCCGGACGAACCGCACCTGTTTGATGATTATCATGCTATCGCCGAAAAGGCGCATGCGGAAAACCGTTACCTTCTGTTCGGCTGGTGGCGGCTTTTCTTTGAGCGTCCCTGGTATCTGCGCGGCATGGAGAACCTCTTGGTGGATTATTACGAAAACCCCGATCAAGTCCGCCGCCTAAATGAAGCTCTTTGCGATTTATATGTGAAGCTTATCCGCCGCGCCGTGCGGGAGTTGCAGCCCGACGGCTTCTGGACCAGCGACGACTTAGGTCATCAAACGCAGCTGATGATGCATCCGGATCAGTTCCGCTCCTTGATCAAACCATATTATGAAAAAGTGGGGGCCGTCTGCCGGGAAAACAACCTGCATTTTTGGCTGCACAGCTGCGGCAACAACACCGCCATCCTCGGCGACCTGGCCGATGCGGGAGTGAATGTCTTTCATCCTGTGCAGAAATACACTATGGATGAGAATGAGGTGGCCGCCAAATATGGCAACCGGCTCACCTTCCTCGCCGGCATCGACGTGCAGCACATTTTGCAGAAAGGCACCCCAGAGGAGGTGCGGACCGAAGTCCGCTACCTCATCGATACCTTCGACCAGCCAAGCGGCGGGATGTGCCTGGCGGCCGGCAACGGCATCGTCGCCGGCACACCGTTGGAGAATATCGATGCTTTTCTCGATGAAGCCCTGCATTACGGACTGCAGCATCGTCGGCAATACCGGAGGACGGATGCCTGAACGGCCGGCTGAACGACACCGCCCGGCTGATCGACAGCGGCGGACCGAATGACAGGCGAGCTGAATGACAGGCACACAAAAAAAACCGCCCAAACGGCGGTTTTTTGTTTGGCTCCCCGGGCTGGATTCGAACCAGCAACCCTCCGGTTAACAGCCGGATGCTCTACCGTTGAGCTACCGAGGAACGGTTGCTGCAAGCGACCTTCTTTAATTTAGCATGTCCCGTGATGGCTGTCAAGCACCTCTTGCTGCGATTTTGCAGCGATTATATTACAGTCTTGACATCCCCCACCGGCAGTGGGACGATACAGGAGATGCCAAAATAATCGCAAGCTATTTAGCTTGAGAAGTATTGGTGGGAAGATGAATATGCTGGAGAAAAGCCGTAGTCAGGAACTGCAGAAACCGCCGCTTCCGAGGGGGCCCGCCGATACCATCCGCATCCGGCGGCTTCTTTTGTCGGCAGGAGTATCCTTTTTGATATACTTCCTCACCTCCGGCCTGGCGCCGGCTCCCCGCCTGGCCTTAACCATTTTCGGCGTCGCCGCCATGCTCTGGATCACCGAAGCCGTGCCGCTTTATGTAACCTCGTTCATCATCCTCTTCCTGGAAGTGACGCTGTTGGGGCTGCCGGGCGGCCCCCTGGGCTTCGAGGGAAGCGAATATAAAGCATTCCTGCAGCCTTTTTTTGACCCCACCATCACTTTATTCATGGGCGGCTTTGCCCTCAGCGCCGCTTTGAGCCGCTACCGCCTGGACGCCTTGTTGGCCTCCGCCATTCTGCGGCGCCTGCCGCCCACGCCCGGAGCGGTCTTAGCCGGCTTTATGGCCGCCACCGTCTTTCTTTCAATGTGGATGTCCAACACGGCCACCACCGCCCTGATGCTGGCGGTAATGCTCCCTGTGTTGGGTAACATAGCCGAATCCGATCCCTGGCGCCGGGCACTGGTGCTCGCCATACCCTTCTCCGCCAACTTAGGCGGCATGGGCACACCGGTGGGCAGCCCGCCCAATGTCATAGCCCTTGGTGCGTTGCAGCGGGCGGGTGTGGAAATCAGCTTTATCAAGTGGATGGCGATCGCCGTTCCCGTCATGCTTCTCATGCTCTTTTTCACCTGGTTTCTATTGATGCGCTTCTTCCCGCCGCAATCCGGCACCGTGCTGCTGACCCGAGCGGGACAAAACAATGCGACCATCACCACGCGGGGCTGGTTTGTGCTGGCTACCTTTATCGGCACCGCCTTGCTCTGGCTCACTTCCGCCTGGCACGGCATCCCTGAAGGTATCGTCGGCCTGATTCCCGTCATCCTGCTATTCGGCAGCAAAACCTTAAGCACGGAAAACATCAGCAACCTGGGTTGGGATGTGCTGCTCATCGTCGGCGGCGGTCTGAGCTTGTCCGTGGCTTTTCAGCAGGCCGGCTTGCCGGAAGTGATTGCCGACCTCCTGCCGACCGCCGGCATGCCCATCTGGCAGTTGCTGGTGCTGATGATTGCTTTGACTTCGCTATTGGGCACATTCATCAGCAACACGGCTACCGCCGGTCTGCTCATGCCCATCGTTATCGGCCTGTGTGCCGGTCATCCGGCCATGACCGCCATAACGGTCGCCACCACCCTGGCTATTTCCATGGTTATGACCCTGCCCATCTCCACACCGCCCAACACCATGGCCTATGGCACCAGGGCGATCGGCACTGCAGACATGGCCCGCACCGGCTTGCTGATCAACCTGGCCGGCATGGCCTTACTGGTGCTGGCCGGTTCGCTGTTGTGGCGGCTGGTGATATAACTCGCCCCGCCCTCACACATGCCTTTACACACAACCACACATTTGCCCCACACAATTGCCGGCCTCTGCCTAATTGGCGGCCTCTGCCGAAATAAGGAAAAACCAGCCGGTAAAGCTGGTTTCATCCTTATATTTGACTGTGAGCAGCTGTGAGCAGCTGGCTATGGTCTCCAAAATCTATGGTTAACAATCCGGCTAATCATCTAAAGCGGCTTTGAGCCGTCTCACCAATCTGGCTACCGTAGCGGCATCCATGGCCCTGATCTGCGCCTTGGAGACCCGCAGGCCCAACTTGGCTTCCATGCGCCGCCATGTTACGGGGTCCAGATGGTCGATCCGCCGCTTGATGGCTGCCGGATCGTGTATGTTTTCCCTGGCGAGCCGTCGCCGCAGGCTGGCTTTGGTTTTAGGATCAAGTCCCCTGATCGTTCTGTATGCCCGGCGGTAGATCTCCTCAATGCTGGCCATTTCGGCGTCCGCGTCCTTTCCCATTCCTTATCCCTGCCCTTCACTTTACGAGCCGGCCGCTCTTTTTGCCCTAGGAACGAAATCATATTTTATTTATGGTTCCCGGCAGGACATTATGTCGGCTAAAATTAGAAGCGGTAGTTACCCGGAGGAGCACCGGAAACGGAAAGGTATGAGCATAAACAAATGATAATTGAGAGAAATGCCGTGCGGGCCATCCTGCTCGCCCCCCTGCCCGGCAGCAGCGGCAAAGATACATCTGCCGCTCAACATCAAAGGCCGCAGGAAGAGCTACAGGAAGAGTTGCAGGTGTTGCTGATGAAGGTCCAGCCGCCGCAGGGCAGAAAAACCTTCTGGATCACGCCGGGTGGCGGCATGGAAGAGGGCGAGAGCGCAGAATCATGCCTGCGGCGGGAATTGCAGGAGGAACTCGGCATAACCGAGATGGAGATCGGTCCCTTGGTCTGGCGCCGCCAGCACACCTTCACCTGGGGAGAGAAGCGCTATTGCCAGCGGGAAAATATTTATATCGTCCGCACCCGCCCGTTTGTCCCCCATATCAGCGATGCGGTGGAAGCAAAGGTGCTGCAGTGCTTCCGCTGGTGGCCGCTGGTCGAACTCAGCCGCACGACGGAAACATTGACCCCTTTGTCTCTTGCCGAGATCATACAAAGATACCTGCGGGAAGGAGCGCCCAAAGAGCTGCCTGAAATGGAGGTGCTGGTCGATTAAGGTTATATAGCTATGGCTATGGTTAAAGCAAAAGCGCAAACCTTCGGCAACGACCTCAAGCAGGCCTCAATCGGTGCATGAGCTACAGCCGGCCGGCGTCATGACCTCGTTGGTTATGCCCTCAGGCTGAATGTTTTCGGCGTCTGCCAACACGCCCCGCCTGATGTTATATTTCCGCACCTTCACAGGCTGCAGGACGTCTTGCAGATGCTCTAAAGCTTTATCGGTTTCACCGCCGCCGCAGGTGAAAATATCCACTGCCGCGTATCCCGATTCCGGATAGGTATGAATGCTTATATGGCTTTCCGCCAACAGCAACATACCCGTCAATCCGCACGGGCTGAATTGGTGCCACTCTTCACCCAACACTGTCATTTTCGCCACTTCAGCGGCCCGGTGCAATGCCCTCCGCAGTTCACCTGCATCATTCAACCGAGTGTAATCACAACCCCAGAAATCCGCCAGGATATGGGCCCCCACAGTGTCGTACACCTTCATCCCGACCACCCTTTCGTCAAGACTAGAGTGCATCGACCCCATAGCGAGCCTGATCACCAGACTGCCACCGGCAGCTTTCATCAGGTGTTGCCGTAGGTCGTCTTGTCTACACAAACTTCTATTATAAGCTACCCCCGACTGTTGTCAATGGATTAAGGTAAAGATAGCACAGGCATTTTTATCCTTTGATATCCTCTTTTTTCAATTTTGTGCGAGGCTTGATTCGGCCTGGAAGGCCTACACTTCCGCCATGGCCTTGACCTCGTCCACCGACAGCCGGGCGGCATCGCCCCACAAGCGTTCCAGATCATAGTATTCCCTGTCCGCCCGGATGAACACATGTACCACCAGGTCGCCATAATCGATGAGCACCCAGCGGGCATCCTCCCAGCCTTCACGTCTCAGGTAATTAACCCCCTGCTTTTCCAGGGCCTCTATTATGCCTTCGGCAATAGCCCGCACCTGGATGGTGGTCTCGGCGCTGGCCACCAGGAAATAATCGGTCATGATCGTCAGCTCGCGCAAAGACAAGATGACCACATTTTCCGCCAGTTTGTTCAGGGCAGCTTCGGCAGCTATGGCTACCAGCTGTTCCGGTTCCTTTTTCAGCCTACATCAACCTCCCGTCAAACAAATATTTCCCTTGGTTTGTTAATCCTATCACATATTGGCGCTCTCGTCCTCCCCCATCACGAGCTCGCGCACCACCTTTTTCATCTCCGGCTCATCGGCAATCCAGTAGCTGGCGCCGTTGATGCGGGCGGCTCTTCCCGGCAGCACACGGGTGGTCAAATTATCGGCATTCACCTTTTTGGCCAGAAGGATCAGATCGGCTAGTTGACTGGACGAGAGATCGCTTTCCAATGCTTCAGTCAACTGCTTGACCAGGAATGGCGCTCTCAGCCAGTTTTGCGGCTTAAGCGCCTGGGCTACCAACGCCTGTACAAAGGCCAGCTGCCGTTGCACCCGGCCGTCATAGATGCCGTTGACCGGATCGACCAAGGAGATATCTCCCAGCCGGTCATTGCGGTAGCGGACATAACCGAGCGCCTCCGCCCCGTTCAGCTGGTGGAGACCTTCCTTGATGTCGATGACCAGATTTTGCGCCCGGTCCTGGTAATACATCGGTTTGGATACTTCCAGAACCACCCCGCCCAAGGCATCGACGATGCGTTCAAAGGCCGGAAAATCGATGATTATGTAATGATCCACCTTTATGCCCAGGAGTTCCTCCACCGTCTGCCGCACCAATTCAGGCCCGCCGAGCGGATAGGCGACGTTGATCTTGTCATACCGGCGCTCGTTGATTTTCACCCTGGTATCACGGGGAATGGACAAGACGCCGGTCTCGCCGGAGACGGGATCGAAGCTGACCAGCATGATGGTATCGCTGCGCCCGCTGTCGGCCTCCCGGGTGTCCACACCCAACACCAGGGTAGTAATGCGCCGTTCCTCGGCAGGCAGCTCAGCCAGCTTGGCCAAATCCCGGTCCAGCTGAGCCTGATATAACTGCACGGCAGCAAAAAGGGCGACCGCCCCTGTGAGCAACAACAAGAGAACCACCGCCAAAGGCTTCAGCCAACGCCTTTTTCTGCGGCAAAACCACCTGCGCTTGCCTCCGGGCAGGTTTGATAGATCGGCGAGCGGGTTCGGTTTCATGACTACAGTTCTCCGTCAGGGTTATTACTTCACTACCTTTTTACCTTCGCCAGCAGATGGTGACGCGCCTCCAAGGTTGCCGGGTGAAGCGGACGGCCTGTTTTTATTATGTACATGATGGACTGTTCAAGAGCGGTCAAAACCGCCTTGTCCAGGTCGACGGCCGCCAGCCGCCTCACTTCTTCCACTCCGGGAAAGCTGCGCCCTTCTTCTATATAATCGGCCAGGAAGATGATTTTCTCCAAAGTGGTCATGCCGGGTCGCCCTGTGGTGTGGTAGCGGATGGCGCCCAGCACCTCCGGATCGTTGATGCCGAGTTCCTTCTGCACCAGAAGCGCTCCGGCCTCGGCATGAAGCAAAGCCGGGGACCGCCACTCTTTGGCTGGCAAGGACCTCCCGGCTTCGCTGATGATCCTCTCCAGCTCAGTCACGGAAAGATCGCGGGCCACATCATGCAGGATGGCCGAAGTCTGCACCACCAAGGGATCGCGCTCGGGGTCATGGACGGCCGCCAACTGCAAAGCCGCCTTCATCACCCGCTCGCTATGGGCCAACCTGGCCGGCTTCATCCGCATCTCCAGCCAAGCCCGGAGCTCCGCCGGTGGCCTAAGCGGCGTAGCCCCGGCTCCTGCCCCGGCGGCCGCACACATCCCAGACCCGTCTCCGGCCGCCTTATTTACATAAAGATGATTTTCCTTTATGTAAGCCAAAACCGCATCGGGCAATAAATAGCGGGCCGACTTGCCTAAAGCCAAGCGCTGCCTCACCTCGGTGGATGATATGTCCACCCCAGGCACCCGGTGCATGAGCAGATGGTCCGGGTGGGCGGCAAAGAGGCCTGCCAGATGGCAGGAGAGCTCGTCCATGCTGTAACCGGGCCTGTTTAAGACCACGATGCGGCACAAAGCGACCAGCTGCCGCGGCTCGTACCAGCGGGGGAGCTCAAAGGCCATATCGCTCCCGATGATAAAATAAAACTCCTCCCCCGGCTGTGCTTCTGTAAGTAGGCGAATGGTGTCCACCGAATAGTGAGGCCCCGGGCGCTCAAGCTCCATGCGGCTCACCCTGAAGTGAGGATGGCCGGCTACCGCCAGTTTCACCATAGCCAGCCGGTGATGAGCGGCGCTCACTTCCTCAGACTTCTTATGGGGCGGCACACCGGCCGGGATAAACAGCACCTCGTCGAGGTCCAGATCCTCCCACGCCGCCTCTGCGGCGGCCAGATGACCATAATGCGGCGGATCGAAGGTACCTCCCATCACGCCCACCCGGCGCCTGCGGCCGCTTTGCCCTTGTTTTATTTCTTTCTCCCTTAACTGCATCTCCTGTTCCTGCATCTTATGCTAACCGTGCAGTTCACCACCGGCACCGGAGGCTGCCATCCCGCCGCTCTCATCAGGTTTCATGCCGTTAGCTTTCAGCCTGGTAGAGAGGACCATATTATCGCGGTGCACCACTTCGTCATATATCTTGTGGCCGAGCTTTTCGCTGATCTGGCTCGTTTTCATGCCTCTGATTTGCCTGATATCTTCAGATTTATAATTGCTGAGTCCTCTGGCCAGCTCATTCCCCTTTTCATCGAGGATGCGCACCAGGTGACCCTCTTCGAAAAAGCCATGGACACCCACTATGCCGCTCGGCAGAAGGCTCTTCCCTTCCGCTACCAAAGCTCTGGCGGCGCCTTCGTCGACGATCACGTCCCCCTGCGGCTGCTGATAGAAGGCAATCCACCGCTTGCGGCTGCCGAGTTTGTGATCGGACGGCACGAAGAGGGTACCCACCGACTCGCCGTTCAAAATGCGACGCAGGATGCCGTCGGCGCGACCATGGGCGATCACCACGGCGCTGCCGGAAAGGGTGGCAATGCGGGCGGCCTGGATCTTGGACATCATCCCGCCGCTCCCCAGATGGGATCCGGGACCTCCGGCCAGGGCTTCAATCTCCGGCGTGATCTCGGTGACCAGAGGAATGCGCTCTCCTTTGCCCAGCTTAGGATCCATGGAATAAAGCCCGTCCACATCCGTCAAAATAATCAGCAGATCGGCCCCGATCAGGCCGGCGACTAAGCTGGCCAAGGTATCGTTCTGCCCGAACTTGATCTCATCGACGGCGACGGTATCGTTTTCGTTCACGATCGGCACGACACTCATGCGCAAAAGCTGGATGAGGGTATGGCGGGCGTTGAGATGGCGCCGCCGCTCGGTGATATCTTCCCTGGTCAGGAGGATTTGCGCTACCACCTGATTATACTCGGCAAATAATTTGCCGTAGGTTTCCATAAGTATGCTCTGACCCACGGCGCACACCGCTTGCTTTTCCGGTATGGTCCGGGGACGCTCTTTTAAGCCCAGCCGGCTGGTTCCTGCCCCCATGGCGCCGGAGGTGACCACCACCACCTGCCGTCCTTCGTTGACCATATCGGAGATGTAGCGCACCAGGCGCTCCATCTGCGTCAGGTTCATCTTCCCGTTGGCATAAGTGATGGTGCTGGTACCAACTTTGATGACAATGCGTTTAGCGTCACGGAAGGCAGTCGTGATACGTTTCCATGAACGATAACTCCCTCCAAACAGTTACCTTTGGTACAAACAGCATAACCCCGGCTGCTTGCTACAAGGGATAGATTCTAGCCCCCGGCGCACTTCCCTGCCGAATGCCGACCATTGCGCCTCATGTTTATGCGCTGTTTATATAAACCGCTTCATCATCAGTCGACAAACTCAAATTCCAGTCCTTCGACCACCACGGTGTCGCCGTTTTGCACCCCATGCCGGCGCAGGGCTTCATATACGCCGATTTTACCTAAAAGCCTCTGCAGGTAGCGAATGGTGGCAGGATTGGTGGTGTCCATTCTGGCGAGAAATCGGGCTAATCCGGCCCCTTCCACCACATATTTCTCATTTTCCCGCCTGATGGTGAACTTTTTCAGATCGCTGCGGCGCCGCCGGCCGGTTTTCTCGTCCCACTCGCCGGGAGTGAACTCTGCTTTATACAATATCATATCTTCCCTGGGTTCCGGTGCCTGTTCCGGTCCTCCCGGCGTCCGCACCGCTGCCGGCAGCGGCGAGCCCGCCCGGGCTTCCTTGATCAGTTGATAGGCCCGATAAAGCACCTCTTTCAGCCCGGCTTTGGTGGCGGCGCTGATGGGGTAGCATTCCCGGCCGTCCTTGGCCGCCTCGGCCGCCAGGCGGGCGATGTTGGTCTCGGCTTGCGGCAGGTCGGTCTTGTTGGCCAGCACCAGCTGCGGGTACCCGGCGAGCTTCTCATGATACTGAGCCAACTCGTGATTGATGGTCCGGTAATCCTCCACCGGATCCCTTCCCTCCACGCCGGCGGCATCCACCACGTGGAGTATGACGCGGGTGCGCTCGATGTGCCGCAGGAAGTCGTGGCCCAGGCCGGCCCCTTTATGCGCCCCCTCGATCAAGCCGGGAACATCAGCGACCACAAAGCTCTCCTCCGGCCCCAGGCGCACCACACCCAGGTTGGGCGCCAGGGTGGTGAAGGGATAGTTGGCTATTTTCGGCCTGGCCGCCGACACCGCAGCGATGAAGGTGGACTTGCCGGCATTTGGATAGCCGACCAGGCAGGCGTCGGCCAAAAGTTTCAGCTCCAGCAGGAGTTCTTTTTCCTCACCTTTTTCCCCCAGTTCGGCAAAGCGGGGGGCCTGCCTGGTAGAGGTGGCAAAATGCACATTGCCGCGGCCGCCCCGCCCACCTTGGGCAGCCACAAATCTTTCCCCAGGTGCAAGCATATCGCAGAGGAGTTCACCTGTTCCCGCCAGGCGGACTTCTGTGCCGGGCGGGACTTTGAGCACCACATCATTGCCATTGCGCCCGTGCTTGCGGCTGCCTTGCCCATGACCGCCGGAGCCGGCCTGGTAATGACGGCGATAGGTATAGTCGATCAAGGTACTCAAATTGTTGTCCACTTCCAGGATGATGCTGCCGCCGTCGCCCCCGTCGCCTCCGTCCGGACCTCCGGCCGGTACATACTTTTCCCTGCGGAAGCTCACCGCACCGTTACCTCCATCGCCTGCCTTAACGGTGATGCGGGCTATATCGTAGAAAGCTGCCCCCATATTGCCACCTCTCTCTCTTTCTTAAAATGAAGTATAACCATTTAAGAAGCCCGATGCTTCCGCACCGGGCCCGGATCGTTTCCTAAAAAGAGAATCTCTCGAGCTTGTTATCAAGCTGCCGGATTTTTTGGTCAGCGGGTTTGTGATCAAGCATAGCTCACTGCGCCAGCCCGGATCAACGATCGCCCCGCTCCCGCCCGTCCTCCTGCACCGTTGCCTCAGTCGCCGGCCTTGGCCACTGCTGCACCGGCGGCCGCCTCGGCAGCCACAGGATATACACTGACGCGCTTTTTATCTTTCCCAAACCGCTCGAAGCGGACTATGCCGTCGATTTTGGCAAAAAGGGTGTCGTCCTTGCCCAGACCGACATTCACTCCGGGATGAATGCGCGTCCCCCGCTGGCGCACCAGGATACTGCCGCCGCGCACCAGCTGGCCGTCATGCTCTTTGGTGCCCAGCCGCTTCGACTGGCTGTCGCGCCCGTTGCGGGAGCTGCCGACCCCTTTCTTATGCGCAAATAACTGAAGATCAAAACGCATTGACTTCCAACCTCCTTCATAACCACAAAACTTTAAACCGTGCGCTCTTTCACCACCAGGTATCCCGGGTAGCTCGCCGCTATGCCCTTCAACCCGGCCACCATCGTCGCCAGGACCACCTGCCCTTTTTCCCGCTCTTCTGCAGTCTGTTCGGCAGGGGCGAGGCGACAGCGCAAAAAACCTGATTTTTGTTCCACCATGGGGCGGAGGTCCAGCACTTCTTTCAAGCCGCACACCGCCGTCTGCACGACGGCCGAGACGGCGCTGCAGACCAGATCATGCCCATATGGTCCGCTTCCGGCATGCCCGGTGGCGACAAACTCCACAATCTCACCGTCCGGAGTGCGGCACACCTCCACCGCTATCATGCCATATCAGGCCTCGGTGGGAGCAGCGGCCGGCTCTTCCTCTTTCCGGGGTTCGGCCGGGGCCACTGCTATCGTCTCAATCTTGTCGCCCACTCCGACACCGGTGATCAGCAGGGTGGTGTAGGGCTGACGATGACCATAGCGCCTGCGCATGTTCTTCTTGGCTTTGTACTTAAAGCCCCGGATTTTCGGCCCGAGTATCTGATCTTCCACTTTGGCCAGCACCTTGGCGTCGGGCACATAAGGTTGACCGACCTTGATGCCGTCTGCGCCGGATAACAGCAACACCTTGTCCAGGACGATCTCCGCGCCGTTTTCGGCGTCGAGCTTCTCCACCAGGATGCGCTCTCCGGCACTTACCTTATACTGCTTGCCTCCTGTTTCCACAATGGCGTACAACATTTTCCTCCTAAACTAAAGGCTCGCTCGGACAGGCGGCGCCTTCCATATCACAAAACAAGTGGTGGCGCCTTTTTTCCATCTCCCATGGGCTTCCCGCCCAGCCCGGCCGATGCGGCTTCGGCGCCGGCTAATATCCGCCTTTGCGCCTACGTTAAGGATAATACCATCCCGCCGGTGCCCTGTCAAACCCGCCTTGCCAAAGATGTGCCGAGGACCAGCCGGGCGAGCGCCCTACTTCGCCGGAGCGGAGGAGAGGGAAGCCTGGGCGGTCTGGGAGCGGCGGGTAGAGCGCCGGGAGCGGACGGCCTTTTTGGTGTTGTTGGCGTTGGCGGTGTTTGCGGTGGTGGCGGTGGTGGGCGGCGGGTTCTGGACCATCCGTCCCTTGGCATAAGTGCGGAAGACTTTGGTGATCTCCACCTTCAGCCGCTGGCCGATCTTTTGCCCGGCCCCTTCTATATCCACCACAAAGCCCTCCAGGCGGCTGATGCCGTCGCGGGGATTGCCGTTGTGGGCGTCTTCCACATCAAGCTCCAGCACCTGTCCCTCTTTTACCGGCAAGGCCTTGGCCGCCAACTCCGATTCGGAGGCGGCGGTGACGAAGTTGACCTGCTCCAGGTGGAAATGCTCCTGGCCGCGCACGTAAATCACCTTGCCGACCGCCTCCTCCCAGCGTTTCAGCAGCGTACCGTTGGGACCTATCAGATACCCGGCCACACTGGGATGAGCTTCCACCATGACCGCGGCAATCTGCGGATCAGCATCCAGAATCCGCTTCAGATCCCTCTGGATTTGATTGGCTATGGTCACTTCCGAGCGCACCCGGCCGGTGCCGACACAATACGGGCAATCCGTGTGCAAGAGCTCACCCAGTTCCTGGCGCACTTTCTTGCGGGTCATCTCCACCAGACCCAGGCCGGTGAAGCCCACCACATTCACCTTGGACTTGTCCGGCCGGATCTCCTCAAACAAGCGATCCAGCACTTTCTGCTCATCTTCCTTGGTGTCCATGTCGATAAAGTCCAGGATGATGATGCCGCCGATGTCCCGCAAGCGGATCTGCCTGGCGATCTCCGCCGCCGCCTCCAGATTGGTGCGCAGCACCGTGTCGGCCAGATTGGTACTGCCCACATAGCGGCCGGTGTTCACATCGATGCTGGTCAGGGCTTCGGTGCGGTCGATGATCAGATACCCGCCCGACGGCAGCCACACCTTGCGTTGTAAGGCCTGGACGATCTGCTCCTCGATTTGATAGGCGTCAAAGATGGGTGGACCCGAGCGGTATAGATACACCCGGTTCTTTAAGGCCGGAGCGAGCGTGCCCAATAGATCCAGTGCTAATTTATAGGCCGGCTCGGAGTCGATGATAAATCTGTCCACGTCGGCGGTGCACAGGTCTCTCACCAGCCGATACATCAAATCATGATCCTTATAAAGCAACGCCGGGGCGCTGACCCGTTTGGCTTTTTCTTGTATGCTTTTCCAGACGTCGACCAGAAATTGGTAGTCGGCAGCCAGCTCCGCCTCATCCCGGCCTTCAGCCACGGTGCGCACGATCAGGCCCATGTCTTTCTGCCTGATGCGCCGGGAGATGTTCTTCAGCCGGTTGCGCTCCTCTTCGTTGGTGATGCGCCTGGAGATGCCCACATAATCCACGGTGGGCATCAACACCAGGTAGCGTCCGGGCAGGCTGGCGTGGGTGACCACCCGCGCCCCCTTGGTGCCCATGGCTTCCTTGGTCACCTGCACCACAATCTGCTGGCCGGGCTTGAGCAAATCTTTTATATTGCGCAGCTTGATCTTTTCCAGCGGTTCATCAAGGTCGCGGGCTACGTTCCTATAGTCCAGGGCATCATCCACATAGAGGAAGGCGTTTCGTTCCAAACCGATGTCGACAAAGGCGGCCTGCATGCCCGGCAGCACGTTGGCCACCCGCCCTTTATAGATGTTGCCGGCAATCCGTTCCGACTCCTCACGCTCTATATATAGCTCTACAAGACGTTGCTCCTCTAGTACGGCAGCGCGCATTTCCCTGAGACCGGCGTTGACGACGATCTCTTTCCTCAAAATTTTCACTCCCAACAGGGCAAAACAAAACGAGGCGACACTCCTCCTCACGGCAGGGTAAAAAACAGGGCGCCGGCACACGATCGAGGGGTGTTGTTAATTTTTGCCTCAAAGCGGCGCATCAATTGACTGCCGCCTCAAAACGGAGGCGGGTGTCGGACCTCGCATTAAGCCTTATAAACAAAACTGACTAAACTTTTATGTCTTCAGAATATCACAGGAGGTTCCTTATCGTCAATTAGAGCCCCAATAGGTTGATCAAAACCTTTTTCAAACAGCATATCGATCAGCTTGAATTCGGTCACCAGCCCATTTATTTTGCCACTTTCGTCCAAAACCCACACCAGATGATAATGCCTTGGCACGAAATGTTTCAGCACCTCGCCGATCTTGGTGCTATCGGCCGTCACGAGTTGGCCGGATTCCAGGCAGCGGTGTTTCTTCAGCTCATCCTGTTTGCGGCTCAGATAGCGGATCAGTACATACATGGCCTCCCGCTGTTCTTTGGCGGCGGCGGAGAATATAAAGAAACCGAGCAAGAGCAAAGCCGGAGGAAGTCCGGTGCCGTCGCCCATCACTGCCGTTGCTGCCGCTGCCACCGTTCCGGGCTCGCCAGCCCCCTCCGGTACGCCAGGCAGAGGTGGGACCGGCGGTAAGTGCAGGCGACCTCCGCTCCAGGTGGAGAGGAGTGCCGGGAGCCCTAAACGCCAGGCCAGACCGACCACCCCTGCCGCCATGAGCAGCACGGCAAAGACCTTTCCGGCGAGCGCCGCCCATTGGGTCGCCCGGCGGTAACCAATCTTGCCGGCCAAACCGGCCCGCAACAGGCGTCCGCCATCCAAAGGCAGGGCAGGCACCAGGTTGAAGGCCGCGAGGAGGAAGTTGGTCTGCACAAAAAGGTGAGCCCACTCTTCGGCCGCCGTCGCCGCCACTACCTCCGCCACGGCCGGTCCCGCCGCTGGTCCGGACACCGGTCCCACCGCCTCCAAGAGCGGCACCAGGAATACCCGACCGCAGGCAGCCAAAAGCAAGCTCATGAGCGGCCCGGCCAGCGCCACCGGTATCTCCACCGCCGGATCGGTCTCCATCAGCCCGTCGATGCGGGCCACCCCGCCAAAAGGCAAGAGTTCAAGCTCCTCCACCGCCAACCCATAAGCTCTCGCTACCAGCATATGAGCCGTCTCGTGGAGGATGACCAGCAAAAAGATCATGAGCATCTCCGGCAAGAGACCGGCGGCGGAAAAAACCACCAATAGAAGCAAAAAGAGCTTGTGGCAACTGATGCCGACACCGCAAATCCTGCCTACTCTCATAAAACCGTGCCTTATGGTGATGCCGGACTGCCCGTTACGCCGCCCACCAGTTTCCGCCAGAGAGAAAGCTCAGAACCCTGCCCCAACGCCTCCCTCTGCCCCGGCCCCTGCCACCTGCCGGCCAAATCCTTGGCCTGCTCCGCCAGCTCCTGCCATTCCCAGTCGGTGGTCAAGGCATACTCCACATATGAAGTAACCCAACCCGCCGCCGGGCGACCGGCAGTCTTCAGCCCGACGACCAAAGCGAACAACACTATAGCCCAAGCAGCATTATACCATATTTTCCCAGTACGCACCTCCACATCCCCCTTGCTTCTTTGCTAAATCATATGGCCGGGAGATGAACCATATGAATCCCCACCGGCCCGCCTCGCCTCGCCCTGCCCCGCCTCGCCTGGCCTCAAAAGTGAATTTTTTTCCTTCTCATATTGACGTTGAACAAAATCCCCAAGGCGGCGTAATTAGCCAGAGTGGAGCTGCCGCCGTAGCTCAAAAACGGCAAAGTCTTGCCCGTGATCGGCATCAGCCCCAGGCACATACCGACATTGATCAGCAGATGCGCCAGGAAAAGGAAGAAGACCCCGGAGACCAGGAGACGGCCGAAGCGGTTGTCCACTTCCATCATTGTTTTTAGGCACCGGTACAAAAACCAGAAATAAATCCCCAAGAGAGAGACGGCACCCAAAAAGCCCATCTCTTCACCCACGACGGAGAAGATGAAGTCGGTATGCCGGGAAGGTAGGAAGCTGAGCTGGGTCTGCGTCCCGCTGAAGAGCCCTTTGCCGAAGAAGCGCCCCGAGCCAATGGCAATGATCGACTGGATCACATTCCAGCCGGCGCCGTGCTTGTAGGCATATGGATTTATAAACACCATCAGACGCTTCAGCTGGTATTCCTTGATGATCGGCAGCCAGCCCATGCTGGATAAAAAAGTGGCCAGGGCGCCCGCACCGATAATGCCCCCCGACAAAAGCAAAATATGCTTGGGCGTGGCTCCGGCCATATACAACATGCCCAGGCAGATGATGGTATAGATCATGCAGGAACCCAGGTCGGGCTGGATGAGAATGAGGAGAATGGGCAAGCCCATGTGCACTAGCGGCGAGATGAGATCGGAAAAGCTATCCAGTTTCTCCTTTTGGTCCAGGTGTTTGGCCAGGGTGATGATCAGGGCTATTTTCACAAACTCCGAAGGCTGCCAGCGCGGTATGGGGCCCAAATCGAGCCAGCGCTGGGCACCCATGGAGGTATATCCCATCACCGCCACCAATACCAGCGAAAGCAGACTGCCTAAATAAAGCACCCGACTGAAGCGACCGAAATAACGATAATCGAAAGTGATGAGGACGCCCACCAGCAAGGTGCCGAGCACGGTCCAGACGGCTTGCCGTTTCACATAACTGGTGGTTTCGCCGGCGGCTCCCGGCATATTGTGCGTGGCGCTGTAGATGGCAATCAAGCCGAATATTACCAGCAGGCATACCGACAAGACCAGGTGTCCATCCAAACTGCGCAATATTCTGCGGTCCACCGGCACAAATGCGGACCTCCTTTTGTCCTGGCCGCCTCCCACCACCCGCTCGGTTTGCCACAGGGCGGGAACACTCACTGGAGAGATCCCGGTCCGGGGCGTTTCAGGCGGCGTATCGGTATGCTCGCCACCAAAGCTATCGCCTCATCATCTCGTTCCAGATTGAATTCCAGGTTGCGCTCGTCGATTTCCATATATTTGGAAACCACATCGAGAAGCTCCACCCGCATTTGCTCCATGAGATTAGGGGAGATGATGGCTCGGTCCTGCACCAACACCAGCCGCAATCTGTCCTTGGCTCTCTGCCGACTGGATTCTTCTTTACTGAACAGGCGTGTTAAAAAGTCGAACATGCCCATCTCCCCCTTTCTAATTGCTGTTCCTTCTGCTGAACGGCAGCGGTATCATGCGTTTGAATTTATCCACCAGGCCGTTTTGTTCCAGCGCCATAAAGGGCACATCTTCACCCTTCACCCGGCGGGCGATGTTTTTATAGGCCATCCCGGCCTTGGATTTGGGATTGAAGATGGCCGGCTCGCCCTTGTTGGTAGCCACCACGATGGTCTGGTCGTCGGGAATCACGCCCAGAAGCGGTATGGCCAGGATCTCTCTCACGTCCTGGATATTCATCATATCGCCGCGCTTGATCATATCCGGACGGATGCGGTTGATCACCAGTTTCGGTTCATAGAGTTCATAGGCTTCCAGCAGGCCGATGATGCGGTCGGCATCCCTCACCGCCGACACCTCCGGGGTGGTGACGATGATGGCTTCATCGGCTCCGGCGATGGCATTGCGAAAGCCGTGTTCGATGCCGGCCGGCGAATCCATCAGCACATATTCGAACTCCTGAACCAACTCCTGGGTGAGCGCTTTCATCTGCTCAGGGGAGATGGCATCTTTCTCCCTGGTCTGGGCGGCGGGCAAAAGGTAGAGATTGTCTGTGCGCTTGTCCTTAATCAGTGCGCTGCGCAGCTTGCAGGCCCCTTCGATCACTTCCACCAAGTCATAGACGATGCGGTTTTCCAGGCCCATCACCACATCGAGATTGCGCAAACCGATATCGGCGTCCACCAGGCACACTTTATGTCCCAAAAGGGCCAGGGCGGTACCGATGTTGGCGGTGGCGGTCGTCTTTCCTACCCCGCCTTTTCCACTGGTGATCACTATTACCTTTCCGGGCATAGGCCGGAACCTCCTTACTTAGGGGCGTAAGTTTGAATGTGTATAGCACCGTCTTTAATCAGCGCTACTTCAGGTGCTGATGGATGCGGCGACTCCCCGTCGGGGGCGCGGGAGATAACCGAAGCGATGCGCAATTGCGTGGGTTCTAGCCGAAAAGCCACTACCTGTGCTTTGGTGTTGCCACCGGCTCCGGCATGGGCGACGCCCCGCAAAGTGCCGATGACCACAATATCCCCTGTACAGGTGATTACGGCCCCCGGATTCACATCCCCAACCACAACCACATTGCCGTCAAAATCGATGCGCTGTCCCGAGCGCAGGGTCCTTTTGAGCAAAAGCGCCGGCTCATAAGGTTTCATCGTTTCCGCCGACGAAGACCAGGAATCGCGGCCCGTCGGCGCCTGGGACAAAGGAGGCATTATTTTCAGATCAAATTCCGCCAAGACTTCCAAAAACTCCTTTGGACATTCTTCAGGCTCGAGACCCCTGCCGCCCAGCACCACCCGCACGGGGGCTCCGGACAACAAATTGCGGGCGGCAGAGAGTTTGCGTTTAAGCTCATGTATCACCGACTCCGGGTTGATAGTGTCGCGCAGATTTATGACGACTCCCCGGCGATCGCCCTTCAAAATGACGCTTTCCGCATCGGGCATCCCAAGATCACTCCGCACCTCTACCTCTGGGCCACTTTAGCTTCGCTTAGCGCCTTTCCGGCTGACTTCTGTTCATCATTGGTTCTGCAGCAAAGCTACATTTCCTTCATTGACCATCCTGACGAAGAAAATATGCATCCATGATGCTGCGGGCTGCCGCCGCCGGGGCAATGGAACCGCTCTCCCCATGCTCCACGAAGACCACCACCACTATCTCCGGTTGATCGGCCGGGGCGAAACCGGCAAACCAGGCATGAGCAGCCTGCCCGGAAACCTGGGCCGACCCCGTCTTGCCGGCCGGATTATAGGCAGCATTCTTGAAAGAGCCGGCCGCCGTGCCGTTGGACCACTGAGTAACCGCTATTAAACCTTCGGTTATCACCTGCCAGTATTCCGGATCGGCTTTGATATGCCGGGTCTCCTCGGGAGCAAACTGCGCCACCACCTGGCCGGCGGGAGAGACGATCTTCTGCACCAACTGCGGGCGGTAGACCAGGCCCATGTTGGCTACCGCCATATAAACCGAAGCCAGCTGCAAGGGGGTGACCAGGAGATAGCCTTGGCCTATGGCCATATCCATGGTCTCGGCTTCATACCAGACTTCCCGGTAATTTTTGTTTTTCCATTCCCTGTCGGGCACCAGCCCGGATTTCTCTCCGGGGAACAGTTCCAACCCTGTGGGTTGCCCCAAACCGAAGTTGCGGGCGGTGCGGGCCAACGCCTCCACCCCACCGGTAGCCGGCCGCAAGGCCATCTCCCAGAAGAAGTCGTTGGCCGATCTGGCGAGCGCCCCCACCACCGTCACCTTGCCGGCCGGGCTCTGCGGCGGGCTACTGCGCAGCGTCCAGTCCTTCTTGCCATATTTGCCGTAGCCGGTGGCATTATATACCTCATCGACCCGGAGGGCGCCCGACTGCAGCGCCGTCAAGGCTGTGATCACTTTAAAGGTGGAACCCGGCGGGTATTCGTTCAGCGCCCGGTGAATAAACGGTTTATTTTTATTGTTGTTCAGCTCGGTAAAATACCTGTTGCGCTCCTCGCTGTGCAGCCGGCTCAAGTCGTAGCCGGGCTGGCTGCAGAGCGCCAGCACCTCGCCGGTCTTGGCCGCCAGCACCACCACAGCGCCCCCGGATACCTGTTTATAGTTCAGCTTCTGCAGCCGGTTGATCTGTTCGGCCAAGGCTTTCTCGGCCGCAAGCTGCAGATCGAGATCGATGGTGAGATATAAATCATAACCCGGTTCCGGATCTATGGCGGAAAGTTCCCGGATAGGACGGCTCAGGGCGTTCACTTCCACGCGCCGCTGGCCGTCCTGGCCTTTCAGATACGCCTCATAGGTCTTCTCCAACCCGGTCTTGCCGATATAGTCGGTGGGCTTATAGCCCTTCCTGACATCTTCAGGCTCCACCAAACCCAGATAGCCCAGGGTCTGGCTCGCCAGATCCCCATATGGGTACTGCCTGGTCCACTCCTCTTCCACCAGCATGCCCGGCAGGTCGGCGCGCTCTTCCTCCACGGCGATCACCACTTCCATGGGCACATCTCTTTTCAGGCGCACCGGATTATATGGATAAGCCGCTCCTGCCGCCAGGGTCTTTTCGATCTCCTCAACGGAAGAGTCGAGCAAGCGGGCCAGCGCGGCCAGCACCTCGGGCTTCTTTTCTTCCGGGAGATCCTTCGGCACGATGGAGACAGTATAGGAAGGGCGGTTTCCGGCTATCACCCGGCCGGAACGATCGTAGATGGTGCCCCTGGGGGCGCGGATGGGAATGGGCCTGATGCGGTTGTCGTCGGCCAGCCTGACATATTCCTCGCCCTTGACCACCTGAAGATACCAGAGTCGCATGGTCAGCAGGCAGAAAACAGAGACGAGAATGATCAATAAATGCTTTACCCTGGCCCCAAGCGCCTGTTCGGTCATGTTGTTCCCGCCGTTCGTTTTGCCTCACGATAATCCGACGGACGGGTCAGAGCCGGTATAGCCGGCGCACCAGCCGCTGCCACAGCGGAAAGAGCAAACCCGTCAACAATCCATTGTAACATATTGACGGTATAACCACCGCTGTCAAACTCTCCCCGAATGGGATGTGTACGCCAAAGGCCAAGGCGCCGAGATAAAAAAGGCTCTGGCGGCAGGCGGTGACCACGCCGCCCACCAGGAAAGGCACCACAAAGTTTTCCCGAAACAGCCCCTGGCCGAGCAGGCCGCTTATAAGACCGGCCGCCACCATGCTTATGGTGCCGAGGCCCAACAGGCGGTCGACCATGAGATCGGTAAAAAGTCCGCAAAACAATCCCGTCACGGCGCCTCTGGGCGGACCGCCGACCAGTCCGGCTGCCGTCACCAGGGCGATCAGGAGATCGGGGCTCACTCCGGGAATAAAGCGATTCAGGAGGGCGGTCTGCACCACTATAGCGGTCAACACCACCAGAAGGCCTGCGGTTATATGACGCCAGGACATAGCCCCCACATCCAAATCACATCCGTATCCATATTCAGCCTATTTCGTGATGACGGCCACCCACTCCAGGTGAGCGATATCAGCCGCCGGCACCAAGATCCCATAGCGGTTCAGGCCGTGCTGCACTTCGTGCACTTCCACCACCTCGCCGATGAGCAAGCCTTTGGGGTAGATATCCGAAAGGCCGGAGGTGACGATTTTATCCCCGGGCTGCAAATCCACCTCTCTGTCCAAGAGCTTTACCCGGACCCGCGCATCATCCGGACTACCGATGCCTTCCACCAGGACGATCTCCCCGGTGCGCTGCACCCGTCCGCCCACCGCCGATTTGGGATCGGTGATCAGGTGGGCCTGCGAGGTATGGGCGGTAACGCTGAAGATCCGCCCGACCACCCCTTCCGGGGTGATCACGGCCATATCCTGTCTGATGCCCGAGGTGGCTCCTTTGTTGAGCACGATGGTGTTAAACCAGCTCACCGGGCTGCGGGCGATCACCTCGGCGACGACGATCTCCTTTTGCTTATCTTTGGCCAGCTGCAAAAAGGCCCGCAGCTCTTCATTTTCCCGCAGCGCTTCCCTGGCGGCGCTCAACTCCGCCAACAGCGCTTCGTTCTCCGCCTTTAGGCGGTCGTTTTCGCTATACAGATAAAACAGGCGCACCACATTGCCGGCGAGCCCGGTCACCGCTTTGGTAATGTGATAAACCCCGCTCTGCAGCGGGGCCATCAGTTCGCGGAAGATCACTTCGGGCCAACTGAGACGGGTCCTCTGCTCGATGGTCATAAAAATAACTCCTGCTATCAGCAAAACGCCCAGCAAGCCTATTATGATCCACCGCCGGCGACCCGGTCCCGGAATCATGGCCAACACCTCAGTGCATCCGTTTTGGGGACACATCGAAATGTTCCAGCGCCATACCTGTACCCAGCGCCACGGCACCTAGCGGATCTTCCGCCATGTGCACGGGCATGCCGGTCTCCTCGGAAAGCAGGCGATCCAGTCCCCGCAATAGCGAGCCTCCGCCGGCCAGGAAAATGCCCCGGTCCATAATATCGGCGGCGAGTTCGGGTGGGGTGCGCTCCAGCGTCATGCGCACCGATTCCACAATGGCGGAAACCGGCTCAGCCAGGGCATCGTGAATTTCCTTGTCGGTTATCGTCACGGTCTTGGGCAGACCGGTCACCAGATCCCGTCCTCTGGCTTCATAGGTCAACCCCTCAGGGGTCCCGGCGGTGCCGATCACCTTTTTGATATCCTCCGCCGTCCGTTCGCCGATGAGGAGGTTATATGTGCGCCGCACATGCTGCACGATGCAGTCGTCCATCTCGTCGCCGGCGATGCGGATGGACCGGTGGGCCACAATCCCGCCGAGCGAGATCACCGCCACCTCGGTAGTGCCGCCGCCGACATCCACGATCATGTTGCCGGTAGGTTCATGCACCGGCAAGCCGGCGCCGATAGCCGCCGCCATCGGCTCGTCTATCAAGCGGGCATCCTTGGCGCCGGCGGATAAAGTGGCATCGATCACTGCCCGCCGCTCCACTTCGGTGACACCGGAGGGAACTCCCACCAGCACCCGGGGGCGCAGGAAGCCCCGGCGCTTGATGGCTCTATTGATAAAATGCCGCAACATTCTTTCCGTTACGTCGAAATCGGCAATTACCCCATCCTTAAGCGGCCTGACGGCGATGATATTCCCAGGAGTGCGGCCCACCATGCGCTTAGCCTCATCTCCCACCGCCAACACCTCTTTGGTTTGGCTGTCGATGGCCACTACCGAAGGCTCGTGGACCACAATACCCCGACCTTTCACAAATACCAGCGTGTTGGCCGTTCCCAGATCAATGCCCATGTCTCGTGCAAAGCGCTCAAACATCGGCCAGTCGTCCCTTCCTCGTCAAGATTCGCCGCACAAGCCTCTTTCTCTCAAACTTATATATTTATTATCTCCAATAATTACATGGTCGAGCACCGGAATGCCCAGAATGCGACCCACATCCCGCAGGCGGTCGGTCAGGCTTAAGTCGTCGGCGCTGGGCTCGGGATCACCGCTGGGATGATTGTGCACCAGGATGACGGCGGCTGCACTGCGCCGCACTGCTTCCCGGAATAATTCTCTGGGATGTACCAGTGATCCCTGCAAATGCCCTACAGAAACTGTTTTGATGGCTATCACCTTATTTTTGGTATCCATCAGCAATACCAGGAACTCTTCCCTGGCCAGATCGCGTAGGCGAGGTAAAACCAAAGAAGCGGCATCGGCGGCACACCTGACCGGTGGCCGCATGTGACCCTGCTGCGCCACCAGCCGCCGACCCAGTTCCATAGCTGCCAGCAGACTGGACGCCTTAGCCGGGCCGATCCCCTCTACCTGGGTGATCTCTTCCACGCTGGCATCAGCCAGATCCCGCAAGGTCTGCCACTTGCTGAGCAGGCGGTCGGCGAGTTCCAGACTGGACGCCTGGCGGGTGCCGGAATTCAGCACCAAGGCTAATAGTTCCCTGCTGCTCAAACCTTCCGGCCCCTTGGCCATCAACCTCTCCCGAGGTTTCTCTTCATCAGGCATATAACGAACAGATATAGACATCGCAAAGCGAGCCTCCAGTTTTTCCCTCACGAGCCTCGCCTGGCGCTTCTCACTGTTCACCGGCACTTAAGCCACTTAAGCCTCGATTAATCTCTCCTGCAGGAGGCATCTCCAGCCCGCACAAGCCAAGGAGCAGAGCCAGCTTGGGCACAGGCAACCCCACCACATTGAAGTAACATCCTTCGATACGGCTGACAAATATCCCTGCCCGCCCCTGAATTCCATATGCCCCGGCCTTGTCCATCGCCTCACCGCCGGCCAGGTATAATTCAATCTCCCTCTCCGAGAGCTTCTTAAAATAAACCGTCGTCACTTCATGAGTGGTGAGCAAAAGAAAGGGGGAGCTGTTGTGGGCTTTAGCTTCCCCGGCCTTGCCTTCGCCGGCTGCGGCTTCCCCGGATGCGGCTTCGCCGGGTGCGGCGCCAACCGCAGCACCCTCCTCAGCGCCCGCCGCAGCACCCTCCTCAGCGCCCGCCGCAGCACCCACCGCCGCTCCCACTGCCTCATTCACTGCCTCGTCCTCTGCCTCGTCCACCAGGGTATAGGTGATTTGCTTCTCGGCAAGGAATCCAGCGTCGGACAACGGTCCTGCCGCAGGATTAGAGATGACGGCGGCGGGAGCGGCCACAGCCAGCCCGGTCACCACTTCATGCCGGCGTCCGCTTAGAGAGCGCAGCATCTCGGCCGCTTCGGCCCGATCGGCCGGTTTGCCCAGGATGCGGCGGTCGAGGAGGACTATAGTATCCGCCCCGATCACAATTGTCCAGGGATTGGCTTTATATACTGAGGCGGCTTTGGCTGCCGCCAACTTTACGGCATATGCAAAAGGAGCGGCGCCGCCCCCGCCCTCGCCCTCAGTCTCATGGGCGAGCGCCCCCTCATCCACATCAGCAGGTATAACCGTAAAACTTAACCCGATGCGATGCAAAAGCTCCCGCCGGCGAGGTGAGGCGGAAGCCAGTATCACCCTGGGAAAACCTAAATCCAAACCCGATCACCCGAGCTTCTACCATCCTATCGGCTTTTTCGATGCCAGTGTATCACCTCGTCATCTGGGGAACAAGACGGACTGCATCGTTGTTAACCTGCCGGTCGGGCATTGGAATTCTTTCCCTCCGGACCAGGAGCGGCAAAAACCGTCGTCGCCCCGGGGCCGCAGAGTTCCACCCCCGTTTTTCCGGTCGCCCAAAACCAGCAAGCGTGCCTGGGCGTAGGTACCTCTCCGGCGCTGGACACGATATAACCTGACGTCCGGTTTGGTCCTGTGCAGGCCTACGATGAGCATAAATGCATCTTCATAATAAGCCTGCCTGATATCGCTTTCCGACGGGCAGGCCGCCCCACTGGGATGGGAATGATAGATGGCGGTCAGCTCCCAATTCTTCGCCGCCATCAGCCTGAACAGCTCGGCTTGTACGGTGCTGTCCACCAGGTAATTACTATAAGGGTCCGAAGCCACATTGGGCACGGAAAAAACTGCCGTGACCAAACCTTTCACGCCGGCAACCAGGCCGCAGGCCTCCCTGGGATATTCCTTTTTGCAGTGGTCGATGATCTGCTGATATAACTGTTTGGGAATGCGCATCGCCGCCAAAGTGTTATGCCTCCTCACTATTGGTCCAGCAAGACGGCTGCCACCTCAGGCCTGGTCAACTCCGGCGGAGGGGCAAGGCGCTGCGAGAGGAGCGAGCGCACCTTTGTGCCGCTTAAGCTGATGTGGGCATCGCTGTTATGCGGGCAGGTTTTCGCCGTGGCCATCTGGCCGCAGATGCGGCAATAAAAGGAGTGTTCAAAGAAAAGCGGCTGGATGCCGAGCTCTTCAGCAGTGAATGCAGTAAAGATGCGCTGGGCGTCGTAGGTGCCGTAGAAGCTACCCACCCCGGCGTGGTCTCTGCCGACGATGAAATGCGTACAGCCGTAGTTGCGCCGGCAGATGGCATGAAAAACGGCTTCCCTCGGTCCGGCATATCGCATGGCGGCCGGAAAAGCTGACAATATCACCCGGTCGGCCGGGTAGTATAGGTCCAATATTTTCCTATAGCTATCAAGGCGGACCGCTGCCGGCACGTCGTCGGCTTTGGTCTCGCCCATCAGCGGGTGGAGGAGCAGGCCGTCGACGATCTCCATGGCACATTTCTGAATATATTCATGAGCCCGGTGGATGGGGTTGCGTGTCTGAAAGCCAACCATCGTCTGCCACCCCAGGGCTGCAGCACGTGCCCGCACCTCCGCCGGATCCATGGCCAGATCAAGGAAGGGAAGGGAGGGACGGTTGATCATCGTGACCGGGCCACCTATGAGTACTTCGCTTTGCGCCAACACATAAGCAACGCCTGGATGAGCGGTATCGGCGGTGCCGAAAACAGCTCGCACCGTCACCTCTTTATTGTGGGTGAATATATCTTCTATCGTCATAACGGCAAGCATCTTCCCCTGCCGGAATAATGCTACCTTCTGCCCGATGGATAACTCCCGGCTCACCGAAGAATCGACGGCCAGGAAAATGGGCAAACCCAGGACGTGCCCCGAGGGCAGCCTCATGCACTCGACAACGGAAGTAAACTCCTCCCGGTTCATAAAGCCGGTGAGCGGACTCAGTGCTCCGGTGGCTATCAACAATAGATCAGCCGCCTGCACGGCATCGAGAGCTAGGTGAACCATCTCTCTGGCCCGCAGAGACAGCTCCATTGCCGCCTCCCCCTTCGCTTCCCTATTGATCAACTTCCCTCCATTCGGCAGCGCCAACGGCATGAACATCTCACTCCCAAAATGCGAATTTACAACTAAAGCATCTTACGGAGACGGCAAAAAAGGGGTACATTGTCCTAAGCAGAAGAATAATATTGCTGCTTGGCAGCCCGATAACACAACGCCACAACAGCCGGGCAGTACGAGCGAAAGCCGAGCGAGCGAGCGACACGACCAACACGGTGGCATGAAGATTTGAGGATGGAGGAACGCATATGAAGGATATACATGAAGTGATCATCATCGGCTCAGGGCCGGCAGGCCTCACCGCCGCCATTTACACAGCCAGAGCCGGTTTGACCCCACTGGTGTTTTCCGGCCCTACACCCGGCGGTCAGTTGACCACCACCTCGCTGGTAGAGAATTTCCCCGGCTTTCCGGAGGGCATTACCGGCCCTGAACTGATGGATAAGATGCGGGAGCAGGCTTCCAGGTTCGACGCCCGCTTCGAGGATTTGGCAGTAACTGCCGTTGATTTTTCCAGCCGGCCTTTCAAAGTGACCGCTGAATTACCCACAGGAGATCCTCCCCGCACCTGGGAAAGCAAAGCGATAATCATCGCTACCGGCGCCGCTACTAAAAAACTGGGTCTGCCGAGTGAGGAAGCGCTCTGGGGACGCGGCGTCTCAGCCTGTGCCACCTGCGACGGCTTCTTCTTCCGCGACAAAAAAGTGGCTGTGGTAGGCGGCGGGGACACTGCCATGGAAGAAGCACTCTTCCTCACCAAATTTGCCCGGCAGGTGACGGTGGTGCACCGCCGTGATAAATTAAGAGCCTCCCAAATATTACAGCAGCGGGCTTTCAACAACAGCAAGATCGATTTTGCCTGGAACAGCACTATTCAAAAGGTGTTGGGTGAAGAAGAAGGTCGGGTGACCGGCTTATTGCTGCAGGATACTATAACCGGTGCCCTGCGGGAATTTTCCTGCGACGGCCTTTTCCTGGCCATAGGTCACCTGCCGAACACCGAAATCTTCAAAGGCCAGCTACCGCTCACTGAGGACGGTTATATCATCGTTCATGACCGCACCAAGACTGCCATACCCGGAGTCTTTGTAGCCGGCGATGTAGCCGATCAGCACTACCGCCAAGCCATCACCGCCGCCGCCACCGGATGCATGGCCGCCATGGACTGCGAAAAATGGCTCGCCTCCGTCGGATCCAATTGATGAGGGGATAACGGTTGGTTCAGTCCCGGCAGTCCGGCTGGCCGCACAGTAACAGAGCTGAAAGTAGCAAACAAAATACGATGTTGGAAAGGATCGGCTTTTGCCGATCCTTTTTTCTTCCGCCAGTAACTGCTCGGGAAGCCATATTCCGACCCCTGCCGGAAAACCTCGGTGCCGGCGGGAGGCTCGATGTTTTGGGCTTTTGGTAGGTTTTTTCCACCGCATATAAGCTCTGCTTCCCCAGCTATGAGCTGTGAAGATATTGCACGGGCTGCTGGACAGGCTATTTTGCCGGCCGGCTGGAGCGATTGGGAGCAGAAAAAAAG
>DULU01000024.1 GCA_012840225.1 Bacillota bacterium
CAAGGGGGGTGGCCGGCCGGGCGGAGACCGGCCAGGCGACGGACGGCCCGGCCGGCGATATTGCTGATCAGCTGGAAGCCTTCTACATCAGCAAAGGCGGCTTCCTGCGCCGGGCGGATTTGGCCGCCCACAAGACCACAGTGGAAGATCCGGTGACCGTCGATTACCGGGGCTATACCATATGTAAATGCGGCCCCTGGACGCAAGGTCCTTTTCTGCTGCAAGCTTTGAGATTGCTCGAAGGTTTTGATCTCCGGGCGATGGGCCATCTTTCCGCCGATTATATTCATGTAGTTATTGAGGCGATTAAGCTGGCCATGGCCGACCGAGACACCTATTATGGCGATCCGGACTTTACAAATGTGCCGCTGGAGTTGCTTTTATCCGACAGATATACCGAAATCAGACGTTCGCTTATCGACATGCGTCAGGCTTCGCAGGAAGCCCGTCCCGGCGATCCTTACAATATGAGTGCCCTTTTGCCCGGAGGCGGTTCCTTTCGCCCCGGAGGCGGCGGCACCACTACCTGTGTGGTGGCCGACGGTGAAGGCAATGTAATAGCGGCTACCCCAAGCGCCAATGTCAGCGAATATGACGGCGGAGAAGCCGGGGTCACCTACAGCAACCGGCTGACCAGTTTCAATACCACCCCGGGGCATCCGAACTGCATCCAGCCCGGAAAAAGGCCGCGCATCACCCTCACCCCCACCTTGGTGCTCAAAGACGGCCGGCCGGTGATGGCCATCAGTGTCGCCGGTGCCGACATGCAAGATCAAGTGACCCTAAATTTGCTTCTGAGCATTATTGAATTTGGTCTGGCCCCGGAGGAAGCCGTATGCGTCCCCCGCTTCGTCACGGAACACCATCAGGATTCCTTCAACCCAACCCCAAACCGGGAGGAGGCTTTTGTACAGGCCGGATCGTTGATTGTCAACGATACCCTGGAGCGCCGGGTGCTGGAGGAATTGGCCGGCCGTGGTCATCGCCTTACAGCAAAGCAGGAGCGCCTGGCCCGCCCCGTGATAATTTGCCTTGATGAAGACGGGCTGATGCATGCGGCGGGCGACCCCCTGGCGCGCCGACATGCGGCGGGGTTATAAACTCTCTATTTCCTTAATGGAGTTCAACATGAAGTCTATGCAGTTATGCCTGTCCGCTCTTACCATAGCAGGCCGATGGACTTGATGTGCTGTAAAGCCTTGACATTTCATCAATGATCCCGCAAATTAGCATAGGGTTCCATGTCTTTATGGAGAAGGAAATATCATAGTTTATGGGTGTCATTGAAAGGGATCGGAGCTATGACCTCTCGAGAACGTCTTACTCGCTGCTATTTCCATCAGGAAGTAGACCGGCCGGGCTTGTGCACGCGTTCCGGTTTTCAGCCTGATGATCCGACATATGACTCATTGAGGGAACTTATCAATACAGTATGGGATATAAAGAAGACCTGGAGCAGTCGTATCGTCACGCCATATTTGATCTCCATCCGCACCGAATCCTATAGTTCCGAATTTTCCAGGCGGGTTTTCACTCTGCATACACCGGCAGGCGATCTGGAAGCCACTTACCTATTCAGCCTGACGGGCAAGCCGGGAATAGCGGAGACATATTACATCAAAACCAGGGAAGATGCCGAGAAGTACTTGTCGCTGCCGATAAGGGAATTCAGCAGTGACGTGTCTTCTTTCTTCGAGGCCGACAGGCAGGTGGGTGAGCGGGGCATCGTGGAAGTGAGTCTCGGCACCAATCCGGCCGGTTATGTTGTGGAGTTGATGGGTGCCGAAACCTTTGCCACTCTATCGGTAACCGACCGCGATATCATACATGCATTGTGCGAAAAGCGTTTGCAGGAAATAATCGCCCACCTAAAAAATTTGCTCGCCGCCGGAGTCGGTCCGTTCTTTACCATGCAGGGTGAGGAGTATATTTTGCCTCCTCTTTACAGCCCCCGCGACTTTTACGATTTCAATGTGCGATATGATAAACCCATCATCGATCTGGTGCACAATGGCGGCGGTCGGATACATATTCATTGTCCCGGTTCCATCAAAAAAGTGTTTCAGGGATTCCTGGATATGGGCGTCGACGTGCTCTATCCGGTGGAACCGCCGCCGCTGGGCGATATAACGGCGGAAGAAGCCGCCACTTTGGCCGGCGGCAAGCTATGTATAGAAGGAAATGTGCCGATCGCACACTTGTACGAGCACACCCCGGAGCAGATCCGCACCGAGGTGACCGCCCTGATCAAAGACGCTTTCCGGGATGGTCGCGGCTTGATAGTCAGCCCCACCGCCGCACCGTATATCAGGGGTGGGGGACTTAAATGTCTGCCGCAATATGAGGCCATGACGGAGGTAGTGCTGTCAAGTGCTGTGAATTGATGGCGTGCCGGCGCCGGCCAAGCCAAGCCGACACCGGCCACGCCACCACCGTCACCACCTATGTAAAGCGACTGGAGATCGCCACGCACCATTTAGGCCATCAAGCGGAAAGAGTTATTCTGCCATCAAGGCATCGGTGAGCCGGGTTAACTCCTCCATAGCCGTTCTTACTGCCATTTGTCCATTGCGAAGCATGACTATGTACTGATCTGACAGGCGCTCCCAATCGGCCATCTTGCGATATGAAGGCCGCCAGCGGGCATGATGCATATATAGATCGTAGTAGATGGTAGCCAGGTTCTTATCCCATCCAGGTTGGCTGATCAGATCGCGGAAGTACTTGCTCTGGAATATGGCCGGATGAGCGATACCGTGGAAATATGTGGCACGCAACCACGCTTCGTTCCCTTTGGCCGATCCTAGCCACTTCAAAAGATCCCAGGCGGCATCCTTCACTTTACTTTCCTTATTCATCACCCACAGGCCTACGGTCGTCGGTGTATAGTGCTTGGCCGTCGCGTCGGCCTTTGGAGGCGGCACCACTGCCCAATCGAATTCCATGATACCGTAGGTGTTGCGGACAAACGAGCCGGGCGCTGATCCCCAATTCTGCATGAATGTAAACAGGCCTTGCACAAAGCCCTGAACTGAACCGGTTACGCCAGGTACGGTAGCTACCTTATGAGTATGGATCAGGTCGTAGACGAACTCAATGCCGCGGATGGTCCCCGGCGCATCGGCCGTGCTCTTGCCTGTGGCCAGGTCAAAGAAATCGCCGCCGCTGGTCCAGACATACGACCATAACTGCCAAGTCGACATCAGGCCGGATTCCACGCCCCAATGATCAAATTGGCCGTCGCCGTTCTTGTCGATCGTACTCGCTTTGGCAGCCGTCACCAGGTTGGCAAATGTCCAGGTTCCAGCGAGATACTGAGCAGCCGGATCAGCCACTCCAAGCTCCTCGATATAAGTTCTGTTATAATACATGGTCTGGGGTATGACATGAAGCGGTAGAGCGTGGAGCTTGCCGTTGGCGCCGCCGATATCCTTGAAGACCGGCCACATCGTGTCCAGCGACACTCCGTCCCGCTTAATGTAGGGATCCAGTTCCTCCACGACAATGCCGGTTCGCGCCCACTCGTCGAATTCCAGCCACGACGGATCGACCAGCCAGATGTCCGGCCCGGTACCGCCAGCCAGCATGGCCAGCAACTTTTCGCGATACGGGGCACCGGAATTGGCTGTAACCTGGACTTCGACTTCATGCGGCCAATCAGGATTGTCTGCCAGGAACCCGTTTACCAATCCTTGCCAACGAGCCGGATCTGACCAAGCCATCAGCACTACCTTAGCGCCCCATGTGCCCTGGGCTGTCACAATTAGCAATAATAGCACTATTGTCCAGATGTTCACCCACACACGCTGTAACATCTTCTCATCAACCCCCTATTCTGTATATTCAATCGATATGTACCGGTACTATGCCCGGCAACCAATCTCAAGCACACTTTCGGGAAAGAATCAGGGTTTCCTTCTGCTCACGGAGAATTTTTCTTCCCTGTAGAAGGCTGGGTCGTTGGACCAACCAGTGTAGCAGCTATATTGCTGGCCATGCAGGATTATGAACAGCCATTCCACAGCGCAAGAGAAGTTATTTTTTTACATAACAGTCGAGGCGCAAAAGGGTTGCCCGAAATCATCGGCGAAGCACAATATAGCGTACCTCTTGCCGATCTGATGGTTTTTCCTGTGAAAGCAGGCCTTACCGGCGGAACGGTGAATTTGATTATCACCAGGTGCGGCAAGACTCTGGGGGAGTTCACAAGCCCATGACAAGAGAAACTGATATGCAATTGGACACTACCCTGCACCGTCGGATAGAGAATGCCCTTCACACCTTACATCCGGCGGAACGGCGAGTGGCGGAGGCTGTACTTGCCGATCCGGCTCAGGTACGATCGAGTTCCATCACTGCGCTAGCCGATGCCCTTTCGGTAAGCCAGACCACGATCATGCGTTTTTGCCGCTCGCTCGGTTACAGCGGCTACGCGGAATTTAAGCTGGCTGTCGTAGAAGCGCTCGCCTCCGAGCAAAAACTGACTTTCGCCGGCTCGCACAGCGAAGTGCTGGCCAACGACGACATTCAAACCGTTCAGGCCAAGGTCTTGCAAATGAACATGAAAGCGCTGGCCGAGACCAGCGCATCGGTGGACAGCCGCCTGTTGGAGCGGGCCATCTCGGTGTTATTGCAAGCCGACAAAATTGAGATCGTGGGCGTTGGCTCCTCCCTACCCATCGCCCTCGATCTATACTACCGACTCCTCCGCACCGGGCTCAACCCCCGTTGCTCGGTAGACAGCCATTTCCAAGCCATCAATGCCTCCGTGCTCTGCGAGCGGGATGCCTGCATGGCCATCTCCTACTCCGGCCTTACCCGAGAGACGCTCGACGCCGTGAGGGCGGCCAAAGAGGCGGGGGCGGCCACGCTGTGCATCACCAATGCCGGCAACTCGCCCCTGGCCCGCCTGGTGGATATCGCCCTCGTTACTCGATCGTTGAAGACCAAGTGGCTTGACGAAGCGGTAACCGGCCGGATTGTACAGCTCTCCGTGCTGGACGTCATCTGCGTGGCTATCGCCCAGCGCCGCCAGGCCAAGCTGCAGGACATATTCTCCCGCATCGACCGAGTCATCGTCCGGAAGCAGGAGGAACCCTGATGGTGGCTACTATCGTATTGTCGAATAAATTCGCATTTCACAGCCTATCCGCTGCTGTAGAAAACTAATTTTGCCATAGAAGTTGATACCGCCAAAGTAAGCCAGCGTCTCTGGCTCTCATGGAACTGTTTTTGAGACAAAATACGAGGCAAGAGGTCACCATCCTGCAGCATATTGGAAGATAATTTTTTCCGTGCGAGCAGGTAATACCACCAGAACGATGAAAATAGACACAGTGGATTGAGTACTGGTAAAAAGCGCCAAGGTCTCTTGGGTGAGTCACAAGCAAATGACAGGTGGGACTAAGGGAGCAGCTGGATGCATGCTATGTTGAGCCACCGGATAATATGGCTCCTGCTGCTTTAAATCCGGCCGAGATTGTCCGGTGACAGGAGGAACCCATATGGCAGCCCTTATTGCCCTGGATGCCGGTACTACCAGCAGCAAGGCAGCGGCTTGGCGCCTGGACGGCAGGTTGCTGGCCAACCACAGCCTTCGTACGCCCTATACTGCCGACGCGGGCAGGGTCACCCGCCGGCTAGATGTCACCTGGTCTGCCTTTTGCACGGTGATACGGCAAACGG
Organism: Bacillota bacterium; assembly: GCA_012840225.1. Lineage (GTDB taxonomy): Bacteria > Bacillota > Limnochordia > DTU080 > DTU080 > DULU01. The sequence continues at coordinate 5,686 of DULU01000024.1, forward strand.
TTGACGCCGTCCACGCCGCCGGTGAGGAGGTCGTGGCTGTAGGACTGACCGGGCACGGCAACGGGCTCCATCTGTGGAATGGTTGCCACTTTGCTCCCGAAGCCATCGGATCGGCCGATATGCGGGCTTCACAATGGTTGGAAACTTATCCCCAGCGGCGAGAGCTGGAGCAGCGCCTGAGCCAACGGTTATATCCAGGCCAGACATATGTTTTGCTCCATGTTTTGGCGTCAACTGATTTACCGCTCTTCTCCAAGGATTGGCTAGGGTATCAGCTGTGCGGCGAAGTGGCTACCGACTTCACCGATGTCGCCGCTGGTGCGCTCTGCGATTTATACGGCACACCCACGGTAGCAAACCTCCCTCCCCTCCTGCCTTCCCCGGCTGTAAGAGGATATGTGACTAAACAAGCCGCCAAGGAGACGGGCCTTCCAGCGGGCATACCTGTGGCGGTCGGCTGTATCGACCTGGCCGCAGCGGTCCTCGGTTGCGGCTGCGTGCAGAAATTTGACCGGTTGGCCATCTGTGGCAGCTGGTTGATCGATCTCATGTTGGTACCGGCAGATGTCCCGTTGGTTGTAGAGCCACCGGTCAACCTGCTACCCTACGTCTTCCCAGAATTCCGCCTGGCCTCAGCCTACACGCCGCACGGCACCTTGGCTTTGGAACGATTGCTGCAACTGCGAAATATTCCCGCTAGCTACCAGGCCATCGACACTGCTGTCCAGCAGGTAATGGACACGCCGCCGGAGCGGTTTTATCATCCCGAGGCATCTATGAATGAAAATGAGATGGCTACAGCCGCCGTTCCCGACCTTCTCTATATGGCCTTTGAGGGCATAGCGGCCACCCATCGCCTGAACCTGGAAGCGCTGGCAACAGCAGCGAGTGCCTCTTTCTGTAAACACCGTCCAGCAACGACTACGGGAAACCCCGCCGGTGACAATCGCCCGCTGGCTGTCACCGGCGGCCTGAGCGCCAGCGCCGTCTGGCGGCAGTTGCTGGCAGATCTGATGGGTGAACCGGTGGAGAGTCAAGGCATGGAGGCTACCTGTCGCGGCGCCGCCATCTGTGCCGCTCTTGCCGCCAAGTGCTTCCCGACGGCAGAAGAAGCGATACACACCCTGGCCTGTCCGGGATTGCTGGTGCAGCCGGATCAAAGGCGCGTCCCGACCATGGAAGCGCGTTATCAGCGCTGGTTAGCGGCGCGACCTCCCGGGACGGCAGCAACCAGCGGTACATTGCACAATGGATGAAAGCTATCGCACCCACTCACGAGGTGAAGAAATGGATTATGGCCTAAAAGGTAGAGTAGCGCTGGTTACAGGTGCATCACGCGGGATCGGCAAGGCCACCGCCCTATGCCTGGCTCACGAAGGTGCCTGCGTGGCCGTCGGTTACAGAGAGAACGCCGCAGCCGCTGAGGATGTCGTCAGCCAAATCACGGCTGCCGGCGGCAAGGCGGTGGCCGTAGCCGGCGACTTGAGCAATACTGCTGAGATAAGAGAGCTGGTGGCACAGGTGCAGAACACTCTCGGCGGCATCGACATATTGGTGAGCAACGCCGGGATCTGGCCTACCTCCCGCATCAGTGAGATCAGCGACGAAGCCTGGCAACAAAGCTTGGCCGTGAACCTCACCGCCACATTCGCCTTAATTCGCGAGGTACTGCCGTCCATGCGCCGGAAGCGCCACGGCCGCATCGTAGCTGTCTCTTCCCAAGCCGCCGCCCGTGGTTCCGTTTCCGGTCATGCCCATTATGCGGCAGCCAAGGCGGGTCTGGTCGGTCTGATCCGCTCCGTCGCCCGTGAAGAGGCAGAACTGGGCATCACCGCCAACATCGTGGCGCCCGGCATTGTCGCCACCGACATGTCGGCAAGCGCCCCAGCCGGCAGGCAGCAAGAATGGCTGCAGGAAATCCCAGTCCGGCGGTTCGCCGCCCCTGAAGAAGTGGCTGCGCTCATCGCTTTCTTATGTTCTGCGCAAGCCGGATATATCACAGGCGCCGTCGTGCCTATTAACGGCGGCCAACATATGGGGTGACGGCGATGTCCAAACCGGCACAGATTCTCTGCCTCGGAGACCTATATCTTCCCGCTGAGAAGATCGCGGCTGTTGTTCACCACCGCCTGGTCGATGTGGAGACCACCGCCGTGGACTGGCCGCTGGCCGACCTCGGCGAACTGGCAGCCAAGAATCTGCTGATCGAACAGGGTGGACCGGCGGCAGTGACTTTGCCCAACTCCATAACCGACCTTTTGGGTCATCGGTGCTGGGATGCCGTGCTTACCCATTTTGCCCCCCTTGCCGAAGGAGCCGTGTCCAACATCTGCACGGCGGGCTGGATCGGTGTGTTGCGGGGTGGGATTGAGAACGTCGATCTACAGGCTTGTATAGCGCAGGGCGTAACCGTCATCAATAGCCCCGGTCGCAACGCCAACGCCGTGGCGGAATTCACTATTGGCTTGATTCTGGCCGAAACGCGGCACATCGCCCGGGCCCACAAGCTGCTGCAGGAGGGATGCTGGGAAAAGGAGTTCGGCCGGCCCTTACCACAGGAGCTGTGCGAGTTGGTCGTCGGCATCGTCGGCTACGGCGCCATAGGTCGGCTGGTTGCCGCCAAACTGACGGCACTCGGCACCCGCGTGTTGGCTTACGATCCGGCACTGACCCGGCAGCCGGCCAATCCTGCAGCAACCGGCATTCCTTCTGTGGAATTTACTTCACTTGACCATCTGCTGGCGATATCGGATGTTGTGACCCTGCACGCCCGATACAGCGGAACGCAACCTTTGCTGGGGAAAAGGGAACTATCTCTGATGAAGCGTGGCGCCTATCTGATCAATACGGCTCGAGCCGAGCTGGTGGATTATCAGGCCTTGATGGATGCCTTGGCATCCGGGCATTTGACCGGTGCAGCCATCGACGTCTTTCCGGAAGAACCGGTGCCGATTCAAGCCCCGTGGCTACATTCTTCCAGACTGACGCTCACCCCCCATCTCGGTGGGGCTACCGCTAATTCCTTCTGGCGTTCCCCCGGCATCGCCATCGACTGCCTGGCCGCCATCACATCCGGGCAGAGCCACCCAGGCACGGTGTATCTTCCCAAGCAGCATGCTGTGGCCTTCCGTCGCCGCTGGGCGCCGCACTTGCGCTCCGTCAGCCAGTAGAAAGGAGCAGATCATGTCCAAAGCAGATCGCTTACAACGTCTGTTTCACCCCAAATCGGGACGCACGCTCATCGTCGCCCTGGACCACGGGCTCACCCAGGGGCCATTGCCCGGCATCACCAACCTGACGGAGACCGTTAAGGCTCTCCTGCCGGGTAAACCACAAGGATTACTGCTCAACCCGGGCCCCATGCGCCGTCTCCTGGCCAGTCCGCCTTGGCCGACGGCCGGTCCGCGCCCGGCATTGGTGTTGCGCCTCGATTACCTGGGATGGGTTAGGCAATGGCGCCCAACCAAGAATGAGGTAAGGGCCATCATCAGCACAGTCGAAGAAGCATTGGAGCTGAACTGCGAAGCCGTCATCCTCTTCTTGGTGCTGGGTACGGAATATGAAGCCGAAAACGTGGCGCAGGTGGCTCGTGTAGCCGCCGAGTGCCATGCCGCCGGTATGCCGCTGATAGTTGAGGCTACAGCTTGGTACAACGGCAGCAGTAAAGCTGACCATACCGATCCCCGCAATGTGACCCTCATCGCCCGGATGGCTGACGAACTCGGCGCCGACCTGATCAAGACCAACTACACCGGTAAACCGGAATCGTTCCACAAGGTGGTGACCAGCGTAGGCGTGCCGGTCTTGGCGCTGGGCGGTAGCCACACGGACGATGAGGAAGCGATGATAGAGGCTGCCCGCGGGGCCATAGCCGCTGGGGCTGTCGGGCTCGTTTACGGCAGAAACGTGTGGCAGACCTGCCACCCCGCAGCAACTCTTCAAGCCTTGCTCAAGGTGACGCATGAAAGTTGAGCGGTGGGAGACAGGCCTCACCTTTATTAAGCGCTATCCAAGCAAGAAAGACGGAGTGTGAACAGGGAACCAGAGCTTGGCAAATGGAGGAGGCAATGTTATGGCTATTTCATTAAAAGATAAGGTCGCCGTCGTCACTGGAGGATCACGAGGATATGGAATGGGCATCGCCCGCCAGCTGGCAGCACAGGGGGTCAAAGTGTGGATTACGGGTCGTAACAAGCAAGAACTGGCCGATGTGGCCGCCGCCATAGGCGCCCAAGCGTTGTGTGCCGACGTTACCTCCCCGGAAGACTGGGACAGGGTGGTTACCACCGTGACAGAAGACTCAGGCCGCCTCGACATCCTGGTGAACAACGCCGGTGCGGGCGTCCGTATAGCCCCCCTGAGTGAACAGAGCGATGCCGCCATCGCCGAAAGCATCGCCGTCAACCTCACCGGCGCCATCTACGGCTGCCGGCGGGTGGTGCCCATCATGCAGAAGCAACAGGCCGGTACCATCATCAACATCGCTTCTGTCTGCGCTACCCACGCCTGGCCCGGCTGGAGCGTCTACAGCGCCGCCAAGGCCGGACTGCTTCAGTTCAGCAAGTGCCTCTATACAGAGATGCGGCCTCACAATGTGCGGGTAACATGTTTGATCCCGTCATGGGGAGCGACCGGTTTCCAGCAGGCCGCTAATATATCCGTCGATGATGCCGCCATCAATGCCCGGAAGATCCAGGCGGACGAATTAGGCGATATCGTGGTACATATTTGCACCCTGCCATCGCACCTGGTGATCGAGCAGATGACAGTCTGGCCCCTTATCCAGCAGGTGGAGCCTTTATAGACGGCATGTCCATACTTCTGTGTGGAGAGGAATGATTGTTTTGCCACAGCCGGCAACCAGGCACAGTGTGCTGGAATGCGATGTATGCGTGGTGGGCGGCGGCAGCGGCGGCATTGGCGCCGCCGTCAGCGCCGCCCGCTTAGGTGCTGATACCATTCTGATCGAAAAGGAGAAGATGCTCGGGGGGACGAGCACCCTCGGAGGCGTCTCTAACTGGGAACCGGTGGCCGGGGCTACCGGGTTGCCCCGCGAGCTGTTTCTGGCCATGCAGGTCCGCGACGGTGCTTGCATATTGAGCCGGCTGAGTATACCTACACCGAGTCGCCCGGTAGCCGAGTTCGGCCGCAACGACGCCCTGACATACGAAGATACGTGCGCCAGGGCAAGCGACTTGCGCATCACTTTCGAGCCGGAGATCTTTCACGAAGAGGCATACCGTTTGCTTGAGGCGGCAGGTGCCGAGGTGTGGTTAGAAACCGCTTTAGCGGCAGCTACTCATCACGGTAACCGGATAGAAAAAATCCAGGCCGTTTCACCGGATAGAACTATAGAAATCCGGGCCCACACCTATATCGACTGCACAGCTGATGTACACTTGGTGCGGATGGTCGGCGCCGTTACATACCTTGGTCCCGATCCCCGGGCGCGCTTCGGGGAGGAGAGTGCCGAGGAGCAGCCCCGTCCCTACCTCAATGGTGTCACGCTCATCTACCGGGTGACACCTACCGTTTCAGGTCATGTGGACCCGCTTCCCGCGCCCATCGCGCCCGGGAGCTGGAAGAGAGCAGCCCACATCACCGAATTGCCTGGAGGCGACCGCCTGATCAACCCCCTGCCCACCTTGTTGGGCACGGAATACTATGCAATGGAACTGCAGCAGGCTCGTAAGCTGGCGGAAGAACGTACGCTCGCCCACTGGCATTGGTTACAGACGCACCACGGTTACGACGGCTGGCGCCTGCGCTGCATGGCACCCCTTCTCGGCGTGCGGGAAGGCCCGCGCACACTAGCCGAAAAGATGCTCACCGAAAAAGAGGTGATAGCCGGCCTTGCCGGTCAGGATCAGCGAGACATCATCGCTATTTGCGACCACCCGATCGACTTCCACGGTGGGGCGCATAAAATGCGCCCCACACCTCTCTACGGCGTGCCATTTGGCTGTCTCATACCGAAAGGTTGGCAAAACCTGCTGGTAGCCTGCCGAGGTGCGGGGTTTAGTCATCTCGCCGGTTCGTCGTGCCGGCTCTCGCGCACGATGATGACCCTGGGGCAGGCCGCCGGCACCGCAGCAGCGTTAACCCGGCAAGCGGGCACCACGGCCCGGAATTTAGATCCAGCCGTCTTGCGGGAAACGCTGCGTGCTCAGGGCGTGACTTTGGAGGCGCCTGCCGTCAACTGACCGCCACCGCCCTTGGCCTGAAGCCGAGTAACCTGGTAGAGTTCACGATGGTCAAGAGGGAAACGCCGACATCGGCAAACACCGCGCCCCAAATGGATGCGACGCCCAGTGCACCCATCAGCATAAAGAGACTTTTTATACCGAGGGCAAAGGCGATGTTCTGGTAAACAATGCGCCTGGTGCGTCTGGCGATATCAATGGCCACGGGCAACCTGGCAATGTGATCGTCCATTATCACCACATCGGCCGCTTCGATGGCCGCATCCGAGCCCAATCCTCCCATGGCGATGCCCACATCCGCTCTGGTGATGACCGGGGCATCGTTGATACCGTCGCCTACAAAAGCAAGCGACCGTCCTGCCGGGACCTCGGTTTTCAAGGCTTCCAAGCGTGCCACCTTGTCTCCCGGCAGGAGGTTGGCGTGAATTTCGTCTATGCCTAGTTCCCGACCCACAGCCCGAGCGACGCTCGAATCATCCCCGGTAAGCATCGCCACCCGCCGCACGCCGAGCTTGTGCAAAGCTTTTACCGTCTCTTTCGCCTCAGGCCGTACCTCGTCGGCGATGGTGATATGGCCGGCATAGGCACCGTCGATCGCCACATGAACAACAGTGCCGTCCTTGTCGCATACCTCCGCTCCGTGCACTACCTCTTCCCGGTGCATAAAGCGGTCATTGCCGGCAGCCACGCTGCGGCCGTCCACTGATCCTTTTACGCCGTGGCCGGCGATTTCCTCATAACCGTTCAGAGCCTGAGGATTCACCTTCCGGTCGTAGGCGTGATCATAGGCGGCAATGATCGACGCCGCTATGGGGTGTGCGGATGGGGCTTCCACCTTGGCTGCCGCTCCCAGCAATTCCTCGTGCGAGAAGCCGTTATAAGGTTGAACGGCAGTAACGTTGAAGGAGCCTTTGGTCAGCGTACCAGTCTTGTCCAGGGCAACGGTGTCCAGCTTGGCCAGGGCATCAAGATAGCCGGCACCTTTAACAAGGATACCGTGGCGTGAGCTGGCGCCGAGGCCGCCAAAATAGCTCAGCGGCACGGAGATAACCAAGGCGCAAGGGCAGGAGATTACCAAGAGCACCAAAGCCCTGTATAGCCAGGTGGAAAAGGTCGCCCCTTCAATGAGCAACGGCGGAAGAACAGCCAGCGCAGCGGCGGCGGCCACCACAGCCGGTGTGTAGTAGCGGGAAAAGGTAGTGATCACCTGCTCAGTCCTGGCTTTGCGCTCCGCCGCATCTTCCACCAGGTGCAGAATGCGGGAGATGGACGATTCGGCGAAGGGTTTCGTCACCTTTATGGAGAGGATACCGTTGGTCGAGACCATACCGGCAAGCGCAGAATCGCCCTTGCCGACCTTGCGGGGTACAGACTCCCCGGTGAGGGCGGAGGTATCGACGAAGGCTTCGCCTTCAACTATTACACCGTCCAGGGGGATGCGCTCGCCTGGATGGACCACAATGGTGGCACCAACCTGCACTTGTTCGGGCGACACCATTTCATAGTGGTCACCATTCTTTAATCTGGCCTTATCGGGACGGATATCCAATAGAGCCGATATTGACCGGCGGGAGCGGTTGACGGCCAGGTCCTGGAACATCTCCCCCACGGCATAAAACAACATGACGGCCACAGCCTCAGGCAACTGGTGTATGGCGATAGCTCCCAAAGTGGCAATGGCCATGAGGAAATTCTCATCGAAAAGATTGCCGCTCAAGCTGTGGCGCACGGCGGATTGCCACACTTCCAGCCCTACCAGCAGGTAGGCGGTCAGATAGAGAGCATATTCCACCCAAACAAGAGAAGTCCCGTGCACTCGCTCTTCCACGGCTATGCCGAGTCCGAGCAGGAGTGCCGCCACAATAATGCGGACGATTTCTTCCTTTTGTTCGGCCAATGCCTCACGGAATGATGGCTTTACCGATGCCGACTTCCCCACCCCGGCATGTGCATGGGAGTGGGAATGGGAATGGGAATGCGGATGTGAATGCTGGTGATGATGGCTGTTGCTGATTACATTGTTCATTGCCGATCCTCCGCAAAGTGCATTTGAGCTACGGTGATCAACTGCGCCACATGATCGTCGCCGAGCGAATAGTAGACCATCTTCCCTTCACGGCGATATTTCACCATTCTCATCGCCCGCAGGAGACGCAGGTGATGGGAGATGGCCGGCATGCTCATCTCCAAGGTATCGGCCAGATCACAGACGCAGAGCTCCTGATGCGCCAGGAGATAGAGGATTTTGGTGCGCGTCTCATCAGCCAACACCTTGAACAGCTCCGACAAGCCCGCCACTTCGATGAGCCGCTCTTTCAATGGTATGTTCGTTTCGTGGTGAGGTGTGTAGCTGCCGCAGACATCGCCCACATCATCCACATCACCCACGTTGCCCACACTGCCTGTGAATCCTGCAGCGCCGTCCGGGTCTGACCTGTGGCCTATCTTTATCTCTTCCGCCACTTTCTTCATCCCTTCGTCATCAACACTTAAGCAACTGTTTAATTGTAGTTTATTCTCCAGGCTCCAGGATTGTCAAGGCATGCTTAAATTTGAGGCCGTGAGTTATATGCGGGAGGTGCTTATGTTGGCTGTGGGGAAAGGGATCTGTGACATCATGACATATGACAAAGGGACATAAGGGACATATGAGAAGGAACAGCGGAACGACCATTCAGGAAAAGAGCCGGCCGAAGCCGGGAAGGACTGGAGGGTGAGGTTTATGTCTATATCTATGTCTACGCCTATGCGCAAAGGTCATCTCCAGGCAGGTTGGGCAACAGTGGATATTACGCCCGACAAAAAGGTAAACCTGCAGGGACAGTTTTATGAAAGGATATCGACTGGGGTTCATGATCCCATCTATGCCACCGTTCTGGCCATCCAGGTCGTTGAGGAAAACGGTACTCCCGGAGACCAGGCTGTGATGATAGCTTGCGACCTGGTGTCGGTGAGCAAGACAATCCTCGAAAAACTCAGAGAGAGGTTGTCGGGCCGGATCACCGACCTGGATCCAGGCAAGATACTTATCTCCGCCATACATACCCACACCGCCCCCTGCATAAGAGAGGCGCCTCTGGAATCCTTCAACTGGACGGAATGGAAGAAACTCAGCAGTCAAGAGTATATGTCCCCGGCGGAATACATCGAGTTTCTCACCGGTCGGCTGGCGGAAGCGGTGGTGGCCGCCTGGAACAATCGCCGGCCGGCCAAGGTCGGCATGGCCTTGGGACATGCCGTGGTGGGGCACTGCAGGAGGGTGGTCTTCGACGACAGGGCGGTCATGTACGGCTCTCCGGCTACAACTAATTTTCTCGGGCTGGAGGGTCCGTCTGACCATGGGGTTGAGCTGATGTATTTCTGGGACATGGACGATAAGCTCACCGGCGTCATCATCAATGCCGCATGCCCTGCCCAGGTGGTCGAGCATGAAAAGGTGATTTCGGCGGATTACTTCGGAGCAACGAGGAGAAAAATAAAGGAACACTTTGGAGATGCTGTTCAGGTACTGCCGCAAATCGCCCCGGCCGGCGACCAGTCTCCCCGCGATCTCATCCGCCGGGGAAAGAGCGAAACCATCATGAACAGCTTCGAGGGCATGGAGGAACTGGGACAGAGAATCGCCGATGCCTGTATAAGGAGTTATGAAAGCGCCAAAAAGGGTGCCGTGAGCGAGCTCGTCTTTGGTCACAGTGTCGAAGACATATATCTGCCCATCAGGAAAGTGACCATGGGTGAGGTCGAGCAGGCGCAAAAAGAGTATGACGACTTGATGCAAAAATACGGCGCGGAAGACCGAGTGCCGGGAAAAGACTTCGTCAAGTTATTTAACTGCCGGGCGGTGCTCGACAGGAAGGAAGTGCAGGAGAAGGCGTCTTTCTACAAAATGGAGCTGCATGCCCTGCGGCTGGGCGATGCGGCGTTTGTCACCAACCCCTTTGAGCTGTATATCGAGTACGGTTTAAGAATAAAGGCCAGAAGCAAAGCCAAACAGACTTTTGCCGTGCAACTCTCCTGCGGCGCAGGCAGCTACCTGCCCACAAGGAAGGCCATCTCCGGAGGATCCTACGGCGCAGGGGTAGCCAACGGCATTGTAGGACCTGAAGGTGGCGATTTGTTGGTGGAGCATTCCGTAGCAGCCATCAACCGCTTTTGGGGGGATAAAGGTTATACCGAAAGAACACGCGGTCTTTGACGCGGTTTTTGACCGCCTAAAATTATTTTGCCGTTGCTGAGCTGCCGAGATCAATTACAGCCTTGATCACTTTTCCGGAAAGTTGGTCGGCAAATGCCGCCTGACTTGAGGTGAAGGGATAGGCTGTAATTATTTTTTGCAACTGTCTCATATGCTTTTCAAGATAACCGAAAGCCAAAGGCTCCCCTTTAGTGTTTATGATGGGCATCGGAACTTTGGCCCCGACAACCTCGATATCTTTACGGAATATTTTTTCCGGATGGAATGAAAGCACCGGTTTGGAATGAACACCGACCAACACCACACGTCCGCCCAAGCGCACTATATCAAAAGCCTGCAGAAATGTCTCGGGACGGCCAACCACTTCGAAAACAATATCCACACCGATACCTTTGGTCAACTCCAGCACGGCAGCAACAATATCTGTCTTTCCTGCCGTCAGCACCACATCGCACCATTCTGCAGCCACGGCCGTCCGATTCTCCATAATATCAATACCTATGGTCTGGGCACCGGCAGATGTTGCGATATGAGCCACAAGCTGGCCGAGACCGCCAAGACCAATAACCACCACCGTATTTCCCGGTTGCACATGCCCACGCTGGACAGCGCCCAGGGCACAGGTTATAGGTTCGGTTAATGTGGCCGTCAGATAATCAATACCTTCCGGCACCACAAATTTACCGCTACCACCGGGTGTCACTGGGAACATAACATATTCAGAGAAACCACCCCCATAATTACCCCTGATTATTTTGGCATATGTTGGACAGAAGTTGGCATGCCCGCTGCGGCAGGCATAGCATACTCCACAGAATGGGTAACCCAGGCCCCCTTAGGTCTTTGGTGAAATTTTCCGTCCGTCTATAGCATGCCAACCGTCGATACGCCCGGGCTCCGGCCACCTTATTGGATTGACCATAAAAAAAGCGGAGGGGCTTGACAGGCCTCAACCTCAATCATAACAGCGAATTACATAAAGTCACATATGGAAAAAGCAGGCGTCACTGAACCATTGATATTGGATGGATGGTGTGGATGAAGGTGACCTAATTATAGTTGTAGAATCATAAACCACTTAACATCAAGAGTACATGGGTATGCATATCTTATCTCTAATCGTAAATCGCAGTATTTTTCGTCTGTTTTTTCATTATCTGAGGAAGGTGAGGGTGAACATGAAACTTTATAAGTTAATGTTCCTCGCTGCTTATATTATGATTTTAACGATGGGAGCAGCATTGGCTTTCTGCATCGATGCAATGGCAGCAACCCCCGGCGAGCCTGCTCAGATACCTCCTTCTACCGGTAAAGGAAAAATTGAGGAGTTACGACAAGCACGTGCCAAAGGAACTCAAGTATTGCATGTCGATTTCTCACAGGACAATGCCAACTTGGCTGATTGGGTCTTGGAAGGCACCGGTAAAATAGGTGTCGCCGGCGGAGCATTAGTGGTTGAAGCGCTGAATAAAGATGCTACAATCTGGCACAAGCAAGAGCTTTATGGAGATGTGTTGATTGAGTTTACAGCTCACATCAATCCCCCACTCGCTGCCGGTAACCTGAACGTCTTCGTGTATGCCACCGACCCATTATCAGGCAAGCCCGTCTACCAAGGCCAGCGCAGTGGGGCTTATGCAGAATATCATACATTACCTCTTTATATTTTCACTTTCACAGGTGACCAACCAGACCGCTCGGATGCCACCGGCTGGGTTCGTTTCCGCAAAGACCCCGGTTTTTCGCTTCTGGCGGAGAATCCTAACTACAAGGCGATAACCGGACGTACTTACCTGGTCTCCATTCTGATAGAGGGTGGTCGGTTCCGCTATTATCTCAATGAAGAGCTGGTCATTGACTGCACCGATCCCCAGCCATATCGTTATGGCTGGTTTGCCCTGCGCACCTGGAATACCAACCTTTCCATTTATAAGGTGCAAGTAAGGCAATTGCAGGAAATTGATAAGGATGAGCTGATCAGATTAAGCCAGCCAATCAAGCAGGTCGAGCCGGCCAAATCGGCCCCGTCTGCCCCGTCGGTCCCATCTGCCACGTCAGCTCCATTAGTCACGTCAGTCCCATCGGCTCAGCCGGTCGAACCAGCCGCTAAATTGACCAACCTCGTAGACAATCACGATTTCTCGGGTGGAATAGATGCCGCCACCGGCTTACCGGTCGGCTGGACCTTATTCGGCACCAATTTTACATCTGTTGTGGATGAAAAAGCCACAGTCGGCACCTATAGTTTGAAACTTACCGATAACAATGCCGACGTGGGTGGCGGATTGCGCAGCCGCTTGGTGGCAACGGAACCTGGTACTCCATACAGGGCAGAAGTAGATGTCTTGCCTTTGATAGGGCGGGGCGGAGTTTACCTTGACTTTATGGACGGCAGCGGTAAAAGGGTGACCGCAGTACAAAAAACCAGTAAAAGCAATACCGGTATGTGGGAAACCGTTGTATTGGAAGGAACCGCGCCAAAAGGAGCAGAGACCGTAAGCATCATACTCTACAGCTACAAGCCGGATATCGCCACTGTATATTTTGACAATATCCGCCTGTACAACCTCAACCAGTTGACGAAGTTGGAAGAGACGGCTGATGCCGGGGCCGGAACTAAGGCCGGGACCGGAGCTGATGCCGGAGCTGGGATCGGGGCTGGGACCGGGACCGCCAACATCATATCCAACCGGGAACCGAAAACCTCGGAGATCGGTTATCGGCCAACGGAGAACTCGATCGTCGAAACCAATCCGCCGTCATTCGTGTGGTTGCCCGAACTTTGGGCTGAACATTATATATTGGAGTACTCCCTCTCGCCCGACTTCCCGGCTGATCGCACCATCAAGGTGAGCCGGCTGGATTATTCCATGTATATGCCCACTGCCCCCCTGCAAGAAGGAACATGGTACTGGCGGTATTGGGGAGTAGCCAAAAATGGCCGGCTGTTTGGACCGAGCGTAACGAGACAGTTTATCGTCACCGAGGAGGTGCCGAAAGTCGCCTTCCCCCCGCCGCCTGAAGTGAGAGCTGCCATTACCAATGCCCATCCTCGCCTTTTTATCGCTCCGGGCCAGTTACCGGAGCTAAAAAAGAGATTGAACCCCTCATTCCTGCCCGCCTTATTCAGAAACGCTTACCTAGCTGCCATTACGGGTGTCAACTTACCTAAATTGCAGCCTACCAGTCAGGAAGTGAATACTTCGCTAGCTCTCTTGCAGGAGTTGGGAGTCATGTTCACTCTCACGGGCGAAGAACGGTATGCGCAGGCAGGCCGGAAGCTGCTTCTTCACATGACCAAGGTGGAGCCCATGCCCGAAAATGTCCCTCTCGGCGTCGGTAAAGATGCTATTTACATGGCTTTGATCACCGGCATGAGCCGCGGTTATGATTGGTTATATCACGCTTTAAACGAGGAAGAACGCTCTGTTGTCCTCACCTACCTACGTGACTTAGGTACCTATACCTACGATCGCTTGCGCACCCCGCCCTTCGAAAGCAACCCATACAGCAGTCACTCCGGACGTATCATGGGCTTTCTGGTGGAACTTTCCATCGCTACCATGGGGGAAATTCCCGAAGCCGCCAAATGGTTCGATTACGTCTTGCAGATCATCTACAACATCTATCCGGCCTGGGGCGGTGCTGCCGGCGGATGGTCGGAAGGTGCTCACTACTGGTCATCATATATGAATTTTATCCTGGACAGTATAGACGCCGTGGAATTGGCTACAGGAGTCAAACTTTACCAGAAACCCTTCTTCCGCAATACCGGTTATTACAAGCTCTACACCCATCCTCCGCTCACCGGTGTACCTTTCGGAGACGGGCTGGGCACAGAGGTGGATAACAGTAGCCGAGCGGCTATGTCCCGGCTGGCGGCCCTAACAGGCAACGGTCACTTTACCTGGTATGCCGTAAAAACTGGCGGCGTGGTGAGGCGGGGCGGCATAGTCGGCCTTCTGGTCGACCGGCCGCTCCCTCCGGCTAAGCCACCCAGCGATTTGCCTCTAGCCCGTCATTTCCCGGACATCGGTTTGGTAGCCATGCACACCGATCTGGTTAATCCGGAAAACAACATCTCTTTTCAGTTTCGCAGCAGCCCCTACGGCTCCATCAGCCACAGCCACGCCGACCAGAACAGTTTTGTTCTTTACGCCTATGGCGACGGCTTAGCTATATCTTCCGGTTATTATCCCTGGTCACAAAGTCCTCATCACAGCGCCTGGACCAACCAAACCCTCTCTAAAAACACGCTCCTTATTAACGGTGAAGGCCAGGCCACTTTTAATATGGATGCCAAGGGGCGGATAGAAAATTTCATACACACCGAAGCCTACGATTATACCGTCGGTCAAGCCGCACAAGCCTACACCACGCAGGTAGACTCCTACCGCCGGCATATAGTGTTTATTCGCCCGCATATCTTCATCATCGTCGATGATGTTCGAACCCCCTCCCCCTCCAGCGTGGACTGGCTGCTGCATAGCTCGTTCCCCATCTCCTGGAACGAGGGGAGCAAATGTGCCCATACCGCCGGCAAGAGAGGTGAACTCAACACCTATCTCATCGCGCCGGAAATCGAATGGTCAGCCGCGATCAGCAATCAATTCATACCCCCACCAGAGTTGGACTCCTATGCTCCTCAGTGGCATCTGAAGTTATCCAGTTCAACCAAAGCCGAGAGGCATATTATAGCCGCCGTTCTGATCCCAAACCGGATCGGTGCAGGTACAAGTAATAACATTAATAATAGAACTAGTAATAGCACTAGTAATGGGAGCGACAAAATCAGCTTACTGCAGGCCGATCTGACGGAGGAGAGCGATAACATTTTAACTATAAATCTTATATACCAGAAAGACGGCCAAGAAAAGAAATCCCAAATTAAGCTCGATCTTAGCCTTGAAGGTGCAATAAAGGGACCGGAGATTAATATTTTTTAGCTACAATCACTAACTTAACTATCATCTATCGCTTTGGCGCGCCTGTGTCGATCAAAGCTAATAACAATAATAAGGCTGCTAGCGCTAGCCGAAGGGAGTTGGTTATTAGTCGATCAACCTTTCATAACCTGTTAAATCGTTCAAAACCGCTCCCGGAAACTCTTTTACCTTCTGAGTTATTTTCCCGATGCTCAAGTCCTCACTGGTGAATACCACCAGCATTATGCCCCTTTTCCGGCAAATTTGTTGTTTTGTTTTATCACGATTTTTCTGTTTATTAACAGTTTCCTTATCATATTTTTCAGTCGGCTTGTAATGCTGAGCTCCATTAAATTCGAAAGCCACTTTTTGCTTTTCATAAAGGTGATCAAAGTGCATTTCACCGCCTGTATCCTTGTTTATTAAATATGCCGGCTTAGCATTATCAACAGCATTATCCCATGCCAGAACCAGAGAAAGGCCTTCCCTCATCAACGTCTCGCCAAGGAAATCAGCATACTTGATCTTTCGCTGTGCGTTCATTAGCTTTATGGAAACCGGATCGCTGATGCCGATGAGTTTTGATACCGTCTTATCTTTTGGCCTGATAACCAGCCATTCGGCCTCTCTCAACTCGAGCAAAGCCCGGCGCACAGTTTTGACATTTAATTTTAACTGCCTGGCCAAAAAGGCATATGTAAAATAACCCGACCTATTCCGTGAATCGTAACCAGGCATGGCCTGTATAGCACCGTAAATCAATTTTGCCTGAACACCTATCGTCTTATCGGTAATCAAATCGATCGGTATGTAAGCCATTGGGTAGTTGAAAGGCTTCGACCATAGTACCGGAGAGAGCGGTTGAGGTGGGGAGGATGCGGCGGACGGGGAGGAGGTCGCGGCACTTGCTGAAGACACCGTGGGTGCAGGGGGTACCGAGGATACAGAAGGTGCCGAGGATGCAGAGGGCACCGGGGATGCAGAGGTAGTGGTCTGCACGAAAACTGAGGGAGCAAGTCGATCCTGACAAGCTGGTGGAATTGGAATATCAGATGGTATTGACGGCCTCGGGGGAAATCCTGACGATGTGAAGGAAGATGGTGGAACCGGGCTAGCCATATCATTTGGCAAGATACCCGGCGGATAATGCCGAGCGTATAAGCCGAGTTTAAATAGTCGAGCAATAGCTTTGCGGATAGTCGGTTTGGACAGACCGATTCTTTCAGCCAGTCTAGTTGGTGAGAGAGCTTATAGTAATCTAAATTCATATACATATCTATCTGGATGACCAACCAGACCAATTTAGCTGTAGCTCGTAATTCACCCCCTTATCCCTTCCCAGTTTTAAACCTGGGGTAAGCTACCGTATATCGAGCAGACATAAATATAGCCAGCTGATCAGTACCCATCAGCTGAAAGGGGTTGCCGGCGCCGTAGCAAAAAACTGGCCGCCTTTCGCATTGCCGAACAAAACCCCAGCTGATTTTGTGATGCCTCCATGTAAACCCGGGGGGCGGCCACTTTTTTTCTACGGCAGGTACCCCGGGAATGTCAGGCGCCTGAAGCACCTACCAAAATATGCCACTAACTTTCACCAGTACAAATACACCAATGCAAACACACCAGCGCAAATATACAACTGACTAATTTCCCCAGCTAACGAGGGGGGTTATTAGTAGTTGTCGTAGTAGTTGCCATCCGGATGGAAAGCTTGCACCGGTTTATTTTGGCTCTAGTTAGCCGGTAATTATAACTGTATAATCTGAATCATCCGGCTACCTGCCCGGCCTGATAAATGTTAATCCCTCATCCCCGTGTTCCAGATAACTTTATGATTGTCATACCTAGCACTATTAGGCATAATCATAGCATGAGAATAGATAAAGAATTGACTGCGGCATCGGTAATTCCACTGTTGCTCCTGTTGCTTGAACAGGAAGAAAGCTACGGCTACTAGATTATCAAGCGCATTAGGGAGTGTTCGCAAGGACATTGGCAGTGGTCTGATGTTATGCTGTATCCAGTTTTACACCGCCTGGAACAGCGCAAATGGATAGAATCATTCTGGCATACGGCTGAGACCGGCCGCAGGCGCAAGTACTACCGGCTGACTAAGCTGGGGCGTAGAGAATTACATCGCCAACTTGAGCAGTGGAAGATGGTATATGGAACTTTATGCGGGAAAAATAAAGGCCGACCAGAATTTCAACTGTGGAAAGAGAGCCGCCTGGGTGACCTGATCCGGCAGCTGCCACCATACGGTGGATATCTTCACGAATCACACGACAGACACTTTGCAACTTTTCCAATTGCGACATTTCCGACATGAATGAAAAGCACTTCTTGTAACTGGCTCTGATGAATGGTAACAAAAAAACCACCTGGAGGAAATGGGAGGATGGGGAAATGATAATTATTACTATCGTAATAAAACTAATGTGATTGTGAACGCTATAGCAGGTAAGGGCGCGGAAAAGTAAATCAGGGGTGGCCGTGGTTGGTTTGTCAACGGGTTGTCAACCACATCTAACCTAACTTTATCTAATCCGACTTCATCTAACCAACCTTATCTAACCTATCCTAACCCACACTGACCTGTCCTAATTATCCTAACTGACACCATTTTTCTTAACCTCTTGCCGCACCAGATGGAGAATGTATTCCTTAGAGCGGATCAAAGCAGAAACTACGGTATCCCAGGTTAATGGGGGATCGGGCGGATAAGCTCTTTTTTGTCTATCCATTTCCATACCCAAGGGCATCTCTACCGTGAGGAGATCAGGTAGTCCCTGCGATACCAGATATTTGAATAATGACTCATAGTCTACCTGTCCTTCCCCGATAGGCATGCTACGCAAACGATCTCGGACTAGGGACGTATCTTTAATATGCAGATTGACCAGCGAGGGAATGAGCGGCTGTAGACGGTCTAAAGGCTGTATGGCACCATGAGAAGCATTGAAAACGTTTCCACAATCAAAATTGATAGCCACCGGACTTCCTTTCATCGTCTCCAACAGCGCTCTATACACTTCTGGTGCAGGGAGGTAGTTGCCTGGATTTTCCAAGCCGATGACCAGGTCCAATTTGCCTGCCATACCGGCCAGATACTGCAAATTGGACATGAAATCGTTCCAAGCCGCCGGAGGACTTATATTAGTGATGATTATTCGGCAACCCAAATCCCGGGCAAATTGCATCCGCTTGGCAAAACGGGGTAAGGCGCCGGGGGAAGCCAGATCCATATGAGCGGCGAAAGCCATTGTCTCCAGTCCATGCGCTTCCAGCAAATAGCGGACCGCCTCTGCCCTCGCCGGATGCATATCGCTATCGGTTAGATGCTCCACATATTTATCGATAGCTGCCAATTCCACATAACGGTAGCCGGCGGCGGCGACGCCATGCACGGCTTCCTCCAGGTTATAACCGATAAAGGCTATAGTGCTGGCGGCCAATCCAAAAGATGATGGGGTATGAGAATGGCTATCCTGCACGGTGCTCATGATTTACCACCGGCAGCGGCAGCATCGAGGCAGCGCTTGTAATTTTCCTCAGCCGTATAGCCGGGCACAAAAACGGTAACGAAGATCATATCAGTATCAGTCGTATTTATCATTTGGTGCATTTCATCTTTGAGCACCCAATAGGCGGTATTTGGGGCGATGGGATAATCCTGGCCTTCCACCTTCATCACCCCTTCGCCGGACAATATGAAAATCAGCTCAGGGCGGTCGTGTTTGTGATAATCTGACTGCGGGCATGCAGCACCACATGACTAAAAGTAAGCTCATTCACAT
This sequence comes from Bacillota bacterium, assembly GCA_012840225.1. Taxonomy (GTDB): domain Bacteria; phylum Bacillota; class Limnochordia; order DTU080; family DTU080; genus DULU01. The sequence goes on from DULU01000024.1 coordinate 24,806, forward strand.
TGTGCTTATCCGGCGCCAGTAAAACTTTGATGGTGCGGTGGAAAGGCGCACCGATGGTAACCCCTTTTTCCTCATTGCAGTGAACGATGACCATAATTTATTCTTCTCCTTTATCTTTATTTATTTATCTCATCATCTATCCCATCCCAAGCTGGTAGAGTTAAGTTGAGTTGAGCTGAGTTAATGCAAAAATGCTAAGTTTGCATAAGTATAAATTGAGCTCGGCGCACGCAAAAATTATCCCAGGAAGACGAGACCAAGTGGCAGGTTTTACCATCTGCGCTCATCCACTTAGTGGGGAATGAATTGGTTTCGCCGGGCGGCATATCCCAGTCCTCAACACCCCATACCTTAGTCCAAGGTCCCCATGGCTCAGGGGCGTCATATATAGCGAAACCTCCCTGCCAACGGACATCCTCTCCACGTCGCCGTCTTATTTGGCACCATAAATAGCGACCTAAACCGCGGTTATATGAGACTGTCGAGCGATAACATCTGCCCGGCAAGGCAAAAACTGCGCCACGCTCCTCTAAAGTCCTGGTCCAAACCGGCCGGCCGACCTCATCTAACCGCACAAAAAATTCATATGCTTCCTGCCTGGTAATGCTCTGCCTCGGCACCCGGGCCAGGATCATACGGTCGGCATTGTCATAGGCAGTCTCCTGGTCCGGCGAATAAATATAAACATAATCATCACGAGCACCGGCATAGTTACAGCCGTAATTTAAAAAGGTAGGACATCCAAAACTGCTGGTAAATTTCCAGTCCGCCCAGGTCCAGGTGCAGCCGTAATCGCCGGACCAAGCCAAGATGGAGTTGGCCATATTGCGCACCAGCAAATATAAAATTCCGTCGACCATTAAAATGCCGCTTGGTTTCCCGCCCCGGGGTCCCTGGCCGGTAGTTTCGCCACTGGCGGACCTGATATTCACTCCTTTTATATGTGGAGGCAATCCCTCCACCCGGGCAAATCCCATGCTTAATTTAACATCGATTATCGGATCAAACCCGCGGCCGTCGCCATAGGCTGTGTATAAATGCCCATCATCAGCCCAGGTATTTACCCAGATATCACTGCCGTCTTTTCCGGTTCCTCTGGCCAAGCGGATCACTTCATCCAAAGGCGCCCACTCTATCCCCTTAATGACAGGACTTGGTGCAAAATCCAAGAATACCTCTCCCTCTCCGCTAACGGGACTGCAATAAATATGCATTAGTGCAGACTAACTATAGCTTCTAGTCTCCTTCAACAGCAGCTATGAGCGGGGCAAACAGTTTCTCTCTTAAGTCAAAACCGTCGTCGCTGCCATTGCGTACCAGAATTAGATCAAGACTGGGAACGACGAACAGCATCTGTTTGCCGGCACCATGACCCCAAAAAGCATCCCTTGGCACATCCGGCCAACGGCCATCGCTGTTGCCGTACCAGCATGGGGTGTATTTGGGATCGGCCGGGGGAACACCGCCGGTGAGCATCTGCCCGACCACCTCGCTGGATATAATCTTTTGCCCATCCCAATCACCCTTGCGCATCATCAGTCGTCCTACCGCAGCAGTGGCGCGGGCAGTGTAGGCGCCTCCTCCCCAATTGGCTACCAGCGGCAAGCCGTCGAGATAAAAGGTTTTTCCATACCCGATCGACCATTCCTCGGGTTTAACGCCAATCTTATTCATAATGCGTCGTTTTAATAGGGTGCGTATATCCCTATAACCATGGCTCGCTTTACGTAGACTGGCTGTAACCGTGTAGGCCAAGACAGCCATACCTGGATTGCTGTATAAGTGAGCGGCACCGGGAGTGAACATTACCGGTACTTGATTAAGCGAGATAGAGAATGGATCCGGCTCCTGGCGCCAAAAGGCTCCTTTCCAACCCGGCAGATCGGCATGAGGAATATTTCCTTCTTTAGCATCGTCCAATCCGGATGAATGCGTCGCTAGATGCCTGATGGTGATCTGGGATTTAAGCGGATCGTCCTGCCAAGATGGAATGTAAACAGCAGCCCGGTCGTCAAGATCAATGAGGCCGTCATCCATGGCCAAAGCCAATGATAGGCCGCCAACCATGGCTTTTGCCAGCGAGGCTGTGTAATGTTTTTTATCCCGGTCATGATCAGGCGCATACCACTCCAAAACGATGTGGTCATGCCTGGCTACCAAAAGCGCTTTGCTTAAATGGCCCACCATATCCTCCTGCCAAGCGGCTAGACGGGCGGCATTCATACCGACTTCGTCAGGGGAAGCACGTCTCCAAGTAAAGGGGGTACTTTGCTTATCCGCCATGGTGAAAACCTCTCGTTTTATATTGAAATATTTATACATTACATGCTTTGCAACCTATGTACCGACTGTTGTTTTGCCGGTTGGACCGGCCGGAATTGTAAACCATTACATTTCCATCTTCCTTCTACCTTCGGGCATTCGGCGCCATATCCTTTTCATTTTCATTTTTCCCATTTCTTTTTTCGGCGGCTGCGCATTTGTGATTGCATTTACTAGCAAAATCGGCGTTCAGAAGCTCTTCAGGAGCTCTCAGAATTTCTTCAGAATCTCTTCAGGACCTCTTGAAGATCTTTAATGTAAGCGGTTGGTTGCGTGGCGGCCCCACCGAAGCTCTTTCGATCAATTTACAAGGAAGCCGGGTCACACCCGACAATTCCCCCAAGCCCGAATCCCAGGATTCTGCAGGCAAATTAATTAACTCCAACAATTTTACAGCCGCCAGGCGGCCCATCTGTTCAGCCGGTTGGCAGATGACAGTCAAAGGCGGTGTTAAAAGCGAAGTCCATTCATGGTCGTCATATCCGACCACCGATAATTCCTCAGGGATCTTAATACCCAATTTTTGTAAGCCGCTCATCATATCAAGCGTGGTGTAAAAGCCTCCGGCTATCAGAGCAGTAGGTGGATCTTCAACCTCTAAAATACGCCTTACCGCATCCGCCGTTAAACGTCTCTCCGACTCAATGATCTGGAAAGTGGTGGGATCACAGGGTAGACCGCGGCTCGCCAGAGCATCCTTGAAGGCTTCCAGCCGTTCCCTTCCGGTAGAATAGCCTGCTACATTGCACAAAAAACCAATTCGTTCATGACCTTTGCTCACCAGATGTGCCACAATCTTCTCCATTGCCTGGCGGTGATCGGCCAGTATCACCGGCCCCTCAACATCAACCGGCCACCGGTTGACGAATACTCGAGGAACGCGGCTGTTACGCAACACATCCAGGTGGCGCCCTTTTTCCTGAGCCACCGAAATGATAAAGCCATCCACCTTGCGCTGCAATAAAAGATGGATCTGTTGGGCTTCTATCAGAGGATCATTTTGCGTATTGCACAAGATGACGTGATAACCTTTCTCTCTCAGCGCCTTCTCTATGCTGTGCACCACAGAGGTAAGAAAAAGGTTGGCGCTGTCGGCCACTAAAACTCCGACGACGGAAGTCTGCCGACGCCGCAAAGAGGCTGCCAACATGTTGGGTTTATAATTGAGCAACCGGGCACACTCCAGCACCCGGCGGGCTGTGGCTTCTTTAACCCGGCTTGAGCCGTTTAGTACGCGGGACACTGTGGCGGTGGATACTCCCGCAAGTTGAGCAACGTGCTCGATAGTTGGGCTGGAATGCCCTGTGGCCATAACTACCCCCATCTCTTTATAGTAGTTTTTCGGAAACCCAAAAGCTTCCACTATAGCCTTTTTCTGGAACAAGTAGAGGTTTTTTCCTCCACCAAGGCTGTTCCTCAAGGTTGTTTTTCAGGTTTATTTCTCAATTTAAATATAGCTTCCTGCTTTAGGCAGGAGATTGCCGACACAAAGAGTAATGGTTTACAATCCTATATTGGCAATGCCGGGCTATAAATTTATTATGCCGGGCTATATATGCCGGGCTACAATTGGACATACTGGAGGTAACCGGTTTGAAGTATTTTATAAGCGTTGATGATGTAACCGCCGTAGTAAAATCGCATGGACGTCGTTCGCGCCTGCTTCTGACTGAAGAAGAGTTGGGAGCGAGAGGATATGCTCTTGGTGAACATACCATGGCACCGGGCGGCAGAGCCCCTGCCCACATCCATGAAGTGGAACAGGAAGCCATGTATTTTTTTGCCGGTACAGGTGAAGGACGGGTTGGAGAAGAGCGCTGTGCACTGCGACCGGGTGTTTTGATGTTTGCCCCGGCCGGCGTTGAACATGAAATAATCAATACAGGCAATGAGCCGCTGCGGTTTGTATGGGTGTATTGCCCGCCTCTCCCCTCTCATGCTAGCCAGAAGCTTATCATGAGGCGAATAAAAATAAATAAAATAATAATAAAAAAGAAAACCATCCCTTGGCATTTGGTTGGCTTTGCATATATCCATATATCGCATATATCTCCCCTAATAAGGCCAATGACGCGACCAGTAATATATTATGATGTATAATATACATAAATAGATGGTTCGCAGATAGTCCTGGTGTAATAATAGCCATAAAGAATTTGCCGCAGCGAGGTACTTCAGCGGTATTTAATTGCTGGGGGTGTGCTTTGCTGGTTTGCTTTGTTTGCCTATTTTACATGTTATGCAAGCCGTCATTAGCAAAGATAGGGGGGTCGCTATATGGAACCGGATCGCGTCCCGATCGCGTCCCGTCAAGTGGTGTAAATTAGGTTCCTGCATGTTGGTCACGAATTACGGCTCAGGTACGGCTAATAACTCCCTGGTCTCAAGCGATTCGTCGCCGCGGTACAGCTTTTTCATCGACTC
>DULU01000142.1 GCA_012840225.1 Bacillota bacterium
CTTCGACACAATTGGCCACCCAGGTGTTCCCGCCGGCACCGGCGGCAATGGTCAAAGCGTCCAGCATGGGCACCCCACCTTGCAACATCACTCCCAAGGTGCGGGTGACCCGGGCCGCCACCAACTTTTGCATGATGTCGCCGATCAGCGGCAAGCGCAGCTTGGCTTGATCCCAGCGCAGCCGCCAGGCCGGTCGCCGCAGCGCCAGGCGGAGAGCAAACACCGGTAAAACCGCCCCAGCCAACAACAGGGGCCAGTGCCGGGCGAGCCGGCGGCTCATGCCGACCAACACCAGTGTCGGCACCGGCAAAGCTTGTTCAAAATCGGCAAATACCTGCTCGATTTGCGGCATGATCACGGTCAGCACAATCACCATGGCCAAAACGGCCATCGCCATGACGAATACCGGATAGATAAGCATGCTGCGCACCTGAGACCAGCGCCGTGCCTCGGACTCCAGGTACCTGGCCAAATTGGCCAGTATCTCCTCCAACCGACCGCCGATCTCCCCGGCGCGCACCATATGTATATAAAGCCTGGGAAAAAGCTCTTGGCGCTTGGCTATCACGTCGGCCAGTCCCTGCCCGGCTCTCACTTCCTCCAGCATCTGCCGCAGCACGGTGCGGACGGCCGGCTTGCGGTTATGCCGGGCCAACACTTCCAGAGCTTTGTCGACCGGCATGCCGGCTTCCAGCAGATGGGACAGTTGCATAGTGACCTGCACCAGATCAGCTCGCTTCCAGTGCCGTCGCCCGGCGAAAAGGCCTGGAGAAGCAGCCGCATCGGCTTTTCCCTCGACAATATTCACCGGGTACAGTCCCGAGCGCCGCAGCTTTTCCCGCACTTCTTCCGGACGCCCGGCTTCGATGCGCCCCCGTACTTCGCGGCCGGTTTCGTTCACGGCAATGTAGGCATACTCAGGCACCCACCGTCACCTGCCCGCTCCCGGTCTCCTGATCCAGCTGGGTCACCCGCAGCACTTCGTCCAGGGTGGTGAGGCCGGCCCGCACTTTGTTGAGGCCGTCCTGGCGCATGGTCGCCATGCCGTCGGCCATAGCCGCCTCCTTGATCACCCCGGCCGGAGCCCGCTGCATGACCAGACGGCGGATTTTGTCGTTCACCGCCAGCAATTCGAAAATACCGATGCAGCCGCGATAACCCGTCTGCCGGCAAGCGTCGCAACCTCGCCCCTGCCGGCCTCTGATCTCTTCCCCGCCGTCTTCACCATCACCATCCCCGGCCGCTTTGACCGGGGCCTCCACCGCACAGGCTGAGCACACCCGGCGCACCAGGCGTTGGGCCACCACCCCCTGCACTGTCGAGGCCACCAGGTAATCATCGATGCCCATATCCAGCAACCTGGTAAAGGCGCCGGCGGCGTCGTTGGTATGCAGAGTGCTAAAAACCAGATGTCCGGTGAGGGCGGCCTGCACAGCGATCTCCGCTGTCTCCGCGTCACGGATTTCCCCCACCATGATGATGTCGGGATCTTGCCGCAGGATGGAGCGCAGCCCGTTGGCAAAGGTGAGGTTGATGCGCTGCCGCACCTGGATCTGGTTCACCCCCGGGAGTTGGTATTCCACCGGATCCTCGATGGTGATGATCTTTTTCTCCGTCTTATAGATGGCCTGGAGAGCGGCATAAAGGGTGGTGGTTTTGCCGCTCCCCGTAGGTCCGGTTACCAGGATGATGCCATAAGGCAGGGAGATAAGCTTTCTGAAGCGTTCCAGGTCCTTCGGGCCCATGCCCAGATCGGATAACCCGAAGCGGGCAGCCGCCGGGTCGAGCAACCTCATGACAATGCTTTCCCCATGCACCGTCGGCACCGTAGAAACGCGCACATCCACATCTCGCCCGGCCACCCGCAGCTTGATGCGCCCGTCCTGGGGCAGACGCCGCTCGGCGATGTTCAGCTCGGCCATGATTTTAATACGGGATGCAATGGCCGGGGCCAAGTGGCGGGGCGGCGAGGCCACTTCGTGCAAGATGCCGTCGATGCGATAGCGCACCCGCAGCGCATTTTCAAACGGCTCCACATGCACGTCGCTCGCCCGCTCCTCCAGGGCTTGGCGTAAAATCAGATTGACCAGACGCACGGTACGGGCTTCTCTGGCCATCTTTTGCAGATCGGCAATATCGGCGTCTTCCTCGGTCACCACTTCCAGCCCGGCTCCGGTGGCCGTCTGCAGCAAACGCTCGACATAAAGGCGTTCGATGGCCTGCCTGACGAGCAGGGGATCGGCGAGCAGCGGTTCAATGGTCATGCCGGTGAGAACGCGCACATCGTCGATGGCGGCGAGGTTATGGGGATCGGCCATGACCAGCTTGAGGGTCCATCCCTGCACCTCCAGCGGCAGCACCTGGTGGCGCTGCGCCACCTCTGCCGGCACGAGGTCCAGTGCCGCCATCTCCGGCACCACCACCTCCATGTCCACCCACGGCCAGCCGAGCTCTTTTACCAGCTCCGGCCCGTGAGACGGCCCATTATCCCGCTCATTTGGCCGTCCGGCGGCGGCTTTGTCGCCAAGTGCAGCCAGGGTCATAGAATCCATCATCCCGCCTTCCATCCCTTTCCTGACAACGCCATAACTATAGACGAACACCCTATAGGCAGGTTCAAGTATTATTTCAGAACTGCATGGCTCTCCGTATCGATGCGCCGGTATGCGATGGTCGTCACTCGTGTGAATATTGTTGTTGTCCATTTATATTACTTTGACTACAATAAATAGTGAGGTGATGCCAGGAAGGGAAACGAGAATAGTAGGTTGCCAAGATTACTTAGAAATAGTTATGAAAGGAGTTGTATTTTACTCATGAGGAGCATGTCGGGTTTTAAAAGTATGGTGATCGGGCTTATGATGGTATTTCTTCCGGCCTTGACCACCGGCGGACTGGCAGCGGAGGCCAAGCTGACGCACTTCAGCTACGGCAGCCACGGGTCGAGTTGGCATGAATACTTAAACGTCATGGCAAAAGCCTTCCAGGAAGAGACCGGCATCACGGTGGAGATCGAAGCCGGTCCCACAGGCAGCGGCTATGCCACCAAGCTGATCACCATGGTGGCAGGTGGAGTGGTGCCGGACGTCACCGATTTCAACCCCAATGTCGGCGCCGATCTGGTCTACCAGGGTTTCTTCGCCGATTTGAGACCGTTTATAAACAGGGATAATCTGCCGTTGAAGGATATCCCGCCCATGTCCATAGAGGGCTTTCAGGTGCCCGACGGCAGCATCTGGGGCTTGCCGGTGAGCGTCTATCCGGTTATCACCTTCTTCAACGTCGACATGTTTGCCGCCGCTGGCCTGCACAACCCGGTGGAGCTGGGTGAAAACTGGACATGGGACACCATGCTGCAAAGCGCCAAACGCCTGACGCAGGATACCAATGGAGACGGGACTATCGACCAGTGGGGCACCGACCGGGTGACTTCCCGCTACGAAATGCAGGTGCATCAGGCCGGCGGCCAGCTATATGACCGCATCGTCTATCCCACCAAAAGCCAGTGGAACACCCCGCAAGTGGTGGCGGCCTTCCAGTTCCTGCAAACCTTCCAGCTGGAGAAACTGATATCCGCATCCGGCGGCTTCTGGTCCGGTAAAGCGGCCATCGATGTGGTTGACGGTCCAGGCATCATAGGCACCTATTTGCAGAACGTGGACTTTAGCTGGAATGTGGCGCTGCAGCCCAAAGGTCCGGCTAACCGGGCGTTGCGGGTGAACCCCGACGGCTTCCAGATTATGGCGCAAAGCAACAATAAAGATCTGGCGTGGCAGTGGATCCGCTTCCTGGTCAACAGCGCCGAGCGGCAAACCACCATGGCCCGCATCACCGGAAGATTCCCTTCCCTGCGGCAAGCTATGTTTGAATATAGAAACCTAGGTTTCACCAAAATAGCCAGCAACTGGACGGCCATCGTGGAAGCCTCCTTCGACCCGAACGGCTATGCCGCTTATGTCATACCCTACTCCGCCGAAATCAACCCGGTCATCAACCCGGTGCTGAACCAGATGTGGGCCGGCAACATCTCTGCGCAGATGGCTTGCGAACAGATTCACGAAGCCGTCTCCATCATCCTGGCGGAGAAGTTCGGCAATTAATAAGCGACCATATAAAGAACAGGAGCGCCCGGATCATTCTGCCGGGCGTTCAAAAAGGGCTGGCCTGAACCTCAGGCCAGCTCAACCATATAACCAATAGCAACTTATGGTAATTAAGTTTTGAATCCTTGTATTTATTTCGCTCCTGTATACATATTCTGAAGTTCAGCCCACTCAGCCATAGCTTGCTGCTGAGCATTGTCCAGTGCCGCACGAGCTGGCATCTTACCGGAGAAATAGGCGTCCCGCGCCACACCAACCAAGTCGGTCAATATGTTTTTCATCGGCGTCATATCTTCTATAAACAATCGGTCGGCGTTAAACAGCGTTTGGATGAACCAGCTTTCCAAAGGTGTTGCCGTCCTTACCTTGGATTGCAGGAACGCCAGACCTACGCCGAAGCGGCCTCGCTCCTCCCAAACGGTAGATAACACCCGAGGATCAACGGTGAGGAAGGCGACGAGGCGCATGGCTTCCACCGGATGCTTGGTTTGGGCCGAGATTGTCAGCGCCCAGCCTCTCAGGCGCTGTACCTTTTGGCCTTTGATATGAGGTATCCAGGTAGCGCCGATCTCATCCCCCGGCAGAGAGGTCGCCAAACGATTGCCCAGCAGCAAACCTCCCAATGTGTGCATGGCCACCTGCCGCTTTTCAAAAGCGAAAGATCTGCTGGGCCAATACACTTCTGCGCCGATAGGTTCAATGAAATTAGAGAAGATGGTCTCGAAAGCGTTGATCATCTCAGGAGTGTTGAGGGTGGGCCGCCCGACCTGATCATAAACGGGAGCGTCAAAAAAGCTTTCAAAGGAATAATAAGCGTTTTGCGGGTTTTCCAATGGGTTATAACCTAGACGAGTCACCTTACCGTCCTGTGATTTCACAGTCAACTTTCTGTGGTAATTCCCTACCGTCGACCAATCCGGGACGGCATTGGGAGAAAAAGCGGGCAAACCGGCTTCGGCAAATAAGGTGTTGTTAAATACCAAGGCGTAATGCGGCGCTGCTTCCAAAAATGGGATAGCGTAACGCTTGCCGTCAATAACTCCAAGTTGGTCATATCCGGGAGCAAATTCCTTTTCCGACATGCCTATAGTCGCCATTAGGTCGTCTAACGGCACTATAACGTTTTGCCGGGCCAGATCGCTATACCAGCCGCCATGGGCGGTAAATAGATCGGGGGCACTGCCTCCGGCGAAAGCTACCAGCATCTTGTCTAGTTGATACCCGGTAAGCACTTTTACCGTTACGCCCGGATTCTCTGCTTCAAAGATGCGCAGCAGCGGTTGCAAAACCATGTTGTCGGCAGAGCCAAACCACCCACCCAAGGTGAGCTCCACTTTCTCAGCTGCCGTCATTCCCGGCCCTAAGCAAGCCATCATAAGAAAAGCTACGGCGGTCAATACTATCAATCGTTGCCAATACCCCACAAACGTTGTTTTCATTTTTTTGCTCCAATCTTTTTAATTTAGGTGTTGAGATCGTTGTGATTGTTAAATCTCATATCCTCGTCTTTGCATTTCCTCCGCTACTTGCCGACCATCGACGCCGGCGAAACCCTTTGCCGACTCTTTGGCAGCCGCGGCGGCGATGCCGATCGCCTCTCCCATGGGAACGGCATTTCCAGTTACCCGATATGAGGCATGGGCAAAGAAATCCCCGCTAATACAACGTCCCGCCATGCCCAAATTATCGAATTCGGCAGCCACCAGCGCCCGATATGGTATGTGATACGGCTTCGCCTTAAAAGCATCCTGACCATGGGGAGTATTCTCGTCCAGCTGATGGATGTCGACTGAAAACCGGGCCACGCAGATGCCGTCTTCAAAACGGCTCCCGGCTTTTAGGTCGTCGGCGGTCAGATAATAACGACCTCTGATACCCCTCCCTTCTCTCAATCCAATGTGGTCGGCGGTAATCACCAAGCGCATATTTTCCCAGCCTGGTATGCGGCGCAGAGCCCTGACGGCTGTATTCAGTTCCTGACGGGCATTTATGGTAGCTTTGGTGATCTCGGCGGCATTATCGCAGTGAACCCGGTATTCATGGTTGATCATCATGGTAAAAAGGCCCGGATGAGGCAAGCGAAAGAGGGAAGGGCCGCAATAACTCGGATCACAACCCACCGAGCGCAGAAGACTTCTGAATCTTTCTTTATCTTTTGCCCCCATGGTGCCTTGTTCTTCAGGGGGCAAGCCGCTGACTATGGCCAGCAAGGTGGCAGGTTGTATTTCCCCCGACACCGGATGACCCATTTCATATTGACAACCGCACCTGGCGGCCAGGTCTCCGTTGCCTGTGGCATCGACGAATAGCTTGGCAGCGAAGGCTTGGCGACCGCCGGCGCTTTCGGTGACCACCGCCTGCACCCATCCATCCTGATGCACGGCATCTACCAGCCTGGTGTGATAGAGAATATCGATACCGGCTTCAAGGCACATTTTTTCCAGGATCCATTTCATCACCTCGACGTCATAGATGAAGCGCGAACTCCGTTGGCGGGGGAGCCATCCGTCCTCTGCTTTCAGTTGCTCTTGCAGTTCTCCCAGCAAACCTGCCTTTCCGGTGGTGTCCAATACCAAGCTGAGCAGACCCGAGGTCCAGATGCCTCCCAGGCACCCCTGGCCCTCGATAAGCAGTGTTTTAATACCCTGCCTGGCGGCGCTGAGCGCTGCCGATACTCCTGCCGGACCTGCACCACATACAATCAAATCATACTCGGTGGCTATTTTAGGTAGTGGGGCATGACCGGCAAAGCGCTGATATGATGACAAATAGATCACTCCTATGCTTGTTTACTTTTGTTTAGGATCTACACGGTCAACCCCGGCAGGAGGCCCCCCTGCCCATACTCCCCACCCGTAATTCGCACACCGTCACCGATGCTGCCGGGAAGGTCATGGAAACCACACCGTTGCCAAGGCAGTCTGCTTGAATCTTGGTTGGACGCAAAGCCTCGGGACGGTCATAATCTACATATGTAGCCAAACTATCCGGTGCTATTTGCCAGGCTGTAAATTCAGTAATCGGCAGGCCGCACACAGACAATTCGGCGCTTTGGTCCTGCTTGAGCTGATCATTTATTACATGCAAATAGATGGTGTCACCTGTACGGCTGGCAGCCACGTCGAGAATCGGGCTGGATTGAGCAACATCGACTGCATAATCGCCGATGTGCTTTCTATAAAGCCCTGCCACTATACCTGCCGGCATTAAAAATGGAGTTTGACTGGGGCCGCCGATCATGATCGCATTAACAGTCCAGCGGTTGCCGAAAAAGTCGGCTATAGTCGCCATCCGCACACGCTCACCGTGTCTCTGATACAGATTTAATACTTTAGCATGATAGAGACCGGCAATCCACTCGTAGAGTATGGGACAGGCGTTGCGGGGGCGCAGGGAAAGATGACCTTCCGTAATGGCAATGCCGGCAGGTGTGTTTTTCCTGTCGAGCAGCTCTTCAATAGCCAAAAGGCGTGGCTCCAACGTTTGATAGATCTCCAGGAGCTCCGCCCAAGCTCTGTTCCGATCTTCGGTATAATCAAATCCTCTTAAAATGCTGTCCGACCGGCGAGGTCTTTGCTGCATCATATGTATGCCCACATAGTTAAGCAAATCGCCGGCGACATCGATTAGTTCGTCCGCCCACCATGATTCTCCTTGGCCGCCTATATCCATATCCCCCCACCCGATAAGCTCTATGCCGGGATCACGCCGGGATATGTCTCGCTCCCGGTCAACCTACTGCTTCGTCTGATGGGCATGAGGTGCTTGTTCTACAGATAAGCCGGGGTGGTAAGGTAATGTGGATAGGTGGTTTTACTATTCCTTTGTGCAACTCTATTGCCAATTTGATGGCCTGCCGGCCCATTTCGAAGCAGCGAAAATCAAAGGTGGTTAGGCCTAACTGTTCGGCTAAATCCATGTTGTCGAAACCAATCACCGACAGGTCTTTCGGAATGGACAGACCGCATCTTTGCGCTTCCATTAACACATGATGGGCAACTCTATCGTTTACAGCGAAGATGGCGCTAGGCCGATCCTTAGCTTTAAAAAGGATTTGTACCGCGTCGTCATCAAATGCCCATAAACCATTTGCCTCGCTGCCGAGAGTAACAAATAAACCGGGATCATAAACGCCCAGTAACTCGCAAGTATTTTGAAATCCAAACCGCCGCTGGCGCAGCGGCGCGTTCGTGTCAGGGACTGTGACATGCGCCAGTCGGCGATGGCCTAAATTAAACAAATAACGGGCTGCATGTTCTCCGGCCGCATAATCATCGAGAGTTACAGAATTCGTTTCGCATCCTTCATATCTGTTGAGAAAAACTAAAGTTATCCCACGGGCATCGGCTTGCCTGAGAATTTCATGAGGAATTCTAACCGCACCGGCATGCACAATGATCATGGCTTGGCATTCTACAGCCTCAGAGATGGCCGCCAGGAAGGTTTCTGGTGTTAAGCAAGGACTGCTTTTGGGTGTAATTAAATTAATACCCTCTTCGGAGGCAACAGAGTTCATTCCCAAAACAGCCGATCCGAAAAAATCCGCCGCCCACTTATTAAAGAACGCCACCGAAATTTGTGTCAATGCCGGGCGTTTATATGCAGAAGTTAAATCAACACCTAATTCGTCGGCGGCTTGATGAACGAGCCGGCGAGTTTTTTCCGAGATCCTTTTGTCATTTCGCAACGCCCTGGATACTGTGGATGGCGAAATGCCAAGTTTATCTGCAATTATTTTTTGAGATATGCCCATATCTACGTGCTGAAATCAGCACAACCTCCACCATTTGCCTATCGGCTTTTTTCCATGCATGATATGATCCAAGCCTTGATTCGATAACAAAGGCGGATATCCTGCATTCAGTCGGCAATGTTGTGCAATTATGCATGCAATGCACATGACAACAAAGGGCTTATCGGTGTTCACCCTACTCTAGTTACAAAATGAGACACATCTACTGTAACCTGGTGATCAGGCATATTTACATAGCTATTTCTAATACCTTCCTATTCATTGCAGGATAACCTGTTTTGTCAGCGAACAAGAGCAATATCCAATGCATAAAACACACAATACTGTGCATTCCACATCTGCTTATTATTGGAAAAAGGGGGTGTGAACTACATGCATAGTTGATAAGGTGGAGCCATATGCTCATTGGTTAAGGCAACACAACCGGTATTCAAAATGTGGAGGTGCAATCAATGAAACGCAAATGGACCGTGTCGTTATTATCAATTTCCTTTGTTCTCATGATCCTTGGCTTTACTACCATTGCCGGCGCTACTGAATTGCGCTTTTTGGCGGTCGGTTATCCTTCCGTGCTGGTCACCTATTACAACCAAAATGTCGTGCCTGAGTTTGAGCGCCTACATGGGGTTAAGGTGATTCTCGAAAACACCAACTGGGATTCCCGTATGGATAAAATTTTGATATCTATTGCCGGAGGTGTACCCTACGACATTGTTTCCACCGGCTTTTATTCGGTATATGAAGAAGGCAGCCAAGATCTGTTGGCACCCCTCGACCATTACCTGAGCCGGTGGGAACTGACCAATCGTTTTCCCGCCCCTGTTTGGGAAGCTCTTAAGTGGAAAGGCCACGTCTACGCGGTCCCCCAAAATCATGATCTGCGCGCCATAGCCTATAACAAAAACCTCTTTGCGCAGGTCGGTTTGGACCCCAACCAGCCGCCGCAAAGTTGGGAAGAGTTAATTTTGGCCACCCGGCGCCTCACCCGTATGGAGGGGGATCGGCTGACGGTACGGGGGTTTGCCCGCTCCTCCAGCGTAGGAGGAAGAGCGCAGGAGCTTTTCTGGTTTATGCGCATGCTTGGTGTCCCGGAAGTCGACGTGGAGACATATACTTCCAACCTGGATAAACCTGAAGCACTTGAAGCTTTGCGCGCCTTAGCCGAGATCGCTGAAGCTGCCCGTTACCGCAATTCCGAAATGGCAGGCGGCTTTGCACTGGAACGCGTCGCCATGCAACGGCAGCATCCTGGAGCTTTCGTTACCGCTATTCAACAAAACCCAGGGATAGCGGATAGTTACGGTTTGTTTGCCCCCCGTCGCGACCCCGGTTCCCCACCTGTAACCCACGACTTCATCAACGGGCTGGCGATCCTGAACGCCAGCCGAAACAAAGATCTGGCTTGGAAGTTCATCACGACTCTATACGAAGAAGATGTGCTCCTTGAAGCTCAAGTGATCAGTGGTTTCATGGCCGGCCGTATGGATATGATGAACCGGATGATGAGTGCCATACACCCCAAGATAGGTCTCTTCTACGACATGTTCAATTATTTACAGACCTCTGTGGTACCGCCACCGCGCAATACTTCACAGCAGGTATTGGGGAATCTGATCCAGCAGGTCTACAATGGCGAATTATCTCCGGCCAATGCTTTAGACCAGGCACATCATCTTTGGTCCATGCTTTTGGAAGACTGGCGCGCCACCATAAAATAAGCATAAGGCTGGGAGCGAAATGAAGATGATGACAAAAATGATGAGATTTTTACTAATGGCAACTTTGGGATTAACAGCTTTGATTTCTCTTTATGGAGCGATGCCGGTCGAGGCGGCTGAAAAAGAGCTATTGACCAATCCCGGATTCGAGATTCAAGAACCCGGTTCCATGGCTCCAGGTTGGCAGGCTTTTCAGGGGAGTTTCGGCAATCAACTTGTATTTGAGAACCATCCGGTTTACGAAGGCGACTGGTCCTTTGCTATCTACGATAATTCCTCGACCAAAGGTTACGGTCTCCGCAGTTCATTTTTCCCTGCCTCCCCCGGACAGGTATATGAAGCTTCAGTCATGGCCATGACCGAGCAAAATTGTCAGGCCTACTTATATCTTGACTTTACGGATGCCAATGGAAATCGTGTCAAAGACAGAGTTGTATATACCACCAGCCCTGATTGGGAAAAATTGACTGTAAGCATGGAAGCACCGGAGGGAACGGCTTTCGTTTCCATCATCTTATATACCAAGGTCGCCCCCACCGGTATTGCCCGTTACGACAACGCTTCTTTGAAACTAATTTACGAAGATACCGGGATGGGAGCAGAAAAAGACTTAACAGTCGATGCCAAAGCCCTTGATCACTCTCCGGCCAAGGCGGCGACTGAAATAGAACTATTGACCAATCCCGGATTCGAGATTCAGGAACCCGGCTCCATGGCTCCGGGTTGGCAGGTTTTTCAGGGGAGTTTCGGCAATCAACTTGTATTTGAGAACCATCCGGTTTACGAAGGCAACTGGTCTTTCGCTATACACGATACATCCCCGAACGACGGTTATGGTATCCGCAGCTCGTTTTTTCCCGCCTCCCCCGGACAGGTATATAAAGCTTCAGTCATGGCTATGACCGAGAAAAATGGTCTGGCCTACTTACACCTTGATTTTACGGATGCCGATGGAAATCGTGTCAAAGACAAAGCTGTGTTTACCCCCAATTCTAACTGGGAAAAATTGACTGCTACTATGGAAGCGCCGGAAGGAACGGCTTTTGTTTCCATCATCTTATATTCCAAGGTCAACATCACCGGCATTGCTCGTTTCGACAACGCTTCTTTGGCACTAATCAGCGAAGATGCCTGGATTGGAGATGGTATAGACTTGATAGCAGATGCCGAAACCCTTGATTACTCTCCTGCCAACGGAGCGGTGGTCACCACCAATCCTCCTTCCTTCGTTTGGATACCCGTGCCAAATGCCGAATCATATATCCTGGAATATTCCACCGATCCACAATTCACACCGGCACACACCGTCACTGTGCCGAACATCGATATCAGCATATACACCCCCGCGGAACTCTTTGACAACACCAAAACCTGGTACTGGCGAGTGCGGGCTGTTGATCGCCGGGGTAACATCTCCCCTCCCTCGGTGACACGAGCTTTTAACATAGATGTTAATGCTGTTTCCTTGCCGCTGCCGCCGCTTTCAGAGGTGCGGGCGCAGATCCCCACCTCGCACCCCCGGCTTTTTGTCAGACCAGAAAACTTGGAGGAATGGAGGCAAAAGCCCAACAGCGACGATTTGCTCTATAAGCATTTGTGGAGCAGTCTTAGAACAAAGGCTCTCAATGCCCTTTATGAAATTTTGCCTGCCGAGCCGCCCCATTGTGCACCAGGCGGTGTGTGGGATGTCAACCTGTGGCGCCAGTATTCGATAACCACCAAAGCCACCGACACCATGGAACTTTTGGCCTTCGCTTATATGATGACCGGAGATAAGATTTTCGGTGATGCAGCCCGGCGCTGGATGTTGCATATAGCCTCCTGGGATCCCAGTCCCAACGGCGCCACCAGTGCTGCCGTGAACGATGAATCTTCCATGCCCATCCTCCTGCAAATGAGCAGAGCATACACCTGGGCATACGACGCCCTCTCCCCGGAGGACAGGGAAGTGATCCGCAATGTGATGCGCATCCGGGGCAACGAGGCCTACCAGATTCTAAAACAGCGCAAATTTGAAAGCCGGCCATATGCCAGCCATGCCGGCCGATCTCTCGGCTTTCTGGGAGAGGCGGCTATCGCCTTTATGGGAGAGATTCCGGAAGCCCAGGAATGGTTTGATTACGTAGTGCGCATTTTCTATGCCATCTATCCTGCCTGGGGTGGGGATCCGGGTGGCTGGGCAGAAGGTCATTCCTATTGGACCAGCTATATGAATCGGGTGTTATGGTTTGTGGATGCTTTGCGGGAAGCTACCGGTTTGGATCTGTTCCAAAAAGCATTCTTCCAAAATACGGGCACGTTCAAGCTCTATACCCAGCCGCCTTACAGCAAAATGGGCCCCTTCGGCGACTTATCCGATCGGGGTCCCACCCCTGATGCTGGGGTAGTGATGAACCTCTTTGCAGCCGTATATAATAATCCATATTATAAATGGTACGCTGAAAAAATGGGATACACGGCGGAGATGCGCGTGATGGGCTACATCCGCGCCATATTGCATGACAGCCGCGGCGTTTCCTCAAAAGCGCCGATCGATCTTCCTCCGTCGACCTATTTTCCGGATATCGGTTGGACCGTCTTTCATAAGCAATTGGGCGTTGAGGCGAAAGACAGCATTCAATTCATGTTCAAAAGCAGCCCCTACGGTTCTTACAGCCACAGTTTCGCCGATCAAAACACCTTTACCCTGGAGGCTTATGAAGAACCGCTGGCCATCTCTTCCGGCTATCGTCCCTGGTACGGGAGCCAACATCATAGGTATTGGACGAAAACTACCCAGGCCCACAACGGGGTATTGGTCAACGGCAAAGGGCAGCAAGAGCAATCGCTGGCCGCTAAAGGGCGGATCATAGGCTTCCTAAACGGCGAAAGTTTTGATTACACCGCCGGTGAGGCACACATGGCTTACGGAGCTTCACTGCTGGAGCGTTACCTGCGCCATGTCGTTTACATCCGCCCTGATGTATTCGTGCTTTACGACGACCTCAAGGCGCCCAAAGCCAGCACCTACAGCTGGTTGCTCCACTCCTACCACCAGATGAGTGTCGAGGAAGGCGAGAACGAGGGGCAGCATATGGGGCACATACACCTGGAGGCGGAAAAAGCCTATCTGGACGCTTACCTGTGGGCGGACGGCCCCCTATTCTTCAGCCAGACCAATCAGTTCGCCGTTCCTTTAGACGAACCGATGGACAAACCGGAGCAATGGCATTTGACGGCCACCACTAACGAAGCCAAACCGGAAGGCTCTTTCCTGGCCGTGCTGGCTCCCGGCAAAAAAGGAGCGGACGGAAAAGAGCAAGGGCAAAGCGGGCAGCCAATACTGCTGTTGGAAAAAGTGGCTGCCGGAGAAGCTGGTGAAGGTGTGCGCTTGCTTATTAACGAGGACGAAGCAGGTGCTGCCGGAAACGCCAGTGGAGCCGCCGCCGGCGCGGAAGAAGTGCTGGTGTTATTCCGCCGTGGCGAGACCCCCAGAGTGTTGGAGGTTGGGGAAGCCCGGTCCGATGCGGTAGTGGCCGCATGGAGAGGGCGCGGTGACGGCACCTATGGGCTCCTGGTTGCCGACGGCACTTTCTGGCACTCCGGATATGGATTTAGTCTAGATGCCGAAGCTTTGATCAGCGCCGAGTTGACCTTCTCTCCGACCTGTATAAACGGTACCATTTTGCATCCGGCCGTTCCGGGATCAAAGCCCTATAAGGTAACCCTGCAATTGCCTGAAGGAAAAGGTGCGGGCGTCAAAGCGGTGTCGTCCTCTCATCAACTGCTGGACTGGAGTTTAGCGGGAGATTCTTTATTGCTCACCTTAGCTCCCGGTGAGCATAAGCTGACGGTGAGCTTGGATATAAACTGAATATGACGTAAGCCGGGGGTGCCCGGCGATCCAGCCGGGCATATACGGCATGCACAGGTACGGGCAGGTTTGCGGACCTGCCCTTGCCGCTTATATTTGGGGGTCAAATGACCTTTATTTTGGGAACGGGAAATGGTTTTTGGGTCGGCGAATTATCTCTCACCAGCAATTTATGAAATACCTCATCCACCGTGAGAAGATCGTGAATTTCTCCTATCCGCCCACCACAGAAAACCAGTCCGCGTCCTACATTTCCTTTTTGGGCATTGTTTAGGGAGTTCCAGATACAGTGCGATGCACCGCTCTCCCTGTGCCGGCAATGCTTTAAGCAGTTGATGCAATTTACGCCTGGATCTCCTAACCGAGGCAACTTGTGGATCGGATGCGGGTCAACCACCCGCCCGGGCATGCCGGTCGGGCTCCAGTCCACAGTCTGAGAACGGTGCGCTTGTAACCAGGCGCTTTTCATTTCATCGGAAGCATGTGATTCTTCGGTTACAGCGAAACGGGTACCCAGTTGCACACCATCGGCTCCCATCTCTAGAGCCCGCAACACGTCTTCGTGATCTAAAAGCCCGCCTGCCGCGATCACCGGTCCGGCAAACCCCGCTTCTCGCAATGCAGTTAAGATGGGAGGGAAAAGGTCCCAGATTGATACCTCAGTATCGGCCGGCCCAAGATGGCCCCCGGCTTGTCCGCTTTCTACCACAATGCCGGTCACTCCGCTGGTGCGGGCGGCAATACGGGCGGCTTTTTCGGAAGAGACAATGGCGAACCCTGGAATACCCGCATCAGCCAGCGCTTTAAACGGGCCGCGGGCAAAACCTGCCCCAATAGCTACATAATCAACTCGTTCCGCGATGCAGACCTCAAGCAGACGGTCACAGAGGATGCCTGCATACATGAGATTTACACCGACAACCCCTTCAGTAAGCAAACGGGCCTGGCGGATTTCGCGCACCAGTTCAGCAGGGGATATGCCCATGGCGCCAATAGTGCCGACCCCGCCGGCTGCAGCTACAGCCGCCGCCAGCCGGTGAAAGGAGATGCGTATAGACATGCCCCCTTGAATGATGCAGTATTTAGCCAACTTACTCCCAACAGGTAATTTAGGTAATGTCATTCAAACCGTCCTTTTCAAACCGAGTTGTTATGTGCTCGGGAGGCTTATGGTGCATTTGGTGCATATATACGGGTTCAAGCTTTTGGGCTAGGGAGTCGTCGGTGTATTTATTGAAAATGACCACTGCATGTATATGGAAGTAAAAAGGAGGTGATCCAGATGCATGATGGCAATATATAGTGGATTTTCACAGCCGAATCGTCGGTTACCCGCCCGGGCCACATTCACTGTAGTACAATATATATCATAACGAGCTGTTCCACAAGACCAAATAATTGGACACGTTTGATCTGGATGATCATTTTAGCATGCTCAAGCAGTTTGGGAGGAGATGCGCTTGACGCCAATTAACGACAAAGCCGACCATGATATGTACAATGGTAGCGCAGAGGTGTGCTCTAAGCCTGAGTCGCTTGGCCTCAGCTCTGTAGCATTGGAAGAAGCTCTTCAATACTTGTCCCGAAACTCGGGGAAGAACGGTATCGATCAGTTGGTTATAACCCGTTATGGGCAGCTGGTATTTAAAGGGAAGGAAGCTAACGTAAAGCATGGTGTGTGGTCGATTACCAAGACGTTCACCACCACCGCACTGGGTCTGCTCATCGATGAAGGTCGGGTCCGACTGGATACCTTGGCTGCAGATGTGGTCCCGGAGTTGGCTGCTTATTACCCAACAATGCGGCTGCGTCATCTGGCGTCTATGACCTCGGGTTATAGAGCTGAAGGCGATGAACCGATAGGCACCTACCGCCACGGTCCCAGCCGTACCCCTTTTATTCCCGCCACACCCCTTTTTACACCCCCGGGCAGTCGTTTTGCCTATTGGGATTCAGCCCTGAATGAGCTGGGTCTTATTCTGACAAGGATAGCCGGTGAGCCGTTGAGAGATCTGATTCAAAGGCGCATCGGCGCTGCCATCGGCTGGCAAGAAACCGACTGGACATGGGGGGTTATGGGGGAGATCGACGGCATTCCTGTAAACGGAGGGGCAGGAAACCACGACCGCCATGTCATTATAAGCGCAGAAGCGTTGGCCCGCTGGGGTCAGCTTTTTCTCATGAAAGGCCATTGGCAAGGCACCCAACTCATCAGCGAAGCTTGGGTGAACGCAGCCACATCAGTGCAAGTGCCGGTTAATTTATTATCAGGGGAAGGGCGCGGGGTATATGGTTTTGGTTGGTGGGTTAACGGCCGGCAACCAAACGGAGAACGATACTGGCCTAATCAAGCTGCATCCGTTTTTGCCGCCCGCGGTTATAACAACAACATCTGCCTGGTGGTTCCCGAATGGCACATGGTGATTGTGCGCATGGGAGTCGATGCGGCCGATGTAATTATGGAAGCGAAAGTCTACGATCGCTTTCTGCAGTTGTTGGGGCAGAAGATTGCTTAAGTGGCCGGCATCACCTCAATCTACACGTTGAAAAATGACTATACCAAGGAAAGTACTATAACTAGGTGAACTAAATAAGAGTAGCCGAGCCGGTAATAATTGACACAATAAATAGCATAACAAATATATCCTCTCCGACATTTGGAGGCCCATCTGTGAACCAACGTGAGCGGTTGATGGCTTTTCTCAATAACGAACCTGTAGACCGGGTGCCTATTTGGTTGCTCTTCCCCTACCATCGTTATGGCGCTTATGCCGATGTTCACAGCATTCCTCAATACAGGCCGATCATTGATCTGGCTTTGGACATGGCCGTCTGGCTCAATAGGCGTAGTTTCCGAATACCCCTTTATGAACCACAGGTAAAAATCTGGAATGAAGAAGAAAAAACCGACTCCGGATTCATCCAGCGCCAAATCGTAGCTTATGGCGATATCCGTCTCACCAAAGAAGTGTGCTCAGGCCCTGCCGGTAAATTCATAAAGAAGCACCTGGCAAATGAAGGCGATCTTGATGCCTTCATGAATATGCCGTTTCTTCTTGATGAAAAGCTCATTATAAAGGAATTGGAGCCGAAGATCGCGCTGTGGCGCCGGGAAGCAGCCGAATTTCCCCGGCACCTCGGTGCCATGATGAACGACCTTGGCGAACCGATCGGAGTTATATACAATATGGCGGAGTTGGACGAACTCTCGGTCTGGTCAATTACTGCTGCCAGGAAGATAGAAACCCTTCTCGATAAATTGATGATCCGTTATAGGACTGTGTATCGTCATCTGCTGGAGCAGGATGTGGGTGAGGTGTTCTTTCTGGTCGGCTCGGAGTTGGCATCTCCGCCAATGGTGAGTCGCAAGACCTTTCAACGTTGGATTGTGCCATATGCCAAGGAACTTATCAACATGGTCCACAGTTATGGAAAAAAGGTGATCCAACACTATCACGGCCAAATCAAGGAAATACTGCCTGATTTTCTCGAGATGGCTCCAGATGCTCTGCATACCATTGAATCACCGCCTACCGGCAATTGCACCCTCACCGAGGCATTCAATATTCTGGGTGATCGCATAGGAATTATAGGCAACATTCAATATGACGAGTTTCGGCGACTGACTCCGGCGCAAATGGACCGGACAGTGCGCACATGCCTGGAGGAGTGCCGCGGTCGCCGTTTCATGCTTTCGCCGACTGCCGGTCCCTACGAGCCCGTCATCAGCGAGCGCCAGCGCGACAACTATATGCAGTTTTTGCGCAGTGGGTGGCAATATGGCCGGGTAAATCCCTGAGCCAAATTATATAGAAGGGAGTCGGAGATGGAAATGAGAAGAACGGTTTTCCTCAGTTTACTCGTGATGGGGATGGTACTGGCTTGTCAGACAGCTTCAGGAGCGGCCGCTGCGCCGGCCGGTAAAGAACCGGTCACATTGGTGTTAGCCAATTATTTCGACGGCACCCGCATCCCGTTAATGGAGGCTCAGCTGAAATTATTTCAAGAACAATATCCTTGGATCACGGTGGTAAACAAGGCTGTTGGCGCCACAGCAACCACAGTTGAAAGAGATTTGGTTTCTATCCTCGCCGGTTCGCCGCCCGATGTATGGATGGTGGACCGCATCCGTATTCCGGAATTTGTGGATCAAGGCGTCCTACAACCCCTCGATGAATTCATGAAACAGGACAACTTCGATATGAGCATCTTTTACCCGTCCGAGCAACGCCTGTTCCAATATAAAGGCAAGTACTACTCTCTGCCGATGATGGCCGCCAGCATGAGCCTGCTTTATTATAATCGCGAACTGTTGGCACAGGGCGGATTCAACAAGGATGCCGCCCCCAAAACCTGGCAGGAATTTTTACAGATGGCCGTTCGCTTACAGCGGGTCGACGCCGACGGCAGAGTGCAGATCAACGGCGGCGATATCAGCTATTTCCCACGTCATCGTCTAGCCCAGTTGGCCTATACCAATGGTGCCCAGATCTACAACGATCCGTTTAATATTAATTACTTGACTGATAGTGTCCGCGAAGCTGCCGATTGGGCTATGGAGTTTGTCAAGATGGTTCCCAATGGTGGTTCGCTGGCCGCCGGCACCAAGGTCTTCCAGTTGCATGGCGAATGGACATATTTCACCGCCAAAGCTGCCAGTCCTGAACTCGATCTGGGCATCGCCTTGATGCCCCATGGACCGCGTGGAGAAACGGTAAACTTAATAGCTGCAGCCTGGTCATACGCTATACCTGTGGGCGTCAAGCACCCTTATGAGAGTTGGTTGCTGATCAAATTCCTCACAACCAGTGAAGAAGGGGCTAAAGTGTTCGCTTTTGAACAAGGCCGGCCATCTCCAGTCATCCGCTTCAACCTCGACCGCCGCTATTTTGATGTCAACCCCTACTGGCACATCATAGCCGAAACCATGAACAAGTCGGTGGTAGCAACTCCCAGTCCCTTGGCCGAACAGTTCTATAGAACCGACGTGAAATATTACAGCCAGCTATTAAGTTTGAGCCAAGGCCGGGAGGCAATCCTGACCAATTTGCAGGAGGAGATCAATGCTATTGTGGCGGATTATCAATCCCGCCGCTAACAAAGTTTGATGCCATAACGTATCCATAGCGAAAAGAACGGGAGCGCCCGGATCATTCTGCCTGGCGCTCCTTTTTTATTCTTTATTATTTTTTCACCCAGCCTACCCCATCGGCAGTGCCGATTTATCCACATAATGGCGTACCTTCTCCTCATCCACTTCCACTCCCAGACCTGCTCCTTTCGGCAAGGTCAGGATATCGCCGTCGATCGGCAAAGGTACGGCCAATATGTCGTCGGCCAAGTATTGCGGTCCGTTGAGAGCGCAAGGATATTTGATACCGAAAGCGGCGGCCAAATGGGCCGATGCGGCCAGACCCACACCGGTTTCCGTGAGTCCGCTGCAGAGGAGCATCAGGCCGGCAGCATCGACGATCTCCGCGCAGAGACGGGCTGGGAACAGCCCGCCGGTGCGTGTCACTTTAGCCGCCAGGCCGTCGATAGCATTGAGGCGGATGAGCTCCGTCAATTCCACCGGGCTGCACACAGTCTCATCCACAATTACCGGCACCGGCAACTGCTCCGCCAATTTCATCCAGGTGGTCAAACGATTGGCCGCCACCGGTTGTTCATATGCATCAAGGCCGATCTCCGCCAGGCTCAAACCGACCTTCAGGGCTTCATGGCCGGTATAGGCGCCGTTGGCATCACCCCATAGGAAGGAATCCGGGGCCAGCCGGCGGACCACTTGGCAGATCTCCACATCACCGGCAAGACCATGCCCCAACTTAACATTAAAATGGCGGTACCCCCTCTCCTTACCGGCAGCTACCGCCTGCCCGGCTTCAGCCGGGTGATGCACAGCCACAGTCCAGCTTAAGGTGATGTAACCGGATCGCCGGTATCCCCACAGTTCATTAACCGGGATGCCGAGCGCCTGGCCGAGCACATCGTGCAAGGCCATGTCCACAGCCGCTTTGGCGATAGGTTGTCCCACGCTGAAAGCCGGGGCTACCACGGTGTTCATTTTGCGGTGCAAACCGTCGAAATCGGAGATGGGATGGCCGGTGATGCTGGGTCCAATATAATGACGCAGCACCGACACCACAGAATCTATGGTTTCATATGACCACCTGACGCTGGGCGAGCCCTCGCCCCAGCCGACCAGGCCGCGTTCGGTGGTCACTTTCACCAGCACCACCGTGCGTCCGCCATGCCCGGCTAGCACCGACCCGCGTGCAATGCGGAAATCGCCCCGCATCGGCAGGATAAAAGGAAACACTTCCAGCGCCGCGATCTTATCCACCCCAGGTTCCTCTGTCCGGACCATTATTACCATCCTTTATAACAGATGTGATTTATAAAGATTCGCCATATACTTCAGGTTACCTTTGGCAGAGATAAACGGCAGGTATACATAGTCTCATGAAGAAGTAGCACTTGGCGTGTCACATTATCTTAAGAGACACGACACAGAATATTAATAAATTGCACTAATCACAATAAATAGAAAGGATGCCTGATCAGTGAAAACGCCTTCAGATGCTGGAAACTCAGCAACAGTCGCCGAAGCTCCGCTGCAAGCCAGAGCCACCTTCACTTCCAGTTTAGGTGTCTTGGCAGCCACATTGGGTTCAGCCGTAGGTTTGGGAAACATCTGGAAATTCCCGGCCCTGACGGGTCTGAACGGAGGGGCTGCTTTTGTAATGCTTTACCTGTTGTGTGTAATCCTTATCGGTATGCCGGTCATGTGGGCCGAACTCACCATCGGCCGCAACTCCCGCGCCAACACGGTAGCCGCCTTCCAGAAGCTCGCTCCCAAGACGCCATGGTACCTGATAGGTGTCTCCGGCGTGGTCTCCGCCGTTCTCATAATGGGCTTTTATACTGTAGTATGCGGTTGGATATATGCCTATATCTTCCGCGCCGCCACCGGTGCCCTGGCCGTACCGCCCGAGCAAACGGTGGAGGTGTTCAATGCTCTTTACACCTCGCCTATTCAGCCTATCGTATGGCAGTGGATCGTGCTGGCCGTCACCTCCGCCATTGTGATGGCCGGAGTCACCAAGGGGATTGAGGCCGCCACGAAGAGGCTGATGCCTCTGTTGTTCCTCTTGCTCCTGATCTGCGATATTCGCGCTCTGACGCTGCCCGGGGCTTCGGAAGGGTTATCCTTCCTTCTCAAACCCGATCTAAGCAAGATTACCGCCCCCACGGTGCTGGCGGCCATGGGGTTGGCTTTCTTCAAGCTCTCGCTAGGCATGGGCTGCATGGTCACCTACGGCAGTTATATAAATAAAAACGAAAACCTCATCAAGAACACCGGGAAAGTAGTGGCCGCCGACACCACTGTGTCCCTGCTGGCCGGCCTGGCCATATTCCCGGCTGTGTTTGCCTTCGGATATGAGCCCACTTCCGGACCGTCGCTGCTGTTTATCACCATACCGGCGGTGTTCCGCTCCATGCCGCTCGGCGGTCTGTTCTGCTTCTTATTCTTTGTCCTGGCTGCTGTTGCGGCGACAGGTGCCATGATCTCCCTGATCGAGGTTCCGGTAGCCTATCT
The DNA here is from genome assembly GCA_012840225.1 of Bacillota bacterium. Classification (GTDB taxonomy): domain Bacteria; phylum Bacillota; class Limnochordia; order DTU080; family DTU080; genus DULU01. The sequence goes on from DULU01000142.1 coordinate 22,028, forward strand.
CACGGAACGTTTCGGCTGGAAGCGCAACCTGGCTACGCTGGCCACCGCTCTTTCCATGGCTTTGCTCGGCGTCGGCGCCGCCTTGTCGTCCAGCCTGCTGAGCGAGTTTAAGATAATCGGCCGCACCCTGTTCGACACCTACGATTTTGTCACCTCCAATGTGCTCTTGCCCGTCGGCGGAATATTTATCGCCCTCTTTGTCGGCTGGAAGTGGCGGCAGGCAGCTATAGCCGAAAACGGCGGGGCCACCGCGGCCATCAACGCCTTCACCGTGTTCCTGCGTTTTGTGGCGCCGATAGCCATCACTCTGGTGCTGCTGCAAGGGTTGGGAATCATCAGGTTCTAGTTTTGCCGCAGGAAAACAGAAAGGCAGTAAGCCGGAAGCTTGCCGGGGAATTGCCGTTGCCGACCACAACATGTGACGACCTCTTCCCCATTTCCCCGCCAAGCTTCCGGCTGCCGTTCCTAAATCAAAAATGGCGCTACTTCATCCTCCCCGTCGGCCTGCAGGTCATGATCCTGCCAAAACAGCGCTCAGCTTAACTCTCAATCCAGGGAAGGCGGAGGAGGACAACGTGTCTGCCACGGTCAGGCTCTCAAACTTATCGATGCTTTCATATATAAATGTATAAACTAAAGCGGCCTTCTTTCGGGGATCGATTACCCAATACTCCTTCACCCCGGAGAGCATATAGGTATTGAGCTTGATCACCATGTCTTTGGAGCGGGTGGCCTCGGAGACGACCTCCACCACCAAAGCAGGGGTGCCCATATAGCGTCCCTTTTCGTCAACGGCTTTCCCGGTGTCGCAGGCCACGATAAGATCGGGCTGCATCACATCGGGATCTTTGAAACCTTTTTTCCAGAAATGCACATCCAGAGGAGCACTATACACCTTGCAGGGTCCACCTGTGAAGAACTCCCGCAATAACACCAACAGGTTACCGACAGTCTCCTGGTGAGCCAGGTCCGGCGAGCTGAGCAACACCATCTCACCGTTGATATATTCCATGCGCAGATCGCTTTGGTTGTAGATCTGCATAAACTCCTCATATGATACTCTCTTCCCGTTGAAAAGATAGTCGGTAGCCCGCTCCCTCAACAGGAGATATTGCTCGAAGTCGTCGATATATGGAGTAATCCTGATCTCTTTCCGGCCGTTTTTCGTCACCACCACTTCGTTGTTCTCCATCACATATTTCAGATACTTCCCCAGGTTCTTCTTCAGCTCCGTCGCGGTGATGATCAAGGTGCCTTTTGTGCTTTCCATACGGCTCACCTCGCACCTTTATTATAACATAATCGTACGTTTTATGATTATTTTTCGTACGTTCCCGGTATATTACCGCCATTTTATCTTATTAGGTTGATACTTATAAGAAGGAATCGTTCCGACATTAAAATATTATATATGTCACACCCATACCGCATTAAAGCAACTAAACAATCCGGAATATGTGTCGGGATGTCCCAATAGAACTAAGTAAGGAACCAGCTTGGGTGGGATTAATAAGCCACACATATCTTTGAAAGAGGTGGACAACATGAAAGGCTACATGCGGTGGTTGGTGGGCTTGTTCTTAGTTCTGTTGGTGATCGGTGAAGGTACGGCATTTGCCGAAAAGACCAAAATTTTATTCTTATGGCCTACTTACACTCAATCCAAGATCCGTTTCGGCGAATCGCTGGTAAGGCAGTTTGAGGAAGCCAATCCAGACATCGATGTGGAGCTTATGCTAGAAGCCGATCCTTATGCCAAACTGCAGGTCCTGGTAGCCGGCGGTAATCCGCCCGATGTGGTCTGGCTGGGTGCTGGCTGGCTGCCATATGTCCCCTGGTTCCTGCCCCTTGACGATTTTGTGCGGCGTGACGCCGCCGAGTTCCAGACCGGAGAGATCATCAAAACCATCCTGGATTCCTTTATCTGGCGAGGCAAACTCTATGCCATGCCATCGGGGTATCAGACCCTGGCCACTTTCTACAACAAAGAACGCCTGAATGAGGCCGGGCTGGCCTATCCCAACGATAACTGGACGATGAGCGATCTGCTCCGCATGGCGCAAGCCATGACCAAAGATACCAACGGGGACGGTGAGTTCGACAGGTGGGGCGTGTCGTGGCTTTATGGTTACATTTGGTCACTGCTCCATTATGGAGGGCAGGTGGCCGATCCCTACTGGACCAAAATCCGCATCAACAATCCCGTCACGGAAAAAGCCCTGTCTTTGTGGGACGACTGGCAATATCGATATAAAGTGGCTCCCGTCAATCACGGCACTCTGGGGATGATCGAAAATGGCGACATAGGCATTTTCGCCTCCGGCATCTGGCTGCAGGAGAATCTGGATCAGGCGCGCAAATTCGACTACGATCTGGTCGACTATCCACTGCTGGAAGCGGAAGGCGGTTGGCACCGCGGTACGGTTCTCTACCCGGAAGAATATGCCATCATCAAATTCACCAAACATCCGGAAGAAGCCTGGCGCTTCGTCAAGTTCGCCACCGGCCGCCAACACCTGACCTGGGCGGCGCGTGAAGGGTTGCTCGTGCCCTCCCGGCTACCCATCCTGCAAAGCAATGCATTTATCAGGCCGGATAAGCGCATGCAGGTGTGGATCACCAGCGCCGAGTATGCCCTGCAGCTATTGCCGCATCCGATGTATAGCGATCTCATGAACGCCTTCAGGCAACACTGGTCGCAGATGTCCGGAGCCAATCCGCAAATGTCCATCAGAACCGGCCTGGATCTGATCGCGCAGCAAATGCAAGCGATCCTTGACAGCTACAACGCGGAAAATGCCTACTGATACCGATACCGACCGAAACCGAAGGAGACTCA
>DULU01000137.1 GCA_012840225.1 Bacillota bacterium
CGGGCCTATAAGCGACGGACATCCGTTGAACGTTCACTCAAACGCAGCTTGGTGGATCGTCACTTAGAAGCCTGTCGGGTTCGGCGTAAGCATCACTGGTACTGGTGCGCCATCTTAGCTGCAATGGCACAGCATGTTGACGCATGGATCGCTCAAAAGCAAAAACAAGGGATTGAACTGTTACACTGGTTGAAGCCGGCATTACTCGCAGCCTAAATAGGAGTAGCCCGCGCATAAATGCTTCTTATGGGGCTTGTGCAAACGTGCCCTTTATGTGGCTTCATGTTTAATAGCTCGTTCTCTCTGTGGAGTTGTCAAGGAACAGAAAACCTATGTTTTAAATACAAACCCTCAGTTATTCGCGGCGCTTTTTTCTTTACCGGTTGCATCCGTCTGCCAATACCAAGCCAGGTTACGCGGCCTTTGCAGCAGTTTCATGGTCTTGATGCCGCAGTTATCAATTACTTGGCCATCGGCCTGTTGCACTTTTATTTCGCCGCGTCTTGATGCTGTAAACCCACCCTGTATACGCTTTCCCTGATTTCACTACATGAACTAAATCGCCGTGCCGGATATGTTTTTCGCATCCCGCCGGCACTTCTGCTCCGGCAGCTAACACCTTCCGTAGCAGGCGCTTTCCTACTCGCTGTTGTACCACCGCCGCATTGCGGCGTCGCTCTGTTTCCCATCTTTTGCGCACATGTCGTTGTAGCGGCCGTATTATCATCATACCTTGCGCTTTGGTAACCGGTCTGCCCTTTTGCACCAAGGCTATGGCATCGTTAATATGACTCTTTTCCCAGTTATACCGGTGGCGATAGTATTTTGTCTCATACCCATATATGCTGGATACCCGAGCCACCTCTGCCAGCCGTCGACGCAGATAGTTCTTTCCCTGCATGACATGGGCCGGCGCTTTCAAGTCAGGTAATTTACCTTCAAAATCCGGGTCGTTGAATATAACGGTTGTACCATGATGAACGGCTTCATGGCAGGGTTGGCACAAGGTGATGAGGTTCTCCGCGCGGTCTGTGCCCCCGCTTTCCCTTGGTTGGATATGATGTACTTCCAACCGCACACTTTTCTCATCGCAAATCCGACAGCTGTGGTTGTCCCGGTACAATACCGCTTCACGCAGGTTGTAGTAGTCTTTGCTGAATCCTCCCTGGTATTGCACACCTTTTATGTTCGGGTTCATCAGTTTCTGCGTATCGATTTGCACATCCTCAACAACCACCTCATCTACCCTTCCCCGGTTGGCTATATCCTGGGTTACCCGCAATATAGCATCTTTTTTGCCGCGAATGGTCGGAGGCAACCATCCTTCTTCCCGGCGGCGATTGTCAAAACGGGGTTGACGGTAGGCTTTCCTGTTGCGCCGCGCCCTGCGATGATGCCGGCGGGTATCCATGCGCTCCTTTATATCCCGGCGCTGCTCAATTACTCCGGCTATCACCACTGCATCCGGCTTTTTAGTCCGTGGTTGTACCACTGCCCAGCCCACCTCTTGTGCTCCGTCGTCGATGCCCACCCGCAACGGAGCCCCTTTATCCTCTTCTATCCGGTAGGTAAGCTGAATGGTAAACGGTAACACACTGTACACTCGGGCTTTCCCCTGTTTCAAAAGGATGCGGGCTCGAGCCGGATGGCAAGGAGAAAGGGGTGTTCCATCTTGGTTTTTCACAAATACCCGACCCACCGAAATTAACTCCTTTACACCATCATAATGATTTACTC
>DULU01000025.1 GCA_012840225.1 Bacillota bacterium
AGATATGGGTTGCCGCGCAGAAGATGGTAAAACCAGCCCGGCCGGGAATATACCAAGCCGGCCAGCCGCTTGGCTATGGTTAGGTTGGCCAGGATCTTTTGCCGGATTTCTTTCTGGTAAGAATTAAAGTCGGTGATTTTTCCGTTCAGAAAGGCGGCGGCCTGGCGGGCGGCTATGATGCCGCTGCCCAGGGCATTGGCGATGCCTTCGCCCGATAAGGGGTCGGCCAGTCCGGCGGCATCTCCGGCCAACAAAACCGGACCTTTGGATATAGGCCGCCGGTGGTTGAAAAGGGGGATGAGGTGGCCGGCCAGGCGTTTGGGATAGGCCGTCAGCCGGCAGTGCGTCAACAGTTCCTGCAGCGCTTCCTGCAGTTTGGCCCGGCCGCGGCGGAAGGTGCCGGCTCCGCAGCTCAGCACTTCTTTTTTTGGAAAAACCCAGCAATATCCCCATGCAGGCCGGCCAAAGGAAATATAGCCCCGCGACCGCCACTCCGAGAGCACCGCCGGCGGCACTTCGACCTCCGCCTCCAGGGCGGCGCCGGCTGGAGCCGGAGCGATGCCCAGGGATTTGGCCACCGGTCCTAAAGCGCCGTCGCAGCCGATCACCGTTCGGGCCAGGATCGGTCCGGAGACGGTATGCACGACCGCTCCCTCTTTTACCAGCTCCACACCGGTACAGGCACATTTCTCCCTGATCTCCCCACCGGCGGCAGCCGCCTCTTTGACCAGAAGATGGTCTAGTTTTTCCCGCATGGTGAGCAAGGCCACCGGTGAGCCGGCTTTCAGCTGCAGCAAGTCGCCGTGCAACAGGCTGACGTTTATCTCTTCCAAGCTGTCTTCTACAGCTTTCTGCCATCCATCCGCCGGCAGTTGTTCGGTGAGGTAAAGTTGAGCCGCAGCGGACAAAGCCCCACCGCAGGCCTTGTAGCGGGGGAAAGAGGCGCTGTCCAGACCCACAACCTTTGCTCCCGCCAAAGCCAGACTTCTCAGTGATATGGCTCCGGCGGGACCTAAACCGACTACCACGCAATCAGCTTTTTCCATGTGCTACCACCTCTCACAGCCACAACATCGTTGGTTGCCCAGAGTTGCCTGAGGTTGCCTGGTCTAGTCTCCCTCTATTTTTGTTTTACTTTTCCCTTGATTATTTATTTTCCTGCGGTAGGAATGTGCTCCGGTCGCACCATATACTTGTGATGGGTATATAATGCTTTGCCTTTGCCTTATCGAATACATTGCCATTTTAGCGATCCCGGAAGGAGGCCGCTTCATGCAGGAGTCATCGTCGTCATTTTGGGAGGGAATCATCGCCCCGCCGCTCCGGCGGAACCCGAAACCGCGGCAGACCGGTTTGACCATGGTGATCGACAAAGGTCTCGGTCTGAATGAATTTGCCGATCTGCTGTTGCTCTGTCATGAACATATCGATTTTATTAAGTTGGCGTTCGGTACCTCTTTGCTATATCCCCCTCAAATCCTGGAAAGAAAGATCAGGATGGCGAAGGAGCATCAGGTAGCCATCTATCCGGGGGGCACCTTGCTCGAAATCGCCGTCGTACAGAAGAACGCCCCCCGGGCCATACAAAAGCTGGCGGCTGCCGGTTTTACCGCTATAGAGATTTCCGACGGCACCATCAATCTGCCGTCGGAAGCCAGGTTGCGGCTGATGCGCCTGGCGGCGGCGGAAGGTTTGCAGGTGATCTCGGAGGTCGGTAAAAAGGACAAGGCCAAACAGCCGACGGCTGAGGAGATCCGTGCCGGCATCCTCCACGACCTGGAGGGAGGAGCGGAGTATGTGATTGTTGAGGGGCGCGATTCCGGAAAGGGAATAGGAGTTTTCTCTTCGGAGGGCGAGGTGGACCTGACGATGGTGAAAGCCATTGTGAGCGGCCTCCCTCACCCCGAGAAGCTCATCTGGGAAGCTCCGCAGGTGGCTCAGCAGCAGAAGTTTCTGATTGAGTTGGGACTCGACGTCAATCTGGGCAATGTGCAAACCGGCGATGTGCTGTCCCTGGCGGCCACCCGCATGGGTTTGCGCGGCGACACCCTTCGCCTTTATGTAGAAAAGAGCGGACCGGTGGAATTCGATAATTGGTGAGAAAGCCGGCCGGCGCAAGAGTTTTTTCGTCGATTTTTCCGTAAATATGAAGGAAAAGATGCCATGAAGCCGTAAATAATCGTAAACTGCATGCCGGATATGCCGGTGAGGGAGGCGACTTCATGGCGAGGTGTTCCGACGTTTTGAAAGCAAAAGTGCAAGCTGAGCCGGTATCTCCTCCAGCCGATATCGAGGCGGCTTTTCACCGCCTGCTGGAAACGGATCGCCAGAGCCGCGAATTTGCTCTGCTGTGGGCGGAGATTGACAGTTATCTGGAAAAGGAGCTGGCGGCGGCCAAGAAAGCTTCCGGGGCCGGGGCGGTAGTCTGATGCCGACGGTAGCCTGATGCCGGCGGGGGCTTGTTTCTCAGTCACGGCGGCTTGATGCTTCATATGGCTCCTGATGCGCATTGACTAGGAAAACCTGGTGCGGATATAATATGGCCGTAACTGCTTGCCGGCGCGGCGTTGGACCGGCCGGCAGCCGGCAGGTAGGGAAGGCTTTCATGTCTAATATTCGGGTGCTTTCACCCGGCGAGTGGCGTCCAGGGCGAGACCGCATACAATCCGTTTGTTCGTCCTCGTTTTTGGAGGGCGACTTTTTATATGGGGGTTTATAGAGTGGGAGCTGAAGGATACAAAAACACCGTTTTGGTAGGGAAAACCGGTTTCCCGATGAAGGCGCAACTGGTGCAGAGAGAACCCGCCCGGCTGGCGGCATGGAAAAATGCGGGACTATACCAGCGCCTGCAACAGCTGGGCAAAGAGGCGAATCTGCCTGTGTTCGTCCTGCACGACGGTCCGCCGTATGCCAATGGCCATATACATATCGGCACGGCTTTGAACAAGGTCTTGAAGGACATGGTGATCCGCTCGCGGTCCATGGACGGCTACCGCGTGCCTTATGTGCCGGGCTGGGACACTCACGGCTTGCCGATTGAACTGCAGGCCATAAAGGAAGCCAGCCTGAACAAGCATGCTGCCACCCCGCTGGAACTGCGCCGGCGTTGCCGGGAATTCGCTTTTCGTTACATTGCCATCCAGAAAGAGGAGTTCCAGCGCCTGGGGGTGTGGGGCGACTGGGATAATCCCTATCTCACCCTGCACAAGGAATACGAGGCCAAGCAGATCGAGATCTTCGGGGAGATGGCACTGAAGGGCTTTATTTATAAAGGGCGCAAGCCGGTATATTGGTGCACCGATTGCGAGACGGCCTTGGCCGAAGCGGAGATCGAGTATTATGATCACCGCTCCCATTCCATATATGTGGCCTTCCCGGTGACGGATGGCAAGAGCCTGCTTCCCGAGGAGAAGACCTCGGTGGTGATCTGGACCACCACTCCCTGGACCTTGCCGGCCAACCTGGCCATTGCCCTGCATCCGGATTATATATACGCTTTGGTGCAGGTCGGCGCGGAAAAATACCTCACGGCGCTTGAGCTGCTCCCGACGGTAGCGGCCGAATTGGGCTGGCAGGATCCCAAGGTGATCGGCCGGTGGACGGGGAAGGAGCTCGAAGGGGTGGTGACCCGTCATCCGTTTATCGACCGCAGCTCGCCGCTGATCATGAGCGAATATGTCACCCTTGATGCCGGCACGGGCTGCGTGCACACCGCACCCGGCCACGGTATTGAGGACTATGATGTCGGGCAGCGTTATGATCTGGACGTTTATGCTCCTGTCGACGATCAGGGGCGCTTCACCGGCGAAGCCGGCAAATACAGCGGCCTGCCGGTGTGGGAAGCCAACGAACTGATCACGGCCGACCTCAAGGCCGGCGGCTATCTCCTCGCTCACGGCAGCATCATGCACCAATACCCGCATTGCTGGCGCTGCAAGCATCCGGTGATCTTCAGAGCCACCGATCAGTGGTTCGCCTCCGTGGAAAATTTCCGGGATCAGGCTCTGGAGGCCATCCGCCGGGTGCAGTGGATACCCAAATGGGGCCAGGAACGCATCGGCGACATGGTCGCCAAGAGAAGCGACTGGTGTATCTCCCGCCAGCGGGTCTGGGGGGTGCCGATTCCCATCTTCTATTGCGAGCGCTGCGGGCACCATCTGATCACTCCGGAAACCATCACCGCCGTGGCCGACCTGTTCCGCCGGGAAGGATCGGATGCCTGGTACAAATATGAAGCCCACGAGATCCTGCCGCCGGGAACCAAGTGTCCGGAAGCCTCCTGCGGCGGCACAAGCTTCCGCAAAGAGACGGACATCATGGATGTGTGGTTCGATTCAGGTTCCAGCCATGCCGCCGTCTGCCGCCAGCATCCCGAGCTGCGCTGGCCGGTCGATTTGTACCTGGAGGGATCGGACCAGCATCGTGGCTGGTTCCAGTCCTCCCTCCTGACCTCGGTGGCCGCTTACGGCCAGGCGCCGTATAAGGCGGTGTTAACCCATGGCTTCACCGTGGATGCCGAAGGGCGCAAGATGTCCAAATCTCTGGGCAATGTGATCGCCCCCGGAGACGTGATCAACAAATATGGCGCCGATGTGCTGCGCCTTTGGGTTTCGTCTGCCGACTACCGCGGCGACATCAGCATTTCGGAGAATATCCTGGAGCAGATGGTGGAAGTGTACCGGCGCATCCGCAACACGGTGCGCTTCCTTTTGGCCAACACTTCCGACTTCTCTCCGGAGAAAGACAGGGTGCCGTTTGAGCAGATGACCGCTCTCGACCGCTGGGCCCTCATGCAAGCCGAACGCCTGCATGAGCGGGTGATCAAGGCTTACCGCACCTATGATTTTCATATCGTCCATCAAGCTTTGCATCAGTTTTGCGTGGTGGATATGGGTGGCTTTTATCTCGACGTGCAAAAAGACCGCCTCTATTGCGACAGCCCCGATTCCCTGCGGCGGCGCTCGGCGCAGACGGCCATGTTGGATATTTTGCTGACCCTGGTGCAGCTGATGGCCCCGGTGCTGGTCTTCACGGCCGATGAGATTTGGGAATACCTGCCGGAAGCGGTGAAAGAGGTGGAAAGCGTTCACCTGTGCCGCTGGCGGCCTGTGGAGACAAGCCGCCTGCATCAAGACCTGGAGGAGAGCTGGCGCCAGTTCTTCACCATGCGCAAGGTGGCGGCTAAAGCCTTGGAGCGGGCCCGCAACGAGAAAATGATCGGCAGCAGCAACGATGCCGCCCTCCATCTATACCTGGGGGAGGCGGCCTTCTCTGCCTGGCAGGAATTGGCGAAAACAGGTGAGGACGCCTCCGCCTTGTTTATCGTTTCCCAGGCGCACATCCACCGGGCCGGCGAGTCACCAGCCGACGGCATAGTGGAGGAAGATGCCGACGCCGGGGTGACGGCTGTGGTGACGCCTGCCGCCGGCCATAAATGCAGCCGGTGCTGGCGCTATAGCGAGACGGTGGAAGAGGAAGCCGCTGGCGGCGAAGGCGGCGACCTGTGTCACCGCTGCCGGGAGGTATTAAGCCGGGCGAATATGCGCTCCAACGCTTCTTCGGTGTAGGCGACGTCGTCTTCACCGAGGGCGGCCGAGACAAACCAGGCTTCGTATTTGGAAGGGGCGATCAGGAGGCCTTCTTCCAGACACAGATGGAAAAACTCGGCGAAGGTGCTGCTGTCTGCCCGGTCGCAGGCAGCGCTGTCGAGCACCGGCTCAGCCGTGAAATGGACCGAAAAGGCGCCGCCGAAATGCCCGACATGGACGGGAATACCGTGCTTTTGCGCAGCGGATTTGATCACCGCCACGAGCCTGGCAGCATAGCCTGCCAGGCGTTCGTATATTCCGGGGGTAGCTAAAGCCGAAAGACAAGCCAGTCCGGCCGCCATGGACAGCGGGTTGCCGGCAAAGGTGCCGTCCTGGTAGACCCCGCCGAGAGGCGCCACGGCACTCATGATCTCCCGGCGCGCTCCATATGCCCCGATAGGCAGGCCGCCCCCGATCAGTTTTCCGAGGGTGATGATATCCGGACGCAGGTGAAAGAGGCTGCTCACCGAGCCGTATGTGAAGCGGAAGGCCGTGATCACTTCATCCCAGATCACCAGGGCGCCAGAGGCCTGCGCCAGCTCTTCTATCAATTCCAGAAATCCCGGCACCGGCGGCACGATGCCGAAATTGCCCACCACCGGTTCCACCAGGACGGCGGCTATCTCGTCGCCCCTCTCCGCCATGGCCTGCCGCAGGGCGGCGGGGTTATTATAGGGGATGCTGATCACGCCCGCCTTCACTTCCGGAGGAATTCCCAGACTGTCTTCGATGCCCAGGGTGCTGGAGCCGGAGCCGGCGGCGATCAGCACCAGGTCGCTGTGTCCATGATAGGAACCGGTAAATTTGAGAATCAGCCGGCGCCCGGTGACCCCCCGGGCCAGCCTGATGGCTGTCATTACAGCCTCCGTGCCGGAGGCATTGAAGCGCACCTGATCGATGATGGGGATGTGGCGACAGAGCAGCTCGGCCAAGCGGGCCTCCAGTTCGGTCGGCGCGCCATACACAGTACCGTGCGGCAGCTGCGCCTCCACCGCCGCCGTCACCGCCGGATGGCCGTGGCCCAGGATCAAGGCGCCGTAAGCACAAAGAAAGTCGATATACCGGTTGCCGTCCACATCATATAGATAAGGCCCGCTGCCCCGGGAGATAAAGACCGGATGGCCGCCTACGGCATTGAAGGCCCGCGACGGGCTGTTCACTCCCCCGGCCAAAAATCTCTGCGAGCGGTCATATAAATAACTCGATTGGTCAAAATCCTTGTGCATCGCTGGTTTTCCCTCACTATGCAAATTTGCTTATTCGGCCCGGTCCGCAGATCGGCCGCAGCCCGGCCGCAGCTCGTTCCACGGACCGGCCCGCAGCCGGGCCCGCAGGGCATTAAGTTTCGCCATGGTGAGACAGGAAACCTGCGTAGAAGGCCGCGGTTTGATCATAGCCTGGTACGGGAATTCTATGCTGGAGGGCCCTTGTGCCTATGCGAGGAGCGGCAGGGGGAGGGCAGGGCATGAGCGGGATCAAAGGTTTGCTGATGGAGCTTTTGGTCAAGCTGGAGAAGAATCTGGCCGCCTGGGAAAAGGCGGGGATGGCCGATCTGGTGGCTTTGTATGAGAATCCCAGGCGCTTGCTGTGGCTGAACTTCATTTCCGGCATTTCCAGGGGGTTCGGCATTGCCGTCGGTTTCACCCTCATCGGGGCGGTTTTTCTTTTGCTTCTGGCCCGGATAGCGGCCCTGAACCTACCTATCATCGGGGAGTTCATTGCCGATATCGCCCGCATTGTGCAAAATGAGCTGCGCCTGTCGGGCCCGCCCTGAACCGCAGCATTAGCGAGAGAAAGGAGCAAAAAGTGTCTGATAACAGTATTGGTATAGATTTCGACCGGATTGCCAAAGCTCTGGCCGATGAGGAGAGCCGCCTTAGAGGTCTGATAGATTCCCTGCGCCTTGAGATCTCTGAAATAGGCGAAGCGGCAGGAAACAGTGATCTGTCCAGCTATGACCAGCACCCGGCCGATGCCGGCACGGAGACCTATGAGCGGTCCAAGGACACCGGTTTTTTGCTCAGTGCGGAGCGGCAGCTGGAACAGGTCGTCGAGGCCAAGAAGCGACTGGCTTCCGGCAGTTTCGGCCACTGTGCCTCCTGCGGGCACCCAATTGATCCGGAAAGGCTTTATGCTCTGCCATATGCGGAAAACTGCCGCCCCTGCCAGGATGAGGAGGAAGAGGTGAGCCGCGCCGGGCGGCCGCAAGGGGTGGTATACCAGTCGCATGCCAGGGAGCATATTTTGACCCCGTTTGCGGATGACGAGGAGGAGGTGACAGCCGACTGGGAAGAGGCCTGGAGACAGTTGGCCGAATATGGGAGCGATGCCGAATATGGTTTTGAGCCCGGCAGCGCCGCAGATATTGTGGCCGGGGACGATGTGGACGAAGAGCTGCTCCGGACGGTGAACGAGCAGTTTCCCGGAGATCCCGAAATGGAGCTGGCGCGGGAGCTCACCCCGGAACTGGAAGCCGAATGGCGGCGGCAATATGCGGCAGATAAACGAAAAGAAAGAGGGAAGAGCGGGGAGAAAGCCGAATGATGCCCATGCAGAAGGAGGCTTTTTTTCCGGGTGCGACTGATAGTGGCTCTGCTGATTGTAATTGGCGATCAGTTGACCAAATTCTGGGTACATTCCCACCTTGAACCGGGGCAATCCGTACCTATTTTGCCACCCTGGCTCTACCTGACCTATGTGCAAAACCCGGGAGCGGCTTTCGGCTTGATGGCCGAGCGCACGCCCTTTTTGATTCTGACCACGGCGGCGGCGGCGGCCGTGGTGGTGTGGAAACGCAAAGAGATCAGTGCTCAAGGGAAAGTCTTCAGATGGGGCGTCGCCTTGACGCTGGCCGGGGCGGCCGGCAATTTTATCGACCGCATCCGCATAGGCAGGGTGCTTGATTTCATCGATATGCGCATCTGGTGGATATTCAACGTGGCAGATATGGCGATTGTCACCGGAGTGACTCTCCTGATCTGGTCCATGCTCTTTGCTTCCCGGGACGAGAAAAGATGAGCGATATAAAGCAATGGCAGGTCCAGCCCGAAGAGGCGGGAAAACGGGTCGATGTGATCATTGCGCCGCTTTTTCCTTCCCGCCAGGCCGCCCAGGCGGCCATCGCCGCCGGCCGGGTGCAGCTCAACGGGCGCCGGGTGATCAAGCCCAGTCAAAAGCCGGCCGCCGGGGAGGTGATCACCATCATGCCGGCACCGGCAGCGGCCCCCGCCTCTCTCACGGCCGAGCCTATTGCTCTGGACGTTGTCTATGAAGACGAGGATGTGATCGTGATCAACAAGCCCCGCGGCATGGTGGTCCATCCGGCTCCGGGGCACAGTGAGGGTACACTGGTGCATGCTCTCCTCCATCATTGCCGGGGATCCCTTTCGGGGATCGGTGGTGTGGAGCGCCCGGGCATCGTCCATCGCCTCGACAAAGATACTTCCGGCGCCATCATGGCGGCCAAGAATAATCAGGCTCACCTCTTTTTGGCCCGGCAGCTGAAGGAGAGAAAGATCAAGCGCACCTATATTGCCCTGGTCCATGGCCGGCCGCCGGCTGCCGGCAAAATCGACGCCCCTATCGGCCGCCGGCCGCTGGAGCGCAAAAAGATGGGTGTCATTCCCACAGGCCGGCCGGCCGTCTCCTACTTCCGCGTTTTGGAATATTTTTCCGATTGCTCCCTGTTGGAAGTGGAGCTGGATACCGGGCGCACACATCAGATCCGCGTCCATCTCGCTCATATTGGGTATCCGGTGGTGGGGGACAACCAATACGGCCGGCGCCGTCAAGCCGGACCGGCTGTGGAGGATGGGCAGCTTTTGCATGCCTGGCGCCTTAGCTTTCCTCATCCCCGTTTGGGGATCACCATGAGCTGTGTGGCTTTTCCTCCGCCGGTTTTCGGTGAGATTCTGGCGGATCTGCGGAAAAAAGCAGGAGAAAATCCGGCGACCTTCAATTTCTACTAAATAGGAAGCAAGAGGAAGAAAGGAGGTGTGTGGACGGATATGTATGGGGAGATTATGATTATCGGCCATCGCGGCTTCCCGACGGTCGCTCCGGAAAACACCATACCGTCTTTTCGCCGGGCGATGAAATCCGGCGCCGACGGCATTGAGCTAGACGTCCACCTAAGCAAAGACGGGGTGCCGGTAGTCTGTCATGACGAAAAACTGGAGCGGACTACCAACGGCCAGGGCCTGATTGCCGATCACACCCTGGAGGAACTGAAAAAGCTCGACGCCGGCTCCTGGTTCAGTGCGGAATTTGCCGGGACACCTATGCCCACCCTGGAAGAGGTATGCAAATTGATGACCGAGTGGGACGGCTGGCTCAATATTGAGCTGAAGACCAATGTCATACCCTATCCCGGGATAGAGGAAGCCGTGCTGGCTTTGATAAGGAAATATGACCTGGTCGAGCGCACCATGATTTCCTCCTTTAATCATTACACCATTAAAACCTGGCATGATCTGGCTCCTGCCGTCCCGGCGGCCATTCTGTATTCAAACCAGCTGTACCAGCCCTGGCGCTACGCCCGCACCGTAGGAGCCGCCGGTTTGCATCCGCATCACTCCACCGTCACTCCGGAATTGGTAAAAGAAGCGTTGACCAACGGCATCAGCATTCGTCCCTGGACCGTCAACAAGCATGAGGATATTAAGCGGCTTATGCTCTATGGAGTAACCGGATTGATCACGGACCGACCTGATTTAGCTGCCCGCGCTTGACCTTTTAGCGACAATCGTATATGCTTCCATCGAATATATACCAAAGCTCCTTTAAGCCGGTCCCGTGAGGCTGGCAAGGAAGCGCTGTTTTTACTGCCTGTAAACTAATGGCGCGCCTTCCAGCTCCGGCCGGAAGGTTTAATTTTTTTGGAGGTGAGAATATGACCGATCAACGTCGCCTGACATTTAAAGCCGAAATAATGGACAAGGCGGCTATTCGTCGGGCGCTGATCCGCATTGCCCATGAGGTGCTGGAATCCGGGCGGGGGGGAACAGATATTGCCTTCGTCGGCATCAGGACCAGGGGAGTGCCGCTGGCGAGGCGCCTGGCCGGTTTTGTGGCGGAAATTGAAGGCATCCAATGTCCGGTCGGCATCCTGGACATCACCCTATACCGGGATGATTTGACTACAATCGCCCAGCAGCCGGTGGTGCACAAGACGGAGATACCGTTCGATGTGACCGGAAAAACCATCGTTCTGGTGGATGATGTGCTCTATACGGGGCGCACGGTGCGCGCCGCTCTCGACGCCCTGATCGATCATGGCCGACCCGGGCGCATTCGCCTCGCCGTGCTGGTGGACAGGGGGCACAGGGAACTGCCGATCCGGGCCGATTTTGTGGGGAAAAACGTTCCTACCTCCAGGCAGGAAGTGATCGAGGTGCGCCTTGCTGAGGTCGATGGCGAGGAGCGGGTGGTCATCCGGGAACTCGGCTGAAGAAGCGGCGATAGCTGAAAAAAAGGCTTTTGGATAGAGAGGAGTCCGGCTGTGCAACGGGATTTGTTGGGATTGAGGCAACTTGAGGCCAAGGACATGGAGTTGATCCTGGACACTGCGGAAGCCTGCAAGCAGCTGTTCAACCGGCCGGTGCGTAAAGTGCCTACTTTGCGCGGCAAAGTGGTGGTGAATCTTTTTTACGAGCCGAGCACGCGCACCAGGACTTCCTTTGAAATGGCCGGCAAGTGGCTGAGTGCCGATGTAGTGAACATAACGGTAGCCGCCAGCAGCGTGGTCAAAGGGGAGAGCCTGAAGGATACCGCCCGCACCGTACAGGCTCTGGGAGCCGATATGGTGGTGATCAGGCACCAGGCTTCCGGCGTCCCGCACCTTTTGGCCCGCACCGTCGATGCCGCCATCATCAACGCCGGGGACGGCACCAACGAGCATCCTACCCAAGGGTTGTTGGATATATTTACCATCCGCCAGCATCTGGGGCAGGTGGCCGGCAAGCGGGTGCTGATCGTGGGCGATATTTTACATAGCCGGGTGGCCAGATCCAATATCTGGGGGCTGACCAAATTGGGCGCGGCCGTGATGGTCTGCGGGCCGCCCACTTTGATCCCGGTCGGTCTGGAGAAACTGGGCGTGACGGTAGTGGAAAACCTGGATGAGGTCCTGCCGCTTGCCGATGTGGTAAATGTCCTGCGCATTCAGCTGGAGCGGCAGAAAGCGGGCATGTTTCCCACTTTGCGGGAGTATACCAGGCGCTGGGGCATCACCGGCGAACGCCTAGCGCTCATGCGGCCCGACGCTCTCCTGATGCATCCGGGACCGGCCAATCTGGGCGTGGAGATCAGCGAAGAGGCCACCTTGGACCGGCGTTCGGTTATCCGGGAACAGGTGACCAATGGGGTGGCGGTGCGCATGGCCGTCCTATATTTGCTAAGCGGAGGTGAGCGCCATGAGCTTGCTGATTAAAGGTGGTCGGGTGGTCGATCCGGCGGCAGGTCTCGACGGCTATTTCGATATACTGGTGGAAGAGGACCTGATTGCCGGGATTATGGCGCCTGGGTCGGAACCGGTGGCGGCTGATGAGGTGTATGAGGCCGGAGGCCGTCTGGTGCTTCCGGGCTTGGTGGACCTGCACGTGCACTTCGGCGAACCGGGAAGGGAAGAGCGGGAGACGATCAAGTCGGGCACCATGGCAGCGGCCAGGGGCGGCTTCACCACTGTATTGATGATGCCGGACACCGAGCCGCCGCTGGATGATCCGGCTGTATTGGCGCAGGCGCTGGATATAGCTTCCAGAAAGAGTGCCATAAGAGTGTTGGCCGCCGGAGCCTTGAGCAAGGAGCTGGCCGGGCGGGAGATGACCGAACTGGCCGGTCTGGTGGCCGCCGGAGCCACCGGTTTGGTCGAGCCGGACCGCCTGCCGGCCAACAAAGCTTTGCTGCGCCGCATCCTGCAATATGCCGCTCCCCTGGGGGCGTTCATCGCCGTGCATCCCGTCGAGTACGACTTGCTCGGCAGCGGGGTGATGCATGAAGGTGCGCAGTCCACTGCTTTCGGCATACCGGGCATACCGGCGGCAGCCGAGGAGGTGGCGGTAGCCGCCTGCCTGCTTCTGATCGCCGCCACCGGGACGCCGCTCCATCTGTCGGGGATCAGCACCGCCGGGTCGGTGCGCCTGATCGCCAGGGCAAAGGAAGACGGGCTGCCGGTCACCTGCGATACCAGCCCCTATCACCTGGTGCTGACGGATGAATATATGTCCGGTTATGAGGCGTCCGGGAAGCTTTTGCCGCCGCTGCGGCCGCCTGAGGACGTGGCCGCTTTGGTGGCGGGGCTGACCGACGGCACCATTGACTGTGTCGCCACCAATCATACGCCCTATCCTCCGGAAGAAAAAGATATCGAGCTGGATAAGGCGCCCTTCGGGGCCGTGGCCCTGGAGGTAGCCTGGCCGCTTTTATATCATCACCTGGTGCGGGAAGGACGGCTGTCGCTCAGGCGTCTGGTGGAAGCCATGTCCGCCAAACCGGCCGCTTTGCTGGGCCTGGCCGGAAAAGGGACCGGCACCTTGCGCCTAGGTGGACCGGCCGATCTCGTCATCGTCAATCCGGAGGCGCAGAAAGTGGTGCAGCCGGAATCGTTTTGTTCTAAAGGCCGCAGCACGCCGGTGAGCGGCCGCTTGCTGAGCGGGTGGCCTGAAGCGACAGTGGCCGGAGGCCGCCTGGTATGGAGGGAAAGCCGTTGACCGCCAAAGCCGCCCAGTTTACCGCCCATTTTATGGATCGCCTGCTGGAAGCCTGCCGGCAGAAAAACTCCCGCCTGGTGGTGGGCCTTGATCCCCATATTGCCTTGCTTCCACAG
The DNA here is from genome assembly GCA_012840225.1 of Bacillota bacterium. Taxonomy (GTDB): domain Bacteria; phylum Bacillota; class Limnochordia; order DTU080; family DTU080; genus DULU01. Next base: position 13,414 of record DULU01000025.1, read on the forward strand.
GAACTGCTCCCCGGCGAGGGCCGCACCGGTGAAGACCGCACCGGTGAAGACCGCACCGGCGAGGGCCGGCCTGGGGAGGGTCGCACCGGGGCGGAGCCGAATCTGTCGGCGGAGGCGGCCTCCCGGGCCATCCTGGAATTCAACCGCCGGATTATTCCTGCCGTGGCCGACCATGCCGCCGCCGTCAAACCTCAACTCGCCTTTTATGAGCGCTGGGGATGGCACGGCATGCAAGCCTATGGTGAGACGGTGAAAATAGCCCATCAACACGGCCTCCTGGTCATTGCCGATGCCAAGAGATGCGATATTGGCTCCACAGCCGAAGCTTATGCGGCCGCCTATCTCGGCCCGGCGGGCGGAGAGAAAGCTGCGGACGGCGGGGTGGCTGAGGACGGTGCGGCAGCTATGGACAGTGCGGCGGCTGCGGACGATGTTGATATGGAGGCCGATGCCATCACCCTGCAGCCCTATATGGGCAAGGACGGCATAGAGCCGTTCCTCAGGCGCTGGACGAGAGGCAAAGGCTTTTTTGTGCTGGTGCGCACCTCCAATCCCGGCGCCGGGGATGTTCAGGACCTCACCGTGGGTGAGGAGAAGCTCTATGAGCGGGTGGCTGCCCTGGTCGAGGAGTGGGGAAGCTCCTCCGTCAGCCATGCCAGCGGCTTTTCGGCTCTGGGGGCGGTAGCCGGGGCCACGTATCCCAGGGAACTGGCTAGGCTGCGACGCCTAATGCCGCACACCTTCTTCCTCGTGCCCGGCTACGGAGCGCAAGGCGGCGATGCCGCCTCCGTGCGCCATGCTTTCCTGCCGGACGGCAGCGGCGCGGTGGTCAATTCCAGCCGCCAGGTGATATTTGCCTACAGAGAGCAGAAATGCGGCGGCGAGAGGTGGAGGAAAGGCGAAGGTTGGTGGGCGGATTGCGCCCGGCAGGCAGCTGAACGCGCCAGGCTGGACATCAATGCGGTTCTGGCATTATAATAATTATAATTTTTGGGCACCTGAGGTGTATAAATATGCATGCCATGATGTTGCTCGCGGACGGTACCGTTTTTCATGGAGAGGCCATAGGCGCTGCGGGCGAAGTTTATGGGGAAGTGGTCTGCCATACCAGCATGACCGCCTACCCTGAAGTGTTGACCGATGCTGCCTGCAAAGACGACATCGTGGTGTTCACCTATCCGTTGATAGGCAATATCGGAGTGCCGGCCGAGGACGGTGAATACAGCCGGCCGCAGGTTAAGGGCGTGGTGGCCGGGGAGATCTGCACCAAGCCCAGCAACTGGCGCACCGTGGACCGGCTGGAGGATTACTTGCTGACTCATGGTGTGCCGGCTGTTACCGGTATCGACACCAGAGCGCTCAGCCGCCACCTGAGGCGCAACGGCACCATGAGAGGCGCCATCGTCTGCGGGGACACGCCACCGGAGGCGGTCCTGGCCAGGCTGAGAGAAGAGGCTGATGATCCTGCCAGGGACCTGATAGCCTCAGTCACGCCAGCCGCACCTTATGTTTACCATAAGGGCAGCGGCCGCCGGGGCCATGTGGTGGTGGTGGACTGCGGCGCCACCCGCCGGGTTTTAAGCGTTCTCAGTGCCGGTGATTACCGGGTCACGGTGGTACCGGCTTATACGGCTGCCGAGGAACTATTGGCCTTCTCTCCGGACGGCGTTATAATCACCGACGGTCCGGGTGATCCCAAGGCCGCTGCGCCGCTGGTGGAGACCACTCGCCGGCTGCTCGGGCAAAGGCCCCTGTTTGGTTTCGGCCTGGGGCAGCTGATCATCGCCCTGGCGCTCGGGGCCGACACCTATAAGCTGAAATATGGCCACCGGGGAGCCAATCATCCGGTAGAGGATCTGGCGGCCGGCCGGGTGTTTATCACCTCCCAAAACCACGGCTTCGCCGTGAAAGAGGGCACGCTTCCCGCCGGGATAACGGTCTCTCATGTCAATCTGAACGACGGTACCATCGAGGGGTTTTTCCACGAGCAGTGCCCTGTTTTTGCCGTGCAGTTTTTTCCTGAAGCCGCCATGGATCAAGGAGCAGGTCCGGCGTGGCGCGGCGATTTGTTCAACCGCTTTCTGGCGGCGACAGGCGAACGGAAACAGAAGCGGGAGTTGGGCGGCAGCGGGATAGTGGCGACCTTCCTGCCAAGCTGAGCTGAGCAGCGAGTTGGGGAAGAGCCGGGATGAAGAGGAAGCAGGGAAAAGGAGCCGGTAAAGTTGTGCCAGGACGATAACAAAAGGCAGTTTATCACGAGGATCACCAGCCACAGGCAATTGACCCGGGATATATGGGAACTCAGATGCGATTTGCCGTCCGGCATGCTTTCGGCCTCGCCGGGGCAATTTGTCATGATAGAGGTTTCCCCTTCTCTGCAGCCTTTCTTGCGCCGGCCGTTCAGCATTGCTTACCGGCAACCGGCCCCCTCCGGAAAGGGGGAGGAATTTGCCGTCATCTACCGAGTGGTCGGGGAAGGTACCCGTCGGCTGAAGAGTCTTTCGCCTGGCGATGAGGTGAATATCATCGGGCCGCTGGGTAGGGGTTTCACCTGGCCGCGCCGTGATGACCGGCGGCCGGTGCTCATCGGTGGAGGCCTCGGGGTGCCGCCGCTCCTCTTTTTGGCGCAAAGGATGGTCGCCTCGGGGGTGGTGCCGCAGTTTTTCGCCGGCTTTACCCGTGCCGATCAGGCTGTCGGCCTTGATATGCTGAGTGAGCTGGGTGTGGTGCCGGTGGTGGCCACGGATGACGGCTCGCTCGGCCGGAGAGGCTTGGTCACAGAGCTTCTTCCCGACCCTCCTCCCGGTGATCTCTGCGTCTATTCCTGTGGTCCGCTGCCCATGTTGCAGGCCGTGGCTTCCTGGTGCAGAACCGGAAGGATACCTTGCGAAGTTTCCCTGGAAAACAGGATGGCCTGCGGTGTGGGTGCCTGTCTGGGCTGTGCTTGGCCGGCTGCAGTCCCGGAGAGCCACGATAGAGACTCTCGCCGTTATGTGCTTATCTGCAAAGACGGCCCGGTATTTGCTGCTGAGGAGGTATTCGCTTTTGACCGTTGATGTTGATGATGAAGAGAAGACCTGGTGGCGCTCGCCGCTGCTCCGCACTTCCCTCGCTGGCCTGACTTTGCAAAACCCGGTGTTGGCGGCTTCCGGCACCTTTGGCTACGGCATAGAGTATGGCGGGCTGGTCGATGTTACGAAGCTCGGCGGGATCTGCACCAAAGGTGTCAGCATAGACCCTTGGCCCGGCAACAGGCCGCCGCGGCTCGCGGAAACGCCGGCGGGAATGCTCAACGCCATCGGCTTGCAAAATCCCGGTGCGGCGGCTTTTGCAGAGGACTATTTGTCCTGGCTGGCAGAGCAGACTCCGGCTGTGGTGGTGAACATAGTCGGACGGACCATTGAGGAATATTCCGCCGTTGCCGCCTTCCTGGACCGAAAAGCGGGGATAGACGCCCTGGAAATCAATATTTCCTGTCCCAACATCAAGAAAGGCGGCCTCTCCTTTGGCACCGATCCGCAGGCTGCCGCCGCAGTGGTGAAGGCAGTGCGCCGGGTAACTTCCCTCCCCTTGATCGCCAAGCTCACCCCTAATGTCACCGATATCACCCAGATTGCCTGCGCCGTGGAGGCGGCCGGGGCCGATGCCGTCAGTCTGATCAATACCATAACCGGTATGATCATCGACGTTAACCGGCGCCGGCCGCTTTTGGCCAATGTCTTCGGCGGGCTCTCCGGGCCAGCGATCATGCCGGTGGCCTTACGCATGGTGTGGCAGGTATATGAGGCGGTAAAAATCCCCATCATCGGCATGGGTGGCATCACCAGCGCCCATGATGCCCTGCAGTTCATCATGGCGGGAGCGAGAGCCGTGGCTGTGGGCTCGGCTACTTTCCGCCGTCCGGATACCATGGTCGAGGTGGTGCGGGGGCTTTATGATTATTGCCGGGAGCAGCGCACCTCCATCGCCGCTTTGGTGGGCGTGGCGCATGGCGGTGCTCATTGACCGCCGGACCGAGAGCTAGAGCACTGGAGAAAGGTGTGGATTTATGACGGAAATTAACGTTAAGGAAGCCGAACGGGCCATGGAGTTATTCCGGCAGGCCGGGGCTCTCCTGAAGGGACACTTTTTGCTGACGAGCGGCAGGCATTCCGATACATATCTGGAAAAGAGCCTTGTGCTGCAATATCCCCGTTTTGTCGATGAGTTGAGTGCCATGCTGGCTGAAAAATTTGCCGCCGACAAGATAGAAGTGGTGGTCGGACCGGCGGTGGGCGCCATCGTCCTGGCCCACGGCGTGGCCAGGGTGCTCGGCACCAGAGCTATATTCACCGAGCGGGAAGGCGGCCGGTGCGTTTTGCGGCGCGGCTTTTCCTTGGCACCAGGGGAAAGGACCCTGGTGGTAGAAGATGTAGTTACCACGGGCGGCTCGGTGCGGGAAGTGATCGACTTGGTGAGAGCTACCGGAGCCGACCTGGTGGGTGTGGGCTGCCTCCTGGACCGCAGCGGGGGACGTACCGACCTGGGCGTGAGGACGGCTTTTCTGGCGCAGATTGAGGCTCCTTCCTGGTTGCCTGCAGATTGTCCCCTGTGTGCAGCAGGTGTGCCTCTCACCAGCCGCGGCAGCCGCCATATATAAAGAGTCGCCATATAAAACCGAATAAAAAAGGGGCGAAAACCGGTGAGCGCGACATTCTGGCGCCGTTGCCTATGGGCGTTGCTTTTGGCCGCCCTCATTTTCAGCGGCAGGTTTTTGTATATCACCTTATACAGCCTTTTTATTTTGTATTTTTTGACCCGCTGGCTGACGCGCACCGCCTATCGCGCCATGACCATACAAAGGACTCTGGACCGGAACCGGGTGTTCAGAGGTGAAGAGGTGGAAGCGACGATCACGGTGACCAACAATAGCTTCGCCCCTTTGGTGTCGGTCGCTCTCACCGATGAGATGCCTTACAAACTCCCCCCGCAGACACCGCACACAGCGATTTTTGCTCTGGCTCCGCGGCGGCAGGTGTCTTTTTCCTATCGGGTGCGCACCAGGGAAAGAGGAGTATATCACCTGGGGCCGATCGATCTGGCCGCCGCCGACCCTTGGGGCTTGGAAACCTTGCGGGACAGGGTGGAATCCTTCAGCGAAGTGATCGTCTATCCGAAAGTATATCCCCTCAGCAATCTAGGCTTGCCTTCGAGTTTGCCTTTTGGGGAAATAAAGACGCGCCATCGCTTTTTCGAGGATCCGGCCCGCACCATCGGTTTGCGGGAATATGTGCCAGGCGATCCCCTGAAGCGTATTCACTGGAAAGTGAGCGCCCGTACGGGAGTCCTGCACACCAGGGAGTTTCAGCCGACGATAGCCCTGGAAACGGGCATTTTTCTCAATCTGAATATCGATGAATATGATGTGCAGTTTCTGGACCGGGCTCTGGAGTTTGCCATAGAAGTGGCCGCTTCTTTGGCCTACTATCTCTACCGGCGGCGGCAAGCGGTAGGCCTGGTGAGCAACGGCCGGGATGGCGGCATCATAGCTGTGCCGGCGAGTGCCCAGCTCGCTCCAGCTTCCCAACTCGCTCCAGCTTCCCAGCTCGCCCCAGCCGCACAATCTACCCCCGCTGCACAGTCCGCCTCTTCGGAGCCTTTCTCAAGCAGGCTGCCGGTTCAGCCGGACAACGCTTTGATCCGCCTCCCTTCCCGGAAGGGAGCCGGCCAGCTGATGCACATCATGGAGACCCTGGCGCGCATTGAAGGAGCCAAGGGTGGCGCTTTCAGCTCCGTTTTGACAGATGAGGGGCGGCAGTTGCCCTGGGGTTCCACCTTGTTGGTAGTGACGCCGGAGGATACCCCTGAGATAGTCAATGCCCTCTTCAGCCTGCGCCGGGCCGGGTATCATGCCGTCACCCTGCTGGTCGGCAACACTTGCCACCACCCGGGTTTCCTCAGTAACCCGCCCATGCCGGGCCTCTACTTCTACCGGTGCCGTCATGAGACCGAACTGGGAGCTTTGAACAAGACCGGCTAAAATGTCTATAGACAGGTGATGTAAATTGAACAATAACCACAATGGCCACGCTGCTGCAGATAGGGAAAAAGCGCAGACCGGCCCGCAGGTCGGCATCATTATGGGCAGCGCCTCGGACCGATCGGTGATGCAACCGGCAGTGGACATATTAAAAGAGTTGGGCATCAGTGTCGAGGTGCGCATCCTCTCGGCGCACCGCACTCCCGAAGAGACGGCCGCATATGCCCGGGAAGCCCAATCGAGAGGTCTGGAAGTGCTGATCGCCGGCGCCGGTCGGGCGGCACACCTGCCGGGTGTTTTGGCGGCCTACACCCTTTTGCCGGTGATCGGGGTGCCCGTCGGCGGTGGGCCTCTTTCCGGGCTGGATGCTTTGTATGCCATTGTGCAGATGCCGCCCGGCATCCCTGTGGCCACCATGGCCGTGGACGGGGCATTGAATGCCGGCTTGTTCGCCGCCCAGATCATCGCCGCCAAGGACGGAGCCGTGCGGCGGCGCCTGGAGATGTATCGCCAGCGCCTGAGAGAACAGGTAAAAGAGCGAGACAGGCAGCTGCAGAAGGAAGAAGGCGAACAATAAATAGATTTACATGATAATGTTCGGGATATTCATTGACCGTCGCCCGTTTCATCTGTTAATATGAGGTCGTCATCCCGTAATAGGCGAACATTTGGGAGGCGGCTAGATGAAACGAGAAATCTATGCGGCCATCAGTCCTCTGGACCACCGCTATTATGCCGGTGCCCCGGCTTTGTTTGAGCGGTTGAGCGAGTATCTTTCGGAGAATGCATATGTGCGCTACCAGGCGCGGGTGGAAGCGGCGCTGACTAAAGTTTTGGCCCGGCGGCACCTTTGCCCTCCGGAGGTGTCTGTTGAGGTGGAGAAAGCGGCCTCGGAGATCACCCCCGACGAGGTGTATGCCGAAGAGGCCAAGACGCATCACAACATCAGAGCCATGGTCAACTGCCTGCAGCGCCGGGTGAGCGAGGAAGCCCGCCCCTTTGTCCATTTCACCGCCACCTCGTGGGATATCATGGATACCGCCCGGGCTTTGCAGTATCGCGATGTTACCGACCGGGTGCTCCTACCGCTCCTCTATGAGCTGCTGGGCATCCTGATCGAGATCACCAAAAGGGAAGCCTGCACCCCGCAGATCGGCCGCACGCACGGACAACATGCCGTGCCGATCACTTTCGGCTTTGCCATGGCGGAATATGTAGCCCGGCTTGGCGAACGCCTCGTGGCCCTGAAAGAAGCCGCCGCCAATTTGCGGGGCAAGATGGCCGGGGCGGTCGGCGCTTACAATGCCGCCTCTTTATTTTTTGCCGATCCCGAGACCTTTGAAGAGGAAGTCCTGGCCGAGCTGGGGCTTTCCCCGGCCATGCATGCCACGCAGATCGTGGCTCCGGAATATGTGACCGACTGGGTGCACAGCCTCCTCACCGTCATGGGCGTGCTGGCCAATCTGGGCGACGATTTGCGCCAGCTGCAGCGGACGGAGATCGCCGAAGTGGGGGAGGCCTTCCAGGCGGGGCAGGTCGGCTCCTCCACCATGCCGCACAAGAGAAACCCCTGGAACTTTGAACATGTCAAGAGCATATGGAAAGTTTTCGCCCCACGCATCGTCACCCTTTATATGGACCAGATCTCCGAACACCAGCGTGATCTGACCAACTCGGCTTCGTCCCGCTTCATTCCCGAAGTGGCGGCAGGCCTGGCGGATATGGCGGACCACCTGCTGAGGGTGCTGCGCAAGCTGGTGGTGGACCGGGAAAGGATGGCCGCCAACCTGCACCTGCAAAAGGAGATGATCGTGGCGGAGCCGCTCTACATCATCCTGGCTTCCCTGGGGCATCCGGATGCTCATGAAGCCGTGCGCCGGCTTACCCTGGCTTCTGAGAAGAGCGGCCGGCCGTTATATCAGCTGGCGGCGGAGAGCGAGGAGTTGGCTCCTTATCTGGCCCGCCTGACCCCGAACCAACTGCAGGTCCTGGAGAAGCCGGAGTCATATACCGGTGTGGCGGCGCGCAAAGCGGCGGCGACGGCCGCCTATTGGGAAAACTGGTTGAGGAATATAACGAGCGAACGGGAGGCCAATTAAGTGGGCGGAATTTTGGGCATTCACTCACCGCAACCGATAGCGGCAGCCGGTCTGGTTTACCTCGGTTTATATGCCTTGCAGCACAGAGGTCAGGAATCGGCGGGCATGGCTGTGGCCGACAACGGTACCATTCGCATTCATAAAGGGATGGGTATGGTGGCGAATGTGTTCGACGACCGGCACCTGGCCGGTTTGCCGGGGCGTATCGCCATCGGGCATACCCGTTATGGCAAAAGCGAGGCCACCTATCCGATAGGCATACACCCTCTGTCGGCCATCACCAAATATGGACAGATCGCCATAGCCTGCAACGGCAATCTTCTGAATCCGGCCAGTTTGCGGCGTCGGCTCTTGCAGAAGGGATCGGTTTTCCAAACCGCCACCGACAGTGAGGTCATTTTGAATCTCATCGCCAAAGGGGAAGAAGCCAACCTGGAAGATGCCGTAGCCGGCGTCATACCGCAGCTGCGGGGGGCATATGCAGCGGTATTGCTCTCCCACGGTAAACTGTTGGCCTTCCGCGATCCCTACGGCGTGCGCCCCCTGGTGCTCGGCAAGTTGGGCGAAGCTTACGTGGTGGCCTCGGAAACCGCGGCGCTCGATAGCATCGGGGCGGTATATGAGCGCGAATGCCGACCCGGCGAGCTGGTGATCATCAGCGATAAGGGCCTGGAGAGCAGACAGGTGGTGACGCTGGACCGTCCGGCTTTTTGCGTTTTTGAATATGTATACCTGGCCCGTCCCGACAGCAATATCGGGCAGCAAAACGTGCATCTGATCAGAAAAGAGATCGGCCGGGTTTTGGCCAGGGAAGCCAAGGTGGAGGCGGATCTGGTGATCCCGGCTCCGGAGTCGGCCAACTCCGCCGCCATGGGCTATGCGGAGGAGTCCGGCATCCCCTTTGATTTCGGCTTGATGAAAAATCGCTATGTCGGCCGCACTTTCATCCAGCCCACGCAGGATCTTCGCCGCCAGGGGGTAAGCATGAAATTCAATGCCGTGCGGGCCATCCTCTCGGGCAAACGGGTGGTGCTGGTGGAGGACTCCATCGTGCGCGGCACGACCACCTCCCAGGCGGTGCAGATGATCCGCAACGGAGGGGCCAAAGAGGTGCATCTGATGATTGCCGCCCCACCATTCACCCATCCCTGCCATTACGGCATCGATGTGCCCAGGGAAGGGGAGCTGATCGCTTCGGGGCGCACTTCTGATGAGGTGGCGGCTTTGATCGGGGCTGATACCTTGCACTATATTTCGCCGGCCGGTTTGTGCCGGGCAGTGGGGCGGGTCATGAAAGAGTTGTGTCTGGCGTGCTTCAGCGGTGAATATCCGGCCGGGTTGCCGGAGTCCGGGGACCAGGCCGCCATGCCGCCGGGCGAATTTGAGAAAGAGAAAGAGAGAGGGCGGTAGCCAATGACCAAAGATATAGACAGGGAAGAGAGCACTTATAAAAAGGCCGGCGTCGACATTGAGGCCGGCTATGAGGTCGTGCGGCGCATCAAGGACCATGCCCGGCGCACGGCGATTCCGGGAGTGCTGGGCGGGATCGGTTCCTTTGGCGGCCTATTTGCCCTGGACCGGGAAAAATATAAAGAGCCGGTCCTGGTGGCCGGCACCGACGGCGTCGGCACCAAACTGAAGATCGCCTTTATGATGGATAAGCACGACACGGTGGGCATTGATGCCGTCGCCTATTCCGTCAACGACATCATCTGTCAGGGGGCCAAGCCGCTCTTTTTCCTCGATTATATCGCCATGGCGAAGGTGGAGCCGGCCAAAGTGGAGGAGATCGTCAAAGGCGTCTGTGCCGGCTGCCGGCTGGCCGGCTGCGCTCTGCTCGGCGGGGAAACCGCCGAAATGCCCGGCATGTATGCCCCGGGAGAATATGACCTGGTCGGTTTCGGCGTCGGCGTGGTGGAAAAAACGGCCATCATCGACGGCTCGGCCGCCGGAGAGGGGGACAGGCTCCTGGCCGTCTCCTCCAGCGGCTTGCACAGCAACGGCTACTCGCTCGTGCGCCATGTCCTCTTCGAAAAAGCCGGCCTGAAAGTGGATGCTTATGTGCCGGAGCTCGGATCCACCCTGGGAGAAGCCCTGCTGGTGCCCACGGCTATATATGCCGATCTCGTCGGCAAACTGACCTCTCAGGTGGCCGTGCACGGCATTGCCAATATCACCGGCGGCGGTTTGTACGAAAATGTGCCGCGGGCCATGGGAGCCGATCTGCAGGCGGTGGTGCGGCGGGGAAGCTGGATCGAGCCTCCCATCTTCAGCTTCATCCAAAAGTTGGGAAACATCAGCGATGATGAGATGTTTCATACCTTCAACATGGGCGTCGGCCTGGTGGTCATCGTGCCGCCCGCCGAAGCCGGGCGCGCTGCCGAGGTGATCAAGGCCGCCGGTTTCGGTGCCTGGGACATCGGCGAGGTGAGAAAAGCTGCCGCCGGAGAGGCAGGCGGGTTGATCATCGTGTGACCTATTACGGGAAAGATGAGAAAGGATGAGCCAAGTGCCTAGAGCCATCATCAGCGTCTATGATAAAACCGGCGTCGTGGAGCTGGGGCGCAGTTTGGTGAATTTGGGGTATGAAGTGGTTTCCACGGGAGGTACATACCGTTGCCTGAAAGAGGCGGGCCTTCCCGTCACCTATATCAGCGAGGTCACCGGGTTTCCGGAAATCCTGGACGGGCGGGTGAAAACCCTGCATCCGGCCATACATGCCGGTATCCTGGCCAAGCGCCGGGAAGCCGGGCATATGTCCGAACTGGAAGCCCGCCAAATCAAGCCGGTCGATCTGGTGGCCGTCAATTTGTATCCTTTTACCGCCGTGGCCGCCCGCCCGGAGGCCACCCTGGATGAAGTGTTGGAGAATATCGATATCGGCGGTCCGACTCTGATCAGAGCGGCAGCCAAAAATTTCCCGGATGTGATCGTCGTGGTCAATCCGGAGAGGTACGGCGAGATACTGGCCGCCCTGCAGGCGGGGGGACTGGATCCGGCGCAAAGGCGGAGCCTGGCGGCGGAAGCCTTCGCCCATACGGCCGCCTACGATGCCGCCATCACCGGCTACCTGCAGACGGCGGGGCTCCAGTCGGACGGATTTCCCACCTCGCTCACCCTGCACTTCCAGCTGCAGCAAGAGATGCGGTACGGCGAAAACCCCCACCAGAAAGCCGCTTTTTATCGCAGCCTGTGGGAGGAAGGAAGAAAGGACACCTTGGTGCATGCCGTCCAGCTTAACGGCAAAGAGCTGTCCTACAACAATATCGGCGATGCCTCCGCCGCCCTGGAGATGGTCAGGGAATTTGCCCAACCGGCGGTGGCCGCCGTCAAACATGCCAATCCCTGCGGTCTGGCCGTCGGCGCTACCCTGAAGGAGGCGTTCATCAAAGCCCGGGATGCCGATCCGGTCTCCATCTTCGGCGGGGTGGTGGCCTGCAACAGAGCGGTGGATGAAGAGACCGCCAAATTGATGGCCGAGATCTTTTTGGAGATCGTCCTGGCTCCTTCCTTCACTCCGGCTGCTCTGGAAATTCTCTGTCGCAAGCCGAGCCTGCGCCTCTTGCAGTTGCCTGTCGGCGCACCGCAGCCTTGGCTTGATATGAAGCGGGTGCCTGGCGGCCTCCTGGTGCAGGAAGCCGATGTGCACGCCCAGGAGCGCTCGGCATGGCAGGTGGTCACCAAGAAAGTGCCGACGGCGGCCGAATGGGAAGATCTGGCTTTCGGCTGGCAAGTGGTGAAGCATGTCAAATCCAACGCCATTGTGGTGGTCCGCGACGGGCAAACCGTGGGGGTGGGCGCCGGGCAGATGAGCCGCATCAAGGCGGCCGAGATTGCCCTGGCTCAGGCCGGAGAGAAAGCGGTCGGTGCGGCTTTGGCGTCCGATGCCTTCTTCCCCTTTGATGATGTAGTGAATGCGGCTGCCGCCGCCGGGGTGATGGCCATCATCCAGCCTGGCGGTTCCAAACGGGATGCCGATTCACTGGCCGCGGCCGACAAGGCCGGCATAGCCATGGTCTTTACCGGTATGCGCCACTTCAGACATTGAGCGGTGCCGATGAGACTGCAAGGGCCGGACACTGGCAGGAGGGAGAAATTATGAAAGTGCTGGTGGTTGGCGGGGGAGGACGGGAACATACCCTAGCTTGGGCGCTTTCCCGGAGCCCCGGGGTGAGCGAGCTGTGGACCACGGCGGAGAAAAACGCCGGGCTCTGCGGGATAGCTCGCTGTGTGGATCTGACCGAGCAGGGTGTGGCCGCTTTGGCCGACTGGGCAAAAGGCCAAGGGATAGATCTGACGGTCGTCGGACCCGAAGCCTATTTAACGGTGGGTATCGCCGACGAATTCAGATCCAGGGGGCTGAAGATTTTCGGACCTACCAAGGCTGCTGCCGAGATCGAGGGCAGCAAGGTTTTTGCCAAAGAACTGATGGCCGGGCAGGGGGTGCCCACGGCGCCCTTTACCGTGTGCCAAAGTGCCGGGGCGGCACTGCAGGCTGCCCGCCGCTTCGGCCTGCCGGTGGTGATCAAAGCCGACGGGTTGGCGGCCGGCAAAGGGGTGAGCGTCTGCTTCAATTGGGAGGAAGTGGAGAAGGCCGTCGACCAGATCATGGTGGAAAAAGTGTTTGGTGAGGCCGGAGCGGCGGTGGTGGTCGAGGCCTATCTGGAAGGAGAAGAAGCGAGCATCCATGCTTTGGTGGATGAAAGCGGCTTCCAGGTGATGCCCTCCTCGCAGGATCACAAAAGAGTTTTTGATAACGACCAGGGGCCGAACACCGGCGGTATGGGCGCCTACAGTCCGGCACCAGTGGCCGGCGAGCCGGTACTTGAGGAAGTGTCCGCCCGCATCCTGCGGCCTGTGCTGGAGGCTTTGGCGGCCGCCGGGCGCAGCTTTACCGGCGCTTTGTATACCGGCATCATGATGACCAAAGAGGGACCGCAGGTGGTGGAATTCAACTGCCGCTTCGGCGATCCGGAAACGCAGGTGCTGCTGCCGAGACTCAAGACCGACTTTTTGGAAGTGCTCCAGGCTGCGGCCGAACAGCGCCTGGCTGAGCTGCCGCTCAAGTGGCGGCCCGAGCATGCCGCCTGTGTGGTCTTGTGCTCCTCGGGCTACCCCGGCGCCTATAAAACCGGTTATCCCATCACAGGTCTGGAGGAAGCCGCCGCTTTACCCGGAGTCCTGCTCTTCCACGCTGCCACGAGCTGTCAGGACGGCGTCTGCCGCACGGCCGGCGGGCGGGTGATTGGCGTCACCGGAATGGGCATAGATCTGCCTCAAGCGTTGGCGCGGGCATACCAGGCCGCCGGGCTCATCTCCTTTACCGGGAAGCATTACCGGAAGGATATCGGCGCCAGAGCCCTGAGAAAGTGATAGCCGCTATTTAGCCGACAGAGGGAGCCAACCGGCATCAACCCCTCAGATCCCCTCAGCCCAGCCTCTTCAGCCTGTTGATCACTTCTATATCCGGGGTGATATAGGCCGTCTTGTGGTGATCATAGAGGACGAAGCCCGGCCGGGCTCCTTTTGGTTTGCGCACATAACGGCGCAGGCAATAGTCCACAGGCACCTGGCTGGAACTCCTGGCCTTGCTGTAGTATGCGGCCAGTTGCAAGGCCAGGAGCAAGGTGTCCTCGGCTATTTCCTCATGTTTGTTCCTGATGATCACATGGGCGCCGGGCTGGTCTTTTACATGCAGCCAGAGATTGTGGGGGGCGGCCAGTTCCATGGTGATCAGATCGTTTTGCCGGTTGTTTTTGCCGACGAGTATCTCCGTACCGTCGGGCGCGGTGACGCTGAGAAAAGCCGGCCGGCGCACATCAGCCTTTTTCTTGGTCCCCCTTGTTCCTTTCCCCTTATATGGCGCCTTTTTGTCCTGGCCCCGGTGGCCGTCCTCCATCAGGCCGGCGGCGATCATCTCATCTTTTATGTCTTCCAGGTCGGCTTCATTTTCCGCATTCATCAGATTGACAAGAATGCTGCGGTAATAAGCCGCGGTCTCCACTGCGGCGGCTCTGCGCTTCTCAGCCTGCACGGCGGTCTTCTTGCCTTTTTGGTACATCTTAAAATAGTGATGGGCATTCTCCTCCGGAGAGAGCGCCGGGTTCAGCTCCACTTCCAGGGGGGCGCTTTGATTATAATAATCCTCCAGGATGACCGAGGTGGCACCGGGGGGCACTTTGGCCAACTGTGCCAGCAATAGTTCCCCGATCTTCCGGTATTCTTCGGCCCGGGCGGCACCGGCCAGCGCTTCCTCCTGGTGGGCCAGGTGTTTTTCCAGTTTGCCCAGCGCTTCCTCCAATAGGCGCTGCAGCCTGGCTTTCCCCTCCGCCAGGGCTTTCTGCCCCAGCACCACCTGGTAATAGGAGCACAACAGAGCATTAAGGTCGGGATAAGTGCGACCTGGCAGGCCGAGATGGGTGAGAGGCAAAAGCCAAAAGTGGGCCGGCGCTCCAGGTATTTCATGTGTGCCCCAGGGGGAGATCCGGCCGGCGGCAACAGCAAGAGTCACTTCCCGAAAAGTCCGCCACAGCGTCTCGGCATCCTCCGGCGCCAGATCCGCGCGCACAAGGTCGGGCGGGAAGCCGGCCCTGGACACAATTTCCCTGCCGGCTTCAGGGCCGATGCCGTCGAAGATCTCGCTTATCGCCCGGGCTAGCTGCCTGGGTCCCGGTATATGCCGCAGCTGGAATAAAAAATCCTCCCGCTCCACCTTCAGAGGATCTTTTTTGCCCTGGTCGGGTGGGGCGATATAAGGCCGCCCCGGCATCACTTCCCTGTGGCGTGATTGATGAGCGCCGACGTGCCTGATGCCGTCGAGCATGAGACCGCTCTCCGGCGCCACCAGGAGGAGATTGCTGTGCCGGCCCATGATTTCCAGAATCAGATGGCGCTCCACCCGGCTGCCGTCGCCTGCCCTGGTCTCGAAGCGGATATTCATGATCCTCTCCCAGCCTGGTTGCTCGATGGCCAAAACCCTGCCCGGCAAGAGATGCTTGCGCAGAACCATGCAAAAAGGGGTGGGCCATGAGCTATAAGGTCTATCGTCGTCGACCAGATGAGCGCGGGGAGCGGCCGGATCGGCCGAAAGCAGCAGGTGAAAATTCCGGCCGGGCTGCCGCAAGGTTAAAAGCACTTCCGCCGAGCCGCACTGGCTGATCTGATGCAGGCGGGCATTGGCGAGGAAGCCGTTCAGTTCGCTCACCAGGCCGCGGAGAAACATCCCGTCAATAGCCATATTGTTTCCTTTCTCTGTCCGGTTCTAATAAAAAAGGAGAATGACCTCATAAGATAGAAGCACCCTTATGAGCTTAACACGAATTTGCCTGATTTAGCGAGGTTTAATTTATATGCCGCCAATTGCTTGTGGTAAAGAAAGAAACCGCCTGCGGAACATCATCATTCTCCTGGTGGTGGTCGCCCTCTTCGGTTTGACCGTCATCGCCGGGGCCCGCACCGAAAAAGTGGCGGTTCTTTTTGAATATGGCTATGCCTGGCTTGCCGCCGGGCAGTATTCCATGGCTCTCAGGTGGTTCGATGAATTGACCAAGATAGAGCCGGCCGACCCCGAAGCCCACCTGGTGAAAGGAACTATTTACCAGATCCTGGGCGATGAGGAGCAGGCCTTGAACAGCTGGGCGGAGGCCGAACGCCTGGGCAGTTGGGAAGCTGTCTGCCTGGCCGGCGACCTGCTTTATAAGCAAGGGAAGCTGGAGTTGGCGGCAGCGGCATATCAAAAGGTGCTGGAGCAGAATGCCGGCACCGCCAAAGCTTTATATGGCCTGGGGCTCGTGGCCGAGAAAAAAGGGGATAACGCAGAGGCGCTCGGCTATTACCAGCAGGCGGTGGACATAGCTGAAGGCAATCCGGATTACGAAATGCCCCAGGCCTTTTACCGCCTTGGCATGCTGCACTATCGGACCGGGGATCATGAACAGGCCCTGGAAGCTTTGCAGCGCGCCGCACTCCTCTCTTCGCTCGATCCATACATCATGCTGGCTTTGGGTGAAGTCTATGAAGCCTCCGGCGCCATTCCCGAAGCATTGCACGCCTATGAATATGCGCTGCATCTCCAACCCGGACTGGCCCCTGCCGCCGAAGGAGTGGCAAGAATGAAAAAGGCCGCCGGTACCGCCGGCAGCCAGGGAGATAACCGCACCGGCCAGGCGGATGGTGGCAGCAGCCGGGCGGAGTAGCGATCGCCGGCGCTCCCTGATTCAGGTTATTTATACTCCAGATGACGAATAGGCTTATGCTGCAGGCCGTTATGCAGCAGGCCAAGCTTAGCATCTGGAGTGAAGCAAGCCTTTGTCGACTTCCTATAATTGGCATATGCTCTCAAAGGGTGCCGTGCTGCACCGCGCCGGGGTGAACGAGACCCGCGGTTTGACAACAGCCGAAGCCGAAAAGCGTCTCGCCGCCTTCGGACCGAATAAGCTCATGGAAAAGGCGGCGCGCCCGCGCTGGCGTCTCTTTCTGGAGCAATTTCAGGATTTTATGGTATTGATCATGCTGGCCGCCGCCGGCATCAGCTTTGTCCTGGGCGAGAAAGCCGATGTGTTGGCCATCCTGGCCATTGTGTTCCTGAACGCGATCCTGGGCTATATCCAGGAAGCCAAAGCGGAATCCTCCCTGGCCGCCCTGAAGGAATTGACGGCGCCTACCAGCCGGGTGATCAGAGACGGGACCATTAAGACAATAAAAGCGGAGCGACTGGTGCCGGGAGATATCCTGCTTTTGGAGAGCGGAGACAGGGTACCTGCCGATGTCCGGCTGCTGGAGAGCTTTTCCCTTGCCGTCGACGAGAGCCCGCTCACCGGCGAATCTCTTCCGGTGAACAAGAGCGCCGATTGGCTGGGCAAGGGAGACGAAGCTCCGGGTGACCGGCGCAATATGCTGCACATGGGCACCACGGTGGTCAGGGGACACGGCCGGGG
Organism: Bacillota bacterium; assembly: GCA_012840225.1. Lineage (GTDB taxonomy): Bacteria > Bacillota > Limnochordia > DTU080 > DTU080 > DULU01. Next base: position 30,468 of record DULU01000025.1, read on the forward strand.
GGTGGTGGTGCAAACCGGCATGAGCACGCAGATCGGGGAGATCGCCGGCTTGGTGCAGGAAAGCGCTCCGGGACCGACCCCTCTGCAGGTGCGCCTGGAGCAACTGGGCCGGGTGCTGGTGCTGGTGTGTCTGAGCGTGGTGCTGGTGGTCTTTTTCACCGGTGTATGGCAAGGCGCCTCGGCTTATACCATGTTTCTCACCGCCGTCAGCCTGGCGGTGGCCGCCATTCCGGAAGGATTGCCAGCTGTGGTCACCATTGCGCTGGCCATCGGTGTGCAAAGGATGATCCGCCGTCGGGCTATCGTCCGCCGTCTGCCGGCGGTGGAGACCCTGGGGTGCGCCACCGTTATCTGTTCGGATAAAACCGGAACTTTGACCAAAAACGAGATGACCGTCATCGGGCTGGTCGGCCTGCATGGTGGGCTGAAGGTCGGCGGCAGCGGATATGAACCAAAAGGGGAGTTTTTCTCTCAACCTGAGGGTGAGGCGGCGGTCAAACAGCCGACGTCGGCAGTGCGGCCCATCGATCCCGGTCGTCACCCCGACTGGCACATGGCCTTGCTCATATCCGCCTTGTGCAATCACGCCGTGATCCGGCGGGAGAACGGGAAGATAAAGCCTTATGGTGATCCGACTGAAGCGGCACTGGCCGTTCTGGCCATGAAAGCCGGCCTGGATCCGGAGCAATTGCGCAAGAAGTATCCGCCGATAGCGGAGATTCCTTTCGATGCCGAGCGCAAGCGCATGAGCGTGGTGGTCGACTACCATGGCCGGCGGAGCCTCGTGAAAGGGGCCCCGGGCATTATCCTGGAGCGCTCTACCCACACGCTGGAAAACGGCCGGGTGAGGCTGCTTTCCACCACAGAGAAAAACCGGCTGAAAGCCAAAGCGGCCATGTTGGCCGGTGAGGCCTGGCGCGTTTTGGCTTTGGCTTACCGCGATCTGCCTCCCGGACACTCCCTGGGGGAACCGCCCCCCGAAGAATTGCTGGAGCGGAAACTGGTATTCGTAGCCTTGGTATATATGATGGACCCGCCGCGCCCCGAAGTGCGCCGGGCCGTGCAACTGGCACGCTCGGCTGGGGTGCGCACCATCATGGTTACCGGCGACCATCAGGAGACCGCTCTGGCCGTGGCCAGGCAGCTGGGATTAGCGGGGACGGGGCAGGTTTTGACCGGCGAGGAAATCGACCGTCTGGACGACGAGCGCCTGAAGCAGCTGTTGCCGAAAGTGAACGTTTTCGCCCGGGTGTCGCCCCGGCATAAACTGCGCATTGTGCGTACCCTGCGGGCGATGAACGAGGTGGTGGCCATGACCGGCGACGGGGTGAACGATGCCCCGGCGGTGAAAGAGGCCGACATCGGTATAGCGATGGGTCAGGCCGGTACCGACATCACCAAGGAAACCAGCAGCATGATCCTGGCCGACGACAACTATGCCACCATTGTGGCCGCCATAGAAGAAGGCCGCGGCATATACGACAACATCCGCAAGTTTATCCGCTATCTCCTGGCTTCCAATACCGGTGAGGTGCTCACCATGTTCACGGCGGCGCTCGCCGGTTTGCCCCTGCCGCTTTTGCCGGTGCAGATCCTATGGATGAACCTGGTCACCGATGGGCTACCGGCAGTGGCCTTAGGATTGGATCCCCCCGACAAAGGGGTGATGATGCGTCCGCCCCGGCGCCCTGACGAAGGAGTCTTCTCCCGGCGCCTGCACTGGAAAATATTGCTCCGGGGTCTATTAATCAGCTTCTGCACGCTGGCGGTGTTCCAGTTCGCGCTCATCAGCCGTCCGGGTGAGCTCTCATATGCGCAGACCATGGCCTTTACCACCTTGGTCACCTCGCAACTGCTATATGTGTTCCAATGCCGCAGCGAATACCGTTCCCTTTTTGAAGTGGGACTATTTACCAACGGCAAATTGCTGGGGGCGGTGGCCGTCTCCCTGGCCATGCAACTGACTGTTATCTATCTGCCTGCCGCCTCCCGCCTTTTCTATACCACCCCGTTGCAGGCCGCCGACTGGGCGCTCATATTGGCCGCCGGCAGCTGGACCATCATGCTGGAAGGCCTTTTGCGCTTTATCAGGAGCAAGGTCAGACGCCACTTGTCCCTGCTGCGGGTTCAGGCCCGGTCTCAAGGGGCGTATAGATGATCTAAAATATTCCCTACTCCTGCCGATGTTAATATGAAGAGCCTAGTAACTGTCGTAGCTGCAGGCCTATTTACAGTCTGTGGCCGGCGCGGTAAAATAGGGACAGTCTTCCTGCTTTTGGAGGGTTATATTGCTTCATTCAATGACGGGATATGGTGTAGGCACGGCTACGGAGGGTGAGCTGTCGGTCCGGGTGGAGATGCGGTCGGTAAACCACCGCTTTCTGGATATCAATATGCGCCTGCCGCATCACTGGCTTCGTCTGGAAACCCAGTTGCGACAACTGGTGGAGAGGAATATATCTCGTGGTAGACTAGAAATATACGTTACACTGGAGGATTTTCGGGTCAGGGAGAGAACCGTCATTCTTGATGAACCCCTGCTCCGCGGCTACATTGGTGCTTTGCGCCGGGCGGAGGAGATTGCCGGTCCCATTTCTGCCGATTTTGCCTGCTTGCTGTCCGTACCGGGCCTTTTCAGCGTAGCCGATGAGCCGGAACAGGATGAGCTGATGGCGACAGTGTTGCACAAAGCCGCCACCGAAGCTTTGGAAGCCTTGTTGGCCATGCGCGCTGCCGAAGGCCGGCGGCTGGAGGCAGATATTACCGGGCGCATTGATAAAATAGGACTTTGGTTGGAAGGCATTCGCCGGCGTCAGCCTGAAGTGATAGAGGAATATCGGGAACGTTTGCAAAAGCGAATCCAGGAGTTGCTGCCTGCGCTGGAAATAGACGAGCATCGTCTGGCTATGGAAGTAGCTCTTGCAGCAGATAGGTCTTGCATAACCGAAGAGTGTGTAAGAATTGAGAGCCACATCCAGCAATTCCGCAATATTTGCCTGGAAGGTGGACCAGTAGGAAGAAAACTGGATTTTTTGCTGCAGGAGATACATAGGGAAATCAGCACCATGGGGGTCAAGTCCGGCGACCAAATCATCAACACGGTCGTTGTGGATATGAAAGCCGAGCTCGAAAAGGTCCGTGAGCAAGTGCAAAACATCGAGTAAAACAAACAGGAGGTGAAAACATGGCACTGCCAAAACTAACCCCGGAGGAGAAAAAGAAAGCATTGCTGAAGGCCCAAGAGATGCGCAGCCGGAGAGCGGTTATCAGGGAGAATCTGAAATCCGGCAAGATGACACTCAGAGAGATATTGTCCAAGACAGACGATGAAGTAATAGCCAAAATGAGAGTGGCTTATTTATTACAGTCATTACCGCAGGTCGGTAAGGTAACCAGCCGGAAGATCATGGAGGAAATCGGCATACACGAAAGTCGCCGGGTGCAGGGCCTGGGTAAGAGGCAAATCGGGGCACTTTTGGAAAGGTTCTAAGTGCAGTTGTTGATGCCGCTGTCGTTCCCACGGCAGCGGCATCAGGCTAGGAAGGGGATTCATTCATCCTCATGGAGATCAAACTGATCAACATCGGGTTCGGCAATATAGTGGCGGCAAACCGCCTGATAGCCATCGTCAGCCCGGAATCGGCACCGATCAAGCGCATCATCCAGGATGCCAAAGAGCGCGGTATGTGCATCGACGCCACCTATGGGCGGCGGACGCGCGCCGTCATCATTTGCGATTCCGATCATGTCATCTTGTCTGCCGTGCAGCCGGAGACGGTGGCTCATCGCCTATCCACCAAAGAGAATGGGTTGGATCCGCTCACATAAGCCCCTCGGCAAGCAGGGAAGAGCATCTTGCGCGCAGATGCCGGCCGGGATATATAATTGATGAGGAGTGTTCCGGGAATTCATGAAGCGACGTGGATTTCTCATCGTGCTGAGCGGGCCGTCGTCGGCCGGCAAAAGCACTTTGCTCGACATGGTGTTGAAGATGGATGCGGAACTGTGCTATTCTGTTTCCGCTACCACCAGGTCTCCGAGAGCGGGAGAAAAGCATGGAGTAGATTATTTTTTTCATACCGAGGAACACTTTATGAAGATGGCCGGCGAAGGTGCTTTGCTGGAATGGGCTAATTATTGCGGGAATTGGTACGGTACGCCCCGCCAGTATGTGATGGAGGCCATCGCCGAAGGTAAAACAGTAATCACCGATGTGAATATCGACGGCGCCCGGCAGCTGCGCCGGACATTGCCCGAAGGCGTTTTCGTATTTTTGATGCCACCCTCCCTGGGCGAGTTGCGGAAACGGATCGTAGCCAGAGGCGCCGATTCCGAGGAATCGATGAACATGCGCCTGGCTGCGGCTGCCGAGGAGATCAGTGCCGTCGTCGATTATGATTACTGCATACTGAACGACGATCTGGAAAAGGCTGCCCGCCAGCTCTTGGCTATTATCTGGGCCGAGCGCTGCCGGGTATCCCGTATGGAATTCCCTGCAGTTTTGTGATAGAGGTGAGCGCCAAATGATGATGAATCAACCTCCGATGGAAATATTGCGGGAAAAAGTGGACAGCCGCTACACCCTGGTGGTGATGGCGGCCAAAAGAGCTCGGCAACTTTTGGACGGAGCGTCGAGGCCGCTGGTGGAGGGTAATTCGGAAAAAGCGGTGACCGTAGCCCTGAAGGAAGCGGCGGCAGACAAGATCACCTATGAACGCCCGACCGGCATAAGCAAATAATGTTGGTCAGGTTTCCGACCCGGTGTGGAGCGGTAAAAAACAAGGGGTTTGCCGGCAAGGGCGGACCCCTACATTTTTCGGTGCAGATTACATCGGGTGCAGATTACATCATGATGGAGGGCCGGCTTTGACATGCGACAATGCGGCACAGGTGGCGGTGGATATCCGGGTGCGTCAGGTCGACCGGGTATTTGACTATGCAGTGCCGCCTGCCTTGGCAGATAAGTTGAAACCTGGTCATCGTGTCCTGGTGCCGTTCGGGCACAGGTTTGTCGAAGGCTATGTGGTGCGCTATCCGGTGGCCTCGGAGCAAGAGCAGCTCAAACCGATCAAAGAGCTTTTGGATGCCGAGCCGCTGATCACGGCGTCGGGTCTGCAGCTGGCCGGCTGGCTGAGAGAGCGTTACCTATGTTATCTGTCGCAATCTCTTCAATGTTGGTTGCCGCCGGGAACCTCCATGCGCAGCAGCAGCAAAGCGGCTCCTCTATATAAAAATGTATACCAGCTAAAGGAGGGGCTGACTGCCGAGCAAATCGCTGTGGAGCTGGCCCGGGCTCCTAAACAGAAGGAAGCGGCATTGTGCCTGTTATCCCGCGGAGGAACGCTTTCCGGGAAGGAAGCCGGCGGTCTGGGCATCAAACCGGCCGTCCTGGAAGCTTTGGTCGCCCGCGGCCTGGCCGATTGCCGGCGATTGTTGGTCAAGCGAGACCCCTGGCGCGGCCGCCTCTGGGAGAAGAGCCAATGGCAGCTCACACCGGCACAACAGGCTGTGGCGGCGCGGCTCGTCTCTGCCGTGAGAAGCGGCCGGGGCGAGTTTCTCCTCAAAGGGGTGACCGGCTCCGGGAAGACGGTGATCTATCTGGAGACTATCGCTGCCGCTCTGGAAGCCGGGAAAAGCGCCATCGTCTTGGTCCCGGAGATCAGCCTGACCCCGCAAGCCGTTCATGCCTTTAAAAGCCGTTTCGGCGACCAGGTGGCCGTCCTGCACAGCAGATTGTCGACCAGCGAGAGAGCCGATCAGTGGCGGGCGGCATATGAAGGAGAGGTGCGGGTGGTGCTGGGGGCGCGCAGCGCCGTCTTCGCCCCTTTGTCCGATCTGGGGCTGATCGTCATCGACGAAGAGCACGAATCGGCCTATAAACAGGAAGAGGCGCCCCGTTACCATGCCAGGGAAGTGGCCCTGGAAAGGGTGCGCCGCTGCGGTGGGGTGCTGTTGTTGGGCAGCGCCACCCCAAGCCTGGAAAGCTACCGCAAGGTTCAGGAAGGCGCCCTGGAACTATTGGAGTTGCCGGAGCGGGTCGACGGCAAGCCTTTGCCCAAGGTCGAGCTGGTGGACATGCGCGAAGAGCTTATGGCCGGCAACCGCACCATGTTCAGCCGGGAGCTTTATGCGGCGCTGCACGACTGCCTGGTGCGCGGCGAGCAGGCTATTCTCTTCCTCAACCGGCGCGGTTTCGCCACGTTTCTTTTGTGCCGGCAATGCGGCCACTCCATCGGCTGCGACCATTGCCAGGTGACCATGACCTTTCATCAACCCGACAGGTTGATCTGTCACTACTGCCATGCGGAGAAAAAAGTACCGGGCGCCTGCCCAAGCTGCCAAAGCAACATGCTCAGACCCTTCGGCGCCGGCACTCAAAAAGTGGAAGCGGAAACCAGGCGCCTTTTCCCCAGAGCGCGGATCATGCGCATGGACATGGACACTACCTCCCGCAAAGGCGCGCATGAACAGATCTGGCAAGCCTTCAGAAACGGGGAAGCCGATATTCTGATCGGCACGCAGATGGTGGCCAAAGGGCTGCATTTTCCCGGCGTGACGCTGGTAGGAGTGTTGTGTGCCGATGTCTCCCTGCACCTGCCGGATTTCCGGGCGGCCGAGCGCACTTTTCAACTGCTTACCCAGGTGGCAGGGCGGGCAGGACGGGGCAGCGAAAGCGGCCGGGTCCTGGTGCAGACTTATATTCCCGAACACTATAGCATCCAGGCGGCGCAAGCCCATGATTACGACGGCTTTGCCAGGCAGGAACTTTTCTACCGGCAAAAGGCCGGCTATCCCCCCTTCACCTCCCTCCTGCGGGTGATAGTCTCGGCGCTTGAGGAGGCCGAAGCGGCCGGGTTGGCTAAAGAGCTGGCCAGATATTGTTATTGCCCCGGCGTGAAGGTGGTAGGTCCGGCTCCGGCTCCGCTTAGCCGCTTGAAAGATCATTATCGATGGCATATCCTACTTAAAGGAGAGGCTGAGCTTTTGGCCGCCACGGCCCGAAATGCGCTGTCGCAGGTCCATGCGGGTAGCGTGCAGGTGGGGGTGGATGTGGATCCGCTTTCCCTGCTTTAAATGAACTTGGAATTCCTTTTCAATTTTTGTGGCGGGAGGAAAATATGTGGCTGTTTTGCAAATCAGGCAGCTGGGAGATCCGGTTTTGCGCCGGCAGGCGGCACCTGTGGAAAAAATTACCAAACGCGTCTTAAAAACATTAAAAAATATGGAAGAGACCATGTATGCCGCCGATGGTGTGGGATTGGCGGCACCGCAGGTCGGGATCTCCGAGCGGCTGATAGTGGTGGATTATGGTGAAGGACCGCTCCATCTGATCAATCCCGAGATTGTATCGGCGAGCGGCAAAACGATTGACAGCGAAGGCTGCCTGTCTATCCCCGGCGTCTCCGGTTATGTGGAGAGAGCCGCCGAGGTGGTGGTGAACGCTCTGGATACCAAAGGCAGGGTGCGGCGCATCGAGGCTGAAGGTATGTTTGCCAGGATATTGCAGCACGAGATTGATCACCTGGATGGCGTGCTCTTTATCGATAAAGCCACCAGCATCAGCCGGGAAGAGGCAGAAGATAGCGCCGGGAAGCAGCGGTAAGGAGGTAGGCGTCACCGTGCGTGTGGTGTTTATGGGCACACCCGATTTTGCCGTGCCGATTCTGAGAGCGGTAGCTGAAGCCGGGCATGAGATATTGGCCGTCGTCACCCAACCCGACCGGCCGGGGGGACGGGGCATGAAGCTTTTGCCGAGTCCGGTGAAGAGCGAAGCCCTGCAGAAGGGTTATCAGGTGTTGCAGCCGGAAAAACTGGACCGGGAAACCATTGCCGCTCTTTCCCGGATGGCGCCCGAGGTAATAACCGTAGCCGCTTTTGGGCAACTGTTGCCGGAAGAATTGCTGCGGGTGCCGAAATATGGCTGCCTTAATGTGCATCCTTCATTATTGCCCAGACACAGAGGAGCGACGCCGATCCAGCAAGCCCTGCTAGATGGTGATGTGATCACCGGTGTTACCATCATGGTGATGGAGAAAGCTCTTGACGCCGGCCCCATAATGCTGCAAAAGCAAAGCGTGATCATGTCGTCCGACGATGCCGGCTCCCTTGGGGAACACCTCTCGGCTGCCGGCGGTGCCCTGCTGGTGGAGGCATTGCAGCTTCTGGCCGCCGGACAGGCCGTCTGCCGGAGGCAGGACGATAGCGCCGCCACCTATTGCCGCAAATTGAAAAAAGAGGATGCCTTGCTGGACTGGAATCTTCCCGCCGAAAAGCTGGCACGGCAGGTGCGCGCCTTTAACCCGCACCCGGGGGCTTACTGTTTCCGGGGCAAGGAACGCCTGAAAATCCGGCGCGCCGGTTTGGCCTCCGGCCTGATGTGGGACGCGGCGCCGGCTCAGGCTCAGGGACCTGTCCAGGTCCAGGCGCCGGCTCAGGTTCCGGACGGAGCGTGCCGTCCGGGTCAGATCGTGGCTGTTGAGAACGAGGCCTTGCGGGTGGCTTGCGGGGCAGGGGAACTGCTCCTTTTTGAGGTGCAGCCGGCCGGCCGGCCGCTTATGAGCGGGGCGGCCTATGCCAGGGGCCGGCGTTTGGCTCCCGGCGATTTATTGCTGCCGTGAGGACACCGGTGAAGCAGGCGAGCGAGCAAGCGAGTCGATAGCTTTGATAAAGGTATTGATTGCCGACAACAACATAGATCTGTGCCTGATGCTGAAGGAGCATTTGTCACAGGAACCCGGCATCGCGGTAGTGGGCATGGCGCACAGGGGCGATGCAGCCCTGGAGTTGACCAGGCGGCAAAAACCGGATGTGCTGCTTTTGGACATCGTCATGCCGCACCTCGACGGTCTCTCGGTCTTGGAACGCTTGCATCAGGTCGGCCCACCAAAGCCGCCGGCTGTTTTGGTGATCACCGTGATCAGCCATGAAGACATATTGAAGCGCTGCACGGCCATGGGCGCCCGCTATGTGCTCCTCAAGCCGTTTGACCTCCAGGTGCTGGTGCGGCGGATAAAGCAGTTTTCCACCCCGGATGATCCTTTTGTCCCGTATGCCGCCAAAGAAAATGGAAATGCGGCAGCCGAGGTGCAAAAGGAGGTGGCCTTGGCCCATCTCATGCATCAGCTGGGTGTACCGCCGCATCTCAAGGGATATAAGTACTTGAAAGAAGCCGTGCTGTTGGTGCAACGGCAGGAATATCTGTTGACCGAGAGTTTGAGCAAATCTCTATATCCCGGCATTGCCGCCAAATTCGGCAGCACGGCCTCCGGGGTGGAAGGAGCCATCCGCCATGCCGTCGCTGCCACCTGGCGGCAGGGAAACCGCCGCTTTTTACAGGAGTTGCTGAGTCCGGGCGGCAGCGGTGATGGCGACAGGCGCCCGGAAACAGCGGACCGGTTTCCCTGCCCCACCAACGCCGTGCTGATCAGGCGGCTGGCGGCAGAACTCCGCAAACAGAGGGAGAGCCGGTTTTAATACCCGTGATCGTTAGTTCCCCGTGATTTCGGCGCGGATGATTTCCTCGGCCTTGATCAGGGCTTCCGTAATGCCGATGCTGCCGTCGAAAGCTTTGATGAACTCGTTGCCGGCCGTGGCTCTGTAGCGGCCGTAACGTTGGTGCTTGGTACCGTGGATGTATAGCGGATCATATACCAGCGCCATCAGTTCATTGGTGTACTTGAAAGACATCAGGTCCGGATCATGATAATGCGAGCGGAGCACCGAAATCATGCCGCGGCGCAGCAGGTATTGTTTCAGGTTTTCTGGCTCCATGAAGGCGGTGATCACCTGCCAGGCGGCATCCGGATTTTTGGATGAAGAAAGAATCATCAGATTTGCCGTCATGAACTGCAGCACATCGTTGCCTGGCGTCGGTCCCGGATAACGGGCGAAGCCGATCGTCTCCGGACCGACATCAGGGTAGTTGTTGACGATGGTGGATCTGTCGTCTCCGGACCAGGCGTAATACATTGCTCCTTTGCCTTTGGCTAAATCATCGCTGGAAGCGGCCAGGTTGGGCGGCATCCCTCCTATGCGCCACCAATCCCGCAGCTGCGCCATGACCTGATGTCCCACGCTGTTATTCAGATTGGCCCTTGTTTGCCCCTCCTCGATAATGGTAGCTCCCAGTTGCCTGAAATGCGCTTCCACCAAAGCCAGAATGTAAATGTTGCTTCGCCAAGTCCGCCAGCCCCATTGGGCGATAGTGCCGTCTGCGTTGGTGCGGGTAGTGCGGCGGGCGGCCTGCGTCACCTCATCCCAGGTCTGAGGAAAACTGGTCATACCTGCCTCGGCAAAGACATTCTTGTTCCAGGCCACACCCCAGGTCCAGAGCATGAAAGGCATGGCCCGCAACTGTCCGCCATAGGTGACGCCGTCCAGCACGGCCGGCAATATATCGTTTTTCCCGGGCCAGGAGGCGATGTATTTGTCGAGCGGCATGGCGTAGCCATTTTCCACCCACTGACCCATGACACTGTCTACTTCATACATGATGTCCGGACCTACACCGGCTACCGTCTGGACGATCACCGCTTCCCTCGGATTTGAGACCCGTGTCTCGATCTTGAGATCGATATCGGGATGGGTTTCGTTAAACATACGTTCCCAGTCTTTCAGCCATTGTTCGGCTTCCGGCACTGAATTGTGATACAACATCCACCACACAACAGGTGTCTTTCCTAACCCTATCTCGGCACACAACAAGCAGATGGCGACGACCCCAATTGCCAATATGCGTCTATACTTCATTTTTGCTCCTCCCTTATAATAATTCTGATAATTATTGCCATAAATTATGCACACCGATATTAATTATAAAAGAAAGTTACACGCCTAGCAATAGTTACTCTGTCTCAAAAAATTGCTCTGCTGTTTACGCGTCGGGTAGGAAGGTCTGGTGAAGCGCCGTGCGCCAAGCTCGATAAGCAGAAAACAGCATGAATAAGCCGACGCTGATGGAACCGGCAGGATCGAGGTAAACCGACCAACTCTGTTTCTTCCAGAGCATGGCGGCAGTCAGGGTGGCCACCACCAGGGCATCCGCCGCCGTTTTGGCTCTATATAGCCGCCACTGGGCTTCGATTACCGGCGTCGGTTCCTGCCGGGCCAACCTATGGCTGCGCTGCCAAAACCAGAAGTTGACCAAGCCGCCGGCCACGGCGACGAGCAGGCCGGCCAAGACCTGGCCTACCGGTTTTGGATAAACGAGGCGACCGATACCGCTGCCTGTGGAAACCACAAAGGCCAGGAGCATTATGGCTACTATAGACCGGCTGGTGATGGTCTCCAGCCGCATCCGTCTCGGACTGTCCGGGAGAAGGCGTCCGGTAGCCACCTGCCGGGCCAGCCACCAGGCCGCCAGCAGCACAGCCAACTCGCTGGTGCGGCGCAGGAGATCGGCCAGCAAAGTTACTGAGCGCCCTATCAGGTAGGTGACCGTTCCGGCCAAAGGGGCCCACAGGCTGAGGAGGCAAGCATAGCGCAGCGTGCGCTCCTTATCGCGGGCCGCAGTGGACTCTGTTGCCGCCGCCCCTCGGCCGGCTGATGAAGTTGAAGGATCCTCGTGGCTATTCATTTCAAAACAAGTTCAAGAATTCGGCGGCGGCTTTGGTGACGGGAATGGATAGCACAGCCACGGTGAGCGGGACAGTGACGGTGTCGGTACCCCGCTTGGACATGGCTTCCACCACCCCGCCGGCTATGGCCAGGATGGGAGCGGTCAGCAGACCGACAGCCCAAGTGGTCACCGCCAGCAGCGTGAGGAAGATAGGTAGGGTAGAGATACCTATCATGGCCAAAGTTCCCTCCAATGATTTAGCCCTGTCGAACCAGGGATGGCGGTATTTATGCCGCCCGAAACGCCGCCCGATGAGCGCGGCTACCGCATCGCCGAATCCCCAGCATATAAAGCCCAGAGCCGGATAGTATTTATATTCGGCGCCCAAAACTCCCCAGAAAAAGGCCAACAGCAACACCATGATGGCTTGCAGGTAGATGATCTGCCCGATAACCTCTCTAATGTCCCGCCCTTTGCGGGCAATCGACAGCGCCTGAAACATAGGGAGCTTGGCAGCCAGCCGGACAATAATCATGGCTGCGATATAAAGCGAAAAAATTGCGGCAACGGCATTATACCAGTGATCATAGGCCATGATGAGGATAAATATGGACAGGCTGCACATCAGATGATAAGATTTGCGCCTCAATTCGTCCGGCAGACGCACCAACTTGCTGAGAAGCGCCAATCCTCCGGCGAAGAAGATGTAATAGATGATGAGTACAGCCGTTCCTTTTAGATCTAGCAGAGTATAACTCCTTTGTTACCCGACTTGACGGCATTAATTTACCACCGGAGGGCGAAATCCTTGTCAAAATAATGGTTTGGTGCTTCAAATGGTATAAGTAAACTCAGCTAGACGAGCAAGTTGAGGAGATGGCCAAAGGTATGTTCGTCAGTTCGTGAGAGTGTAGCAAGCAGATAGGCTGGATAAAGCCCTACTGCATTGATCATAATCAAGCAAAAAATTAACCCACCGGAAAAAGCTTCCGATGGGCTTTTTTGCTGGTCGGGGTGAGAGGATTTGAACCTCCGACCTCTGCGTCCCGAA
>DULU01000026.1 GCA_012840225.1 Bacillota bacterium
GCCGCCATGAAGAACGGGCGGCGCACCTGGAACTGGTAGCGGCCACTCTTGAGCCGGAGGCCGCCGCAGATTTTCTGACCTCCTTTACCATTGTCGAACGGATCCTGGCCAGAGGGGAGGGCCTGATCAAGCTGGGCTTCCATGGTGGGGTGCCGTGCTTGATCCATCTGGTCGCCCCGGAGGCTTTTGCAGCCGCCAGGTTTTATTACACCGCCTCTGCCGGGCACTTGGCGCAATGCCAAAAACTGGCTCGGGAGCAAGGCCTGGAGATCGCTGAGGGTGGTGTGATCATCATGCCGGACGGCAGCCGGTTTTGGCCGGCGAGTGAGGCGGAGATATACGATCTGCTGCATTTGCCGTATATGCCTCCCGAATTGCGGAACGGCACCGGTGAGATCGAGGCGGCGCTCTCCGGACGCCTTCCGGACCTGATCGAGGCCGATGATATGCGCGGCGATCTGCATGTGCACTCCAACTACAGCGACGGAGGCTGGAGCTTGAGCGAAATCGCCGCCGCCGCCAGAGAAAAGGGTTGGGAGTATATAGCTGTGTGCGATCATTCGCCCCTTCTGGCCATGGCCGGCGGTCTGAGCCGGGAAAAGCTGGTCGCCCGCAATCAGGAGATCCGCCGGCTTAATCAAGAGGGCGGAGTGACGCTCCTGGCCGGCGCCGAAGTGGACATTCGCGCCGACGGCTCGCTCGATTACCCCGATGATTGCCTGGCTGAGCTCGATATCGTGATCGCTTCCATGCATACCGGTTTCCAGCAGGACCGGACCCGCCTTATGGAGCGCCTGGCCAAAGCGATGCGCCATCCTCATGTGCACATCATCGGGCACCCACTGGGCCGGATGCTGGACCAGCGGGCGGGATTCGACCTCGATCCGGCCGAAGTTATACGCCTGGCCGCAGAGACCGGCACGGCTCTGGAGATCAACACCTCGCCGCACAGGTTGGATTTGCCCGACATTTACGCTAAAATGGCTAAAGATGAAGGTGTTTGTCTGGCCATCAACAACGACGCCCACGAAAGAAGCGAACTTGAGCATCTGGAATACGGCATCGGCCTGGCCAGGCGAGCTTGGTTGGAACCGTCCCAGGTGTTGAACTGCCTGCCGCTGGCCAAGCTCAGGCAACAATTACAGCAAAAACGGAGCAGAGCATAAAAACGATGAATGAACGTACCCTGCGGGTTTTGGAATACGACAAAATCCTCCGGCATCTCGGTGAGCGCTGTGCTTCGAGTCTTGGCCGGGAGGCGGCCCTGGAGCTGCGGCCGTGGACCGACTATTATCTGGTGCAGATGAAGCTTCAGGAGACGGCCGAAGCCATTTATATGCTGGAAAGCTTCGGCCCGGCTCCCTTCGGCGGCTTGCACGACATCCGTTCCTTCTTGCGCCGGGCGGAAGCAGGCGGATTGTTATTGCCCGAGCAGCTGCTTTTGATAAGCGACACTTTGCGCTGCATCCGCCGGCTGAAACTATACCTGGAAGACAACCTGCACAACCAGGCCCGACCGGCGGCGGACTCTCCGGCGGTTTTGCCGGAGTTGGCTCTGGCCATGAAGCCCTTTCCTGATATAGAAAACGAAATCGAACGCTGCATCGGTCCGGATGCCGAGGTGAAAGATTCCGCCAGTGCGGAACTCGCCCGCATCAGGCAGAAGATCAGGGCGATCCAGGCCGGCATCCGCCAGAAACTGGAATCCATCATCCGCTCACCTTCCAGTGCCCGTCATCTGCAAGAGGCCATCGTCACCCTGCGCAACGGGCGGTATGTCGTACCTGTGAAGCAGGAATACCGGGCACTGATTCCCGGCATTGTCCACGATCAGTCCGGCAGTGGAGCCACCCTTTTTGTTGAGCCCATGGCGGTGGTCGAACTGAACAATCAGTTGCGGGAAGTGGAAAGTGCGGAAAAAGTAGAAGTGGAAAGAATTCTCGGCGTTCTCACGGGAATGATCGGCGCCAAAGCGGCCGAGATCCGGGACGCGGTGCAGATTGCCGGCGCCCTGGATTTGATCTTCGCCAAAGCCCGTTTGGCGCTGGACTGGCAATGCACGGTGCCGGCCGTCAACCGGGAAGGGCGCATCGACATCAAAGCGGGCCGCCATCCCCTGCTGGCCGGAAAAGCTGTGCCCATAGATGTCCAACTGGGCCGGGATTTCCGTGCTTTGATCGTCACCGGACCCAACACCGGCGGCAAAACCGTATCCCTGAAGACGATCGGGCTTTTGACCCTGATGGCTCAAAGCGGCTTGCAGGTGCCGGCGGCACAAGGAAGCGAACTGGCCGTTTTCAGTGCCATTTTTGCCGATATCGGCGATGAGCAGAGCATCGAACAAAATTTGAGCACTTTTTCCTCGCATATGAAAAACATCGTGGCCATCCTCAAAGAGGTGACGGCCGATTCCCTGGTACTCCTGGATGAGCTCGGAGCCGGTACCGATCCGGCAGAAGGCGCGGCCCTGGCCATGTCCATTCTGGAGCAACTCCTGAAAGTGGGCTGCCGCGCTGCTGCCACCACCCACTACAGCGAGCTGAAAGCCTTCGCCTATACCGAGCCCGGGGCGGAAAATGCCAGCGTGGAATTCGACGTGACCACGCTCCGACCTACCTATAAACTGATCACCGGGGTAGCCGGCAGCAGCAATGCCTTCATCATTGCCGAGAGGCTGGGGCTGGCCGCCGACCTGATCGACAAGGCTAAGCGGCGGCTCAAGCAGGAAGAGGTAAAGGTAGCCGACGTGATCAGGGTGGTGGAAGAAAACCGCCGTCAGACCGAAAAGGAACTGGAAGAAGCCGCCCGCTTGCGCCGGGAACAGGAAGCTTTGAAAGCGCGCTATGAAGAACTGCTTGCCAACTTGCAGGGCAAGCGGGAGGACATGTTGACGGCCGCCAGGAGGGAAGCGGAAAAGATTGTGATGGAAGCGCGCCACGAAGTAGCCGACCTCCTCGGCCGGCTGCGCAAAGCTGCCGCCTCCGCAGAAATTGAAAAGGAAGCCAAAGAAGCCCGCCGGCGCATGGAACTGCGTCTGCAAAACTTGAGGGAGCCGGAAAAAGAGGAAGCAAAAACGCCGAGCAAAGCACCGGCAGTTACCTCCGGTAGGCGGGAACGCTTGCCGCTGCGCGTGGGCGATTCTGTGCGGGTGCTCAGTCTGAATCAGAAAGGACAGGTGGTGGCCGCTCCGGATCACCACGGTCAGTTGCTGGTGCAACTGGGTGCCGTGAAGCTTACCCTGTCTGCCGACGATGTTGAAGTGCTGGAGAGAGCCGGCACCGCCCCAAAGTCGGCTGGCGGTTTCGGCACCTTGGTCCGGGAAAAAACAGCCACCATATCTCCGGAATTGCATATCAGGGGTCTCACCGTCGACGAGGCGATGGCCAGGGTGGAAAAATATCTCGACGACTGCCTGCTGGCCGGTCTCTCCCAGGCTCGCATCATCCACGGCAAAGGCACGGGCACCTTAAGGCAGGCCGTCCACAGCTACCTGCAGGAATTGCCTCATGTGCGCGGCTTCCATTTCGCCGCTCCGTCGGAAGGCGGCTACGGCGTTACCGTGGTGGAGTTTTAAGCTCAAAGGCAAGCCGGGGAGAGGCGGGCCGGCACCCGGTCTTCCAGAAACAGCTCATAACCCACAAATTCAGGAGGTATTTGGCAGTTGGGCATAATCGGCAGGCCGTTGCGGGTATCGACGGCGACATCTTCCGCCAGGCCGCGCTGCGGCTTGGCAAAGGAGGAAGAAGGAACGGTAGAGAGGGCCTGTTTCATGAAGTTACTCCAGATAAGGGCGGCCTGGCTGCTGCCCACAGGTCCCTTGGCCGTAATCATCGCCTCCACCTGCCGATCGTTGCCTATCCAGACGGCGGCCGCCAACTCCGGTGTGTAGCCGATAAACCAGGCGTTGGTATAGTCGGAAGTGGTGCCGGTTTTTCCGGCGGCCGGGCGGTCGAGCCGGGCGGCGGTGCCGGTGCCGTGGCTGATCACGTCTTGCAGCATATCTGTCATCATGTAAGCCAGTGCTTCGCTCATCACAATGCGCCGCTCCGGGCGGGAAGTGTAGATGACCTGACCCTTGGCATCCTCTATTTTGGTGATCGCCGTCGGTTTGACATAGATCCCGCCATTAGCGAAAACCGCATAGGCGGCGACGAGCTCGAGGGGACTCATGCCCCTGGTCAGGCCGCCTAAAGCCAAGGCGGGGTGGGTGTCGTTGCGTGTCCCCGTTTCCACCAGGCTGGTGATACCGAGCCGTTTCATATAGGCCAGAGCTTTTTCGGCACCGATCTCCAATAGCAGCTTGACGGCTACTATATTGATGGAGTCGGTGAGAGCCTGCCGGAGGCTCACACTTCCTCTATATGTTTTATTATTGTTTTCCGGGCGCCATTTTTCTCCGCTCTGCAAAGTCAACTCCAGCGGCTCATCGACGAAAACGCTTGCCGGCGCGTAGCCGGCTTCCAGCGCTGCCGCATAGATAAGGGGCTTGATCGCCGAACCGGGCTGCCGGTAGGCCTGTACGGCCCGGTTGAACTGATCCGTACCCCGGCCGCCAACCATCGCTTTAATATGCCCGGTCTGCGGCTCGATGGCAATAACGGCTCCCTGCGGCTGTTTCAGGCCGTTTTTGTCTTCCTTGATGGTGGGCAGTCCCGATAGCAGCGCTTTTTCGGCAGCTTTTTGTATATCGAGATCGAGGGTGGTATAAACTTTTAACCCTCCGCCATAAACCCGGTTTTCCCCATATAGCTCAAGCAGTTGTTGCAGGATGTAATCGGCAAAATAGGGAGCATTCTCTTCGCTCTTTTTCAGCGGTTTGACCTCAAGGGGCGTCGCTTTGGCCATCTCGGCCTCAAGGCGCGAAATATAGCCCTGTTCCGCCATCACGTCCAGGATCAGATTGCGCCGCTTAACAGCCGCCTCAGGATTGATGTAGGGGGAATAGAGCGAAGGGCTTCTGCTGACTCCGGCAATAAAGGCGGCTTCGGCCAAGGTGAGTTCTTGCACCGGCTTGCCGAAATAGGTTTGCGCCGCCGCCGCCACGCCGTGCGCCCCGTGGCCGAAATATATCAGGTTGAGATAGGCCTCCAAAATTTCGTCTTTGGTATAGGCCCGTTCGATCTGAATAGTCCAAAGCAGTTCCCTCAGCTTGCGCGTCCAGGTGCGCTCATGGCTGAGAAAGGCATTTTTAGCCAACTGCTGCGTGATGGTGCTGCCGCCCTGTTTGATGGTTTTGGCTTTGGCATTCACCCAAAGGGCCCGTAAAGTGCTGCGCAGGTCGATGCCGTGATGGGAGTAAAACCGCTCGTCCTCGATAGCGATCACGGCATGACGCAGGTATAGAGGTATCTCTACCAATGGCACCGGATCCCTGTTTTCTTTAAAAAAGCGGGTGATCACCCGGCCTTTGGCGTCGTAGACATAGGTGGTCAGTTTGGGATCAAATTTCACCTCGGCGAGGGTGGGGGCACTGCGGAGAAATCCGGCAAATGCTCCCGCCAAAGCGCCAAGGATGATGGCGATGATAAAGATGAAGAATATGGCGATGCCGCCTCTGTCGTTCCTGCGCTTCACCTGCACCGCGGGCATCCTCCCATAGTCCCCGCCCCATCGATTTCCATTTCCATAAATGGAAAAGCCTGCTGTTATCGATTATATACTGCTTTATAACATAGCAAAAGGTCCCGTCGTCTTGAAGAGCGGGACCTCTGCCGTCCGGAAAAATATACTACATTAATTTGTTCGGCCTGGTACCGGTAAACCTGCCGGTGGCCGCTTATCGTTCAGCACCGCATTCAGCGTTTCATCCAGCTCCAGGAGGGCGGTGGCCACTGGTTTAACGTTGGTCAATATGTCGGTTTCAGCCTTTTTCACCGCGTTTTCTATCTCCAGATTCTTCGGATGCGAGATGTCGAGGCTGGCGTGCTCCAAACCATAGAGGAACGGCGTTAGTGCCGGCTGCTTTCTCATCTCTTCCAGGATCCAGGATCCTTTGAACGGGATGACCAACCCCTGGGCCATGTAGAACGGCGCCACCTGCAGGCTGGTGAAAAATTCGGCCACCTGCCAGGCCAACTCCGGATATTTGCATTGAGAAGTGACATAGATGCCCCAACCGTAACAGAAGTTATAGGGCACTCCTCCCTGGAACTGAGGATAGGATGTCGCCCCCAGCATCAGATCTTCCGGAATGCCGAACACTCTGTAGGAGCCGGTAGGGAGAAAGGCCGCCCGGTGCTGCAGAAATGCTCCCTGGTTCTGCCCGCGGTAGGCGGCGCCGGAAGCAAACATCTCCCGGTAGGCGGTGATGGCCGCTCTGGAGCCGGGACTGGAGAAATTGGCTTTCCCGTCGGGAGTGATCCAGTCGCTGCCGGCTTGGCGGATCATCGTTATCCAGTAGCGGACGACCCACTGGGCAGGGGTATTGATGGCGATGCCCACCCTGGTCGGCTTGCCGCTGGCGTCATAGTTGGAGATTTTGGCACCAATGGTGGTCAGTTCCTGCCAGGTGGTAGGTATCTGCCTGATGCCGGCCTGATTCAGAATATCCTGGTTATACAACATGCCTCCGGAAGTGATTTCCGCCGGCAGGTTATATAGCTGACCTTTATAGGATATTGCTCCTTCCAGCCCCGGAAGATACCTGTCGAAAAAGGCTCGTTTATTGCCAGCACTGAGGGCGGCGAAGTCCACAGGCACCACCATACCCGCTTCAATATATTGCGCCGCATCGCGGGTGGCAATAAACACCAGATCGGGAGCCAAACCTGCCGTATAGGCCGTGAGGAATTTGCTGACCTCGGAGGATACATACTCCATTTTCAAATCGACATGCGGAAACTTCTGCTCGAACAAAGGAACAATCTTCGCCATCACTTCGTCATATTTTCCCCACATGACCAGCGTAATTTTTTCCGCTGCTAGGACTCCCGAACCGATGGAGAGCGCGAGCAGCAACAACACCAAAGAAATGAGACCGCGCTTGATGCCGATGGACATTGTTTTACCATCCTCCTCATGATGAAATTCTTTGCACACTGCGTCCGTATTCAATGTATACATTTACGTTTTCTGTTAATCATTCTCCTTCATATCACATTCATATCACATTCATAATATGTTAGATTTAATAATCCTTCGATTTCTTGTCCGGTTATTCTATTGGGCATTGATTGCCGCCGGGAGATGTGCTAACATATGACTTGCTCGGCTTGACCGGGCGGGCGACATCTAAACAGGTGGCGAAACAAACAAAAAAGGCTATTGACAGCCGGACAGGTTTCGTGGTATGTTTTAGAGGTCGCCGCTGTGAGCAAAAAGAAAAGGCTCGCAGCGAGTGAAATCCGGTCCTTGACAACTAAACAGCGTGGTAAATGAGAAGCCTTGCGAAAAAAATAGGCTTTTGGAAACCCGGAAAGGAGCTCTTTTTGAAGAAGCGGGGCGGACATGAGTCCGGTCCCGGTGAGAAGAGAGCTTCAGTCCGATGTAATTCTAAAAGCCGGGAAAGACATCGAAGCGATGATCGACCGCCTGGCCTAAGAAGGTAGGCGGAGATGATACCA
>DULU01000027.1 GCA_012840225.1 Bacillota bacterium
GAGTAAATCATTATGATGGTGTAAAGGAGTTAATTTCGGTGGGTCGGGTATTTGTGAAAAACCAAGATGGAACACCCCTTTCTCCTTGCCATCCGGCTCGAGCCCGCATCCTTTTGAAACAGGGGAAGGCCCGAGTGTACAGTGTGTTACCGTTTACCATTCAGCTCACCTACCGGATAGAAGAGGATAAAGGGGCTCCGTTGCGGGTGGGCATCGACGACGGAGCACAAGAGGTGGGCTGGGCGGGCACAGACCGCGCGGAGAACCTCATCACCCTGTGCCAACCCTGCCATGAAGCCGTTCATCATGGTACAACCGTTATAAATAACTACCTTATTATGAAAAGGAGAGAATTGCAGTTATGCAAAACCCCATCTCGGTATTTACCAAACCCTGGAAGTGTGAGATCCCGGAACTGGCTGCCAAAATGGTTTCCCTGGGAGTGAACGGCATCGAACTCCCCGTCAGGCCCGGCTATCCCGTCAACCCGGACAATGCTCTGGAAAAATTGCCGGAAGCGGCCGCCGAGCTGAAAAAGTACGGTCTTACCATCTATAGTGTGGCCGCACCGGTAGAGGAGAGGATCATCGAAGCTTGCGGCGCCGCAGGCGTGCGCATCCTGCGCACCATGATCAGGATCGATAAGAAGCTCGGCTACTATGCTTCGGTCGAAAAGGAAAAAGAGCTTTACCGGAGCCTTCTGCCCCTCCTGGAGCGTCATAAGGTAACCATCGGCGTGCAGAACCACTGTGATTACTTTGTGGGGAGTGCCCTCGGGCTGATGCATGCCATAGGCGAATTCTCTCCGGAGCAAGTAGGCGCCGTTCTGGATCCGGCCCATTGCAGCCTGGTCGGGGAGCCGGAAGCGTTGGCGGTGGAAATCTGCTGGTCGCACCTGGTCTTAGTCAACCTGAAAAACGCTTTCCGCATGCGGCTGAACGGCCCGGAAGCGGCTGAGCCCATCTGGCGCACCTGGTGGACGACCGGCCGGCACGGTTTCACTTCCTGGCGGGCGGTGGCGGCTGCTTTGTGCGAGCGCGGCTATGAGGGATCGATATGTTTCTGCGCCGAATACAGCAACCCCACCGGTGGCGACCTGACCGAAGATGCCGTCATCCCACCGCTACAGGACGACCTGGCCTATGCCCGCGCCATTTGGCCGGTTAAATAAAGGTATTGCCTCACCGGCAAAGAAAGAATAGAAAATATACACAATCCTGTGAGCCAAGAGGAGGTTGATAAGATGAATAACCGGTTTCTGAAGGTAGTGGTCTTGGTATTGGCGGCGGTGTTGAGCCTCGGAACACTGACAGCGTCTGCCGCCCGCAGCATTGAGGTGTGGGCCTTCAGCAGTGTCAACGACCTGCAACAGCTGATACCACAATTTGAAAAATCGACCAAAGTCACCGTCCATCTGGTGGCCTATACCAGCAGAAACGATCGCAACACTGCCTTGCAGCAGCTGATGGCCGGCAGGGGACCGGATGTGGTGATCGGCAATCTGGGCGACCCGGAGCTTTACAGCTCCCTGAACAGGCTGGTCGAGCGGTGGAATCAGTGGCGATTCATCACCTCCAAATTCGCTTTGCGGGATGAAGCCACAGGCAACATATATGCCCTGCCGACTGGGATCAGGATCAACGGCATTGCCATCTTCAAACCGGCTTTTACCAACTCCGGCCTTGACCCCAACCGTCCCCCCGCCAGCTGGGAGGATCTGGCACAGACGGCCGCCAAGCTGACCAAGACCACCTCCCTGGGCCGGCAGGCCGGCTTTGAGTGCGCCTGGGATATAAATGTGGTGGAAGATTTTCTCACCCAAAACAATGGCCGCGTCGTCTCCGAGGACGGGCGGCGCTCCCTGCTCAATTCCCAGCCCGCCAAGCAAACCTTGGCCTTCCTGGCGCAACTTTTTCAGACGTCCCGCGATTATCAACATGAATATTGGGGCAATCACCGCTACAACTTCCCGCTGGAAGCGCCTATGAGCATGGGCAACTCTTCACAAGCGCGCGCTTTGGCCGGGATCGGTCAAGCCGGAAACGTGCACGGCGCCTTTGCCCCCAAACGCTGCACCAACTGCTCCATCGCCCCGCCGGCTTCGGCGACCGGTTATATCGGCATCGCCCGCACCGCCAAAAACAGCCAGGATGCCTGGAATTTCATCACCTGGTTCCTCTCTCCCGAGATCAGTGCGGCCTACAATGCCGGCTCCTATAACCTGCCGCCGCGCCTCGATGCCGCCAATCAGGTAGCCAAAGCGCAGCCGCTCTTGGTCGACTGGTATAAACTGCTGCCCAATGCCCGCATTGTCAGCTATTCCGGCCGGGGTTATGAGGTGCTGGGAGCCGCCTTCTCCTCCCGGGATGTGGAAAGCATGTTCCGCAAGGTGTTGCGCGGCGAGATCGATTCGGCGGTGCTCCTCGACCAGCTGCACTATCAATACCAGGAAGCGCTGGATGCCGCCTGGGCGGCGGAACGTTTGCGGTGAGGCAGTGAGGACGGATGAGTAATGAGCAACAGCTACACTAATAAACACAGATAACCGGAAATTAGATGAGCTAAGGAGATGTTGTCAATGGCTAATACACGTCGCATTCTGGGGAAATCGGCATCCGGACATTTTAAAATCGTGGAGGAGCCTATCCCGCCGCTCAAAAAAGGGGAAGTCCTGGTCGAGGTGCATGCTTCCGCTATCAGCCCCGGAACCGAACTCGGCAGGGTGAAGATCAGCGGGGAGAAGCCGGCGGAAAATGAGGTATTCCGGGGATTTGGGTACCAAAATGCCGGCATCGTATTGGAAACATCGGAAGATTACCCGCACATCAAGCCTGGGCAGAGGGTGGCCTGCATGGGTGCCGGATATGCCGTGCACGGCACTTATGCCTGCGTGCCTATTAACCTGCTTTGTCCCCTGCCTGACAACGTCAGTTTTGAGGAAGGTGCTTTTATTGCCCTGGCGGCCACTTCCCTCAATGCCGTGCGCCGGGCGGAGTTGCAGTTGGGCGAGTTCGTCCTGGTCATGGGGCTGGGCATTGTCGGGCAGTTTGTGGCCCAGCAAGCCTGCCTGGCCGGCACCCATGTGTTGGCGGTAGACCGCTTTGCCCTGCGCGGGGAGGCGGCAAAGAAGTCGGGTGTGGAAAACATCTGCCTGGACCCCGGCACTTTGGTGGAAACGGCCGCCAAGTTTACTCGCGGCTACGGCATGGACTGCACCTTCATCTGCTTCGGCGGCGATGCCACTGAGGCTTTCAACACCGCCGTCAAGACCATGAAGGTGACGCCGGACACCCATGTGTGCGGCCGGGTGGTCGTCCCCGGTGGAGCCACCATCACCCAACGCTTCGGCGCCGGTCTTGGCAACATGGATATCAGAAGCGCCGCCCGCACCGGTCCTGGATACCACGATGAAGCCTATGAATATGGTGCCGATTACCCGAAAGTCTTCGTGCAGTGGACCACCAAGCGGAACCTGGAAGAATTGCTCGGCTGGATGTCGGCAGGAAAGATCCAGGTGAAACCGATGATCACCCATGTGGTGCCGTTGGACGAAGCGCCGGACGCCTGCCGGCTGATCATCGAGCATCCGGAGCAGACCCTGGGCGTCGTGCTGAAGATGAAATAAGCCCTTTCGTAATAAGCGCTTCCCCGGGGTGAATAGCCATAGCCAGACAGCCGAGGTGTCCAATGCCGGAAATATCACATCCTGCAGAACAGCAAAAGATCCAGGCAGCGCGGCATGTCGCCGCGCTGCTTTCCATCCCCCAAAACCAGGTGCAAGCCGCTTTGGCTTTGCTCGACGACGGCAACACCATCCCCTTCATCGCCCGCTACCGCAAAGAAGCGACCGGCGGCTTGGATGAAGTGCAGCTCAGGGAGATTGCTGCCGCGACCGAGAAGTATAGGGCTCTGGAAGAGCGTAAAGCGGAAGTGCTCCGCCTCATAGACGCCCAAGGCAAGCTCACTGCGGAATTGACCGCAGCCATCCGGCAGGCGACCACCCTGCAGGCGCTGGACGACTTATACCGCCCGTACCGACCCAAACGCCGCACCAGGGCGAGCATAGCCCGTGAGCAGGGGTTGGAACCGCTGGCTTTCGCTTTGCTCCACCCCGGAGCAACTTGGTCGCAAATCCTGCCAAAGGCGCAAGCTGCTGCCGCCGCCTCCGACCAACTGGAAAAGGCTGATGCCGCCATAGCCGGTGCCGCCGATATCATCGCCGAACAGATCGCCGACGATCCGGCCACCCGAGAGAAGATCCGCACCCTGACTTTTAACCAGGGTATTCTCGTCTCTTCCGCTGCCGACAGCGGTGAAGAGAAAGTGGCACGCACGGTTTTCGAGCTCTATTATGACTATTCCAGCTCGCTGCGGGAGCTCAAGCCCCATGCCGTGTTGGCGCTGAACCGGGGGGAACGGACCGGGGTTTTGAAAGTGACTATCAAAGCGCCGGTGGAGACTATTTTGGCGACACTGCAAAACACCTGGATAAAAACCCGGGACAGGCAGGTAGGTGAGCTGCTGGCCGTCACCATCGCCGATGCCTACCACCGGCTGCTCGCCCCCTCCATCGAAAGGGAATTGCGACGCCGACTGACGGAAAGCTCCGAAGCCCAGGCCATCAAGGTGTTTGCCCGCAACCTGGAAAGCCTGCTGTTGCAGGCGCCGGTGCGAAACAAAGTGGTCATGGGCGTGGATCCGGGCTACCGCACCGGATGCAAACTGGCGGTGGTCGATGAGACCGGGCGGGTGCTGGCCAAAGCCGCCATCTATCCCCACCAGCCGCATAATCGGCGCCGGGAAGCCGCCGACTTATTGTCCCGGCTGATCGTCGCCCACCAGGTCGGCTTGATCGCCATAGGGAACGGCACCGCCTCCAGGGAAACCGAAAGCCTCATCGCCGAAGTGATCGCCGCCTTTCCGGACGTGCATTATCTCATCGTCAGCGAAGCCGGCGCTTCCGTTTATTCGGCATCGGACCTGGCGCGGGAGGAGTTGCCCGGGCTCGATGTGGCGGAGAGAGGCGCGGTCTCCATAGCCCGACGGGTGCAGGATCCCCTGGCGGAGCTGGTGAAAATCGAGCCCAAAGCCATCGGCGTAGGACAGTACCAGCATGATGTCGACCAGAAGGAGCTTTCTTCTTCCCTCACCGCTGTGGTGGAGTCCTGCGTCAATCGGGTCGGTGTGCAGCTGAACACGGCCTCTCCTGCCCTGCTGCAATATATCGCCGGGGTCTCCGCTACCGTTGCCCGGCGCATTGTCGCCTGGCGCGAGGAAAACGGGCCGTTTCGTTGCCGCACCGATTTGCTTAAGGTGAAAGGCCTGGGGCCGAAAGCCTTTGAGCAGGCGGCCGGCTTCCTGCGCATAGCCGGTGGCGACATGCCGCTGGACAATACTGCCGTTCACCCCGAATCATACCCAATAGCCCTCGCCCTGCTGCAAAAGGCCGGGTTGTCCCTGGATTCCTTAAGCCGGGGACCGGAAGCTCTGGAAGCTTTGCGCCTGCTCGACGCGGCACACCTGGCTCAGGAACTGAACGCCGGCCTGCCCACCGTGACCGACATTGTGGCCGCCCTGCTCCGCCCGGGCCTTGATCCGCGCGAAGAACTGCCGCCTCCGCCATTCCGACGCGATGTGCTGCACATGGAGGACCTCAAACCAGGCATGCACCTGACGGGCACTGTGCAGAATGTGGTGGATTTCGGAGCTTTTGTGGACATAGGGCTGAAAAAAGCCGGCCTTATCCATATTTCGCAGTTGGGCAAAGGCTATGTCCGGCATCCGCTCGACGTGCTGACGGTCGGCCAGGCAGTGGAAGTGCAAGTTTTGACGGTAGACCCGGAATTGGGCCGCATCGGCTTGGCCCTGGTTAGGCAGTTATAGACAGCTTTCGGATTTTCGACAACGCAGCAAAAACCGTATAAATAGGAGGCAATAGAACATGGCAAAAATCACCTTTATCGGTGCCGGTAGTTTCGGCTTCACCCGGGCCCTGGTGCGGGACATTCTCACCTTCCCCAGGCTCGCCGACAGCACCATCACCCTCATGGACATCAATGCGGAACGGTTGGCTTTTGCCGAGCGCGCCGTCACGAGGATCATCAATGAAGGCGGCTATCCGGCTAAAGTGGAGACCACTTTCGACCGCCGGAAAGCGCTGGAGGGAGCCGACGTCGTCCTGGTCACCATACTGGCCGGCGGTGTGGATGTATGGCGCAAGGATATCGAGATCCCGAAACAATATGGGGTGGATATCTGCATCGGCGACACCCGCGGGCCCTCCGGTATATTCCGTGCCCTGCGCACCATTCCCGTGATGCTGGGCATCTGCCGGGATATGGAGGAGCTTTGCCCGCGCGCCGTCATGCTCAACTACACCAATCCCATGGCTATGCTGTGCCGGGCTATGCAGAGAGAATCGAAGATCATGGTCACCGGCCTTTGCCACAGCGTCCAGGGCACCGCCCGCCGGCTCGCCGGGTGGATCGGGGCAGACATGAAGGATGTCGATTATCTCTGCGCCGGCATCAATCATCAAGCCTGGTACCTGGAGTATAAATGGAAAGGCGAAGATGCCTACCCCCTCCTCCGGGAAGCGGTGCAAAGGCCGGAAATATACGAACAGGACATCGTGCGCAATGAGATGTTCCTGCATCTGGACTATTACGTCACCGAATCCAGCGGTCACAATTCCGAATATGTCTGGTGGTTCCGCAAACGCCCCGACCTGATCGCCAAATATTGCACCGCCGGTCCCCATGGCGCCGGCGGCGAATATGCCCGCATCGTCAAGCGCTATGCGGCGAGGGAACACACTTGGGTGGCGGATATCGAAAAATGGTTCCAGGCCCCGCTGAATCTGCAGCGCGGCCAGGAATATGCCGCTTATATAATCAACGCCCTGATGGGCGGCGAGCCGTTCATCTTCAACGGCAATGTGCCCAACACCAATCTGATAGACAACCTTCCCCCAAAGGTCTGCGTGGAAGTGCCCGTCCTGGCGAACCGCGGCGGCCTCCACCCCATTCACGCCGGAGCCCTGCCGCCGCAGTGCGCCGCTTTAAACAACGTCAGCATCGCCGGGGAAGAGATGGCGGTGGAAGCGGCGCTGACCGGGAACCCCCGCCTGGTCTTCCAGGCTTGTCTCTATGACCCGCTGACTGCCGCCGTGCTCTCCATGGCGGAGATCAAGGACATGGTGCAATGCATGCTGAAGGAAAACGCTCCCTACCTGCCGCAGTTTAAAACCTTGACCGTCTGACGGACACCCCGACAGTTATTCCGCCATAAAGCCGGACCGGCCACCAAGCGAAAAGGAATCAATCCTCTCGGGTTGGTGGCCGGTTCCCGTCACTATTTCTTGTGCAAATCGTCCAGTATGGCCTGGATCTGAGGAGTTATCTGCAGGACACCTTCCATGATGCCGATCGAGCCGGCCCGCATCTTATACCACATGGGCGTGATGATCTGGGAGATTTGCGTACCGCCGTAACCTGAAACGAGCCGCCATTTCCACAGCACATTCACCGCATCGGTAAATACCTGAGGGTTACAGCCGGGAGCCAGCTCGTTCCAACGCTCGAGGTAATCCCGGACGGTAGCCCGCAGCACGGGAGTGCGGTTTTCGGCTCTGGTAAAAGAACAGGGCGCCGTCGGTCTCATATGCCAGAAAGCGGATCAGCTTCCAGGCGTTCTCCTTGTTTTGTGAACCGGCGGTGATGACGAGCGCCATGAAGCTCGACTGAGCTGCCCGGGCTTTAGTCGGCTATCGCAACATGTCCAGTTTCACCCGCACCTTTCGCCAATACTATTCCTCGCCTCCCACCAGGTTTAAATGAGCCCGGCCAAATAGGGGCACAAGAGCGCTTTTCTTGCTATTGCCGGGCAAAACAGGCCTTGAACCAAGACCAGTCAATATTTTACCAACGTGGTGCGTATTGGCAATAAATGATACAATATCAGAGGTACCTACCTGATCGCCAATATAGAATTTATAGGAAGGTGGATGCTGGTGAAGAAGTTTGTGTCCTTATCTGTCGCAGCACTGCTGATGTGGCTGGCGCTGTCTGCCGCTGTGGCGGCTGCGGCCAAACCGGTGCAATATGTGGTTCATGGCAACGACCTGCAACTGTCCGTATATAGACAGGTGGTGGCGGAGTTTACGGCGGCGACAGGCATACCGGTGGAAATCATCACTACAACCGGCGGCCAGAAAGGCAAGTGGGAAAAAGTGCTCACTCTCATTGCCGGCGGCGTCTCCCCCGATGTGGTCGGCGGAGTGAGCACCGAATTCGGGGAGTTTGCCATCAAAGGGCTGCTTTTGCCCCTGGACGAAATGATCAAAAAAGAAAACGCCAACATAAACAGGCTCATCCCCCCGGTGGTGGAAGCCCTGCAGTTCCAGGGCCGGCAATATCTTCTGCCGTATGGGGCCTCGGTATTGACCATGGTCTATAACATCCATCACTTCGACCGGGCCGGCTTGGCTTACCCACCGAAACAGTGGAACACCGCCGAGTGGACCTACGACGCTTTCGTGCAAAACGCCAAGAAGCTCACGGTGAGGGACAGCGACGGGCGCATCACGCAATATGGGGTGGCCGGTTACTTCTGGGATTCCTGGATCACTTTGCCCTATCCTTGGGGCGGCCGCTGGGTGAGCGACGATTTGCGGACCTTCCTCGGCACCAGTGAAGAGGCCATTGCCTCCTTGCAGGCTTTCCAGGACCTCATACACCAGCATCAGGTGATGCCGACCGCCGGCGCCGTGGCCAATTTCACCGCCGGCAAAGGCGCCATGGCCGGGCTGGGCACCTGGAACATCTTAAGCCTCATCGATTCCAATGAGGAATGGGATTTCATGCCGTGGTTCCGGGTGAAAGAAACGGCACAGGCGGCCATCAACCCGATAGGCTATTGCATTCTGAACACCTCGACAAATTTGGAAGGCGCCTGGGAACTGGTCAAGTGGATCACCTGGAACAAGAAGGCCAACCTGGAATATGCCATTGCCGCGGGGGCCATCCCCGCCTTGCTGGACAATCTCCCGGAATGGCGCTCTCACTGGCAGAAAGTGATCGGCCGGCCTGTAACACCGGATATCGTCATCCAGCAGGCCGCCGTCCACGGGGCCATCATCCAGATCAGGAAGTCGCCGGCCTTCTGGACGATCAACGATATCATGAACACCGCCGCCACTCAGGCCATATATAATCGCAAATCAGCCCGTACGGCCCTCATGGAAGTGGCCGACGTCATCCAGGAACTGCTGCGGCAGACAGCCCCGTAGGAGCGCTAAGCACCGCCCCTCAGGAATGCTGAAATGCCGGCAGACCTCTCGCCCGCCGGGCGGGAGGCCTGCCGGCGCCTGTTTTAAGCCTTATTCCCGCCACTTGATCAGGTTGATCACGGCCGTAACCACCCTGTAATCATACCAGGCCTCATCGGAGAGCCTGGTCATAAGGCGCGAGCGGATTCTCTGCAGCTGCTCGATATCCCCCTCGTCGGCCGAGAGGGCGAGAGTGCCGGCTACTTTGCCGATATCATAGCCTAAGGTCAACTCCAGATTATTGAGCAATATTTTTTTCAGGGTGGGGTTGGTAATTTTCACACCTTCGTCGCCAAAGGGGTTCGCCGGCGGCCCACACTCTTCAATCAGTTTAGGCAATTCTTCCCTGACGGCCGGAGCCAGAGCGGTATCATACTGCAACCGGACAAGGGCTTGTCTCGCCTCCGGCAGGCGCAGGTGGCTTAAATGGGTGGCATTTTCCAGCCAGGCTTCCTGACTTTCACTTCGCTCCATTTTGGCCAAGAGGATGGGGATCAATTTTTCCTCCTGGAAAAAGACCAGCAGGGCCAAGGCATTGTCTCTTCTTACGGCCTCATCCCCCACAGCGGCACCGAGCAACAGATCCACAGTGTCGGGTTGGGCCACCGCAAAGGCATTCACCAGCATAAATTGCAGATAGCTTTGGCTCAGCGCCGCCTCTTCACCGAAGTTTATATCGAGCACCTGGTGCAAAAACGGCAGGGCAGTGGCCGGGGAGATCCTGGCGGTGAGAAAAGCCAGCATGATAAGTTGCTCCGGGAATGGGCGCAAATCCTTACCGGCCATAACCTCCACCACCCGGACGGCCATATCGCCATCATCGGTCATGAGCAGGATCTTCGCCAGGGACATCTGGTAAAACAGCCAGTCCGCTCCTGCCGAGAGCATCTGCATGAGCTTATCTTTATATCTGTCTGCCTGGTTATATAGCCGGGCATCGACCGCACTTATTTCCTGCCACATGGCGGCAGCCTTGGCGGCGCTGTCTATGCTTTTATAGAAAGAAGCCACCTCTTCGAGCTCCGCTTCCGTCATGATATCGACTGTGGTGCGCAGCAGCGCCGCTGAACGCTCTATCCTTTCTGCAAAGGTAGAGGGTCTCTCCGTCACCAGTTCCTGAAAGGTAGGGTCGTCATGCAGGGCGACAAACTCCGGCAGGCCGATCACGGCCGTGCGCGAGGCGCCATATGGCCAGCCGAAGTTCTCCTGCAGTTTGAGCAAGGCCTCCTCCTTTCGGCCGGTAACAGCATAAAGCTGGGCATATTGCAGGCTCCATTCCGGCGCCGTTTCTCCACCGCTCAGGATGTCCAGTACCTCCTTTGCCGTCCGGTATTTGGCGGATTCCAGCGCCAGTTCGAACACCATCTCTCCCAAAAGGCTCGCCGCCCGTTGCCCGGCATCACGGGCATAGATGCCGAAAAGAAAATCTACCCCCTCCGCCGTCCTGCCGGTCTTCCGATAGGCATCCACCATATGCCTGATGATGGTCGTAGCAGGCGACGGGTATGTATACTGCAGCGGTTCCCGCGCCAACTCCGCCTCGGCTATAGCCAACATCTCTTCATACTTGCCATCCTTGATCAGCTCGCGGCAGTGCGCCAGGAGATCGGACTCAGCGAACGCTACTGAAAAATTCCACAAAGCCACGACAGCCACGACGACTACGGCAGCCGCCACCTGAGCCAACCGTCTTTTCATCATCATCACTCCTCACCCCTCAAAGGTCTGAAGATCGGATACGCTCCGGTTAAAAACCAGCCAGTTTTCATCAACTCTGTTGGTAGCTCTGCGGTCGGAAAAACACCTGGCATAGTCTGTAGGCGTCATCCCCGTCACTTTCTTAAAATGCCTTCTGAAGTGGCGGGCGTCCTTCCAGCCATATACCTGTGATATCCTCGTTATGCTTATTTTTGGATCAATAGCCAAGTCTTGCTTAGCATGTTCCATTTTCATTTGTATCATCACATCATGCACCGTCATGCCTAATTGGGTCTTAAACAACATCGTCAGATGAGTCGGACTGATAAACAAGCGTTCCGCCAATTGCCCCACCGAAATACCGAAAGGTAAACTATCCCTCATTATCTTCAGCGCCTCAGCCACCAGCGAGGACGGAGTGCGGGCCAGGTGGCATTGGGTTTGCTCGCCATATTGCATGAGCTGGGATAATATGATGACCAGGTAAGCATGGGCGGTCTCGTACCACAAGGGAGTCTCACGCCTTACACCCAGCAATTCTATGTTGTGCATCATTTCCACAATATTTTCCAGAAGCACTCCCGCCTTTATAAAAGCCGGCAGCTTCTTGGTCATCTCGAACCCGGCAGCGTCCGTCACCAAAAAACGGAGGTCGAGAACCTCAAATCTGGTGTGCGGTTGTGCCCAGATCTCGTGAGTCCAGCTGGGATGGTAGTAATGCATCTCACCGGCACCAATTTCATATAGCTGACCGTTCAGGACGACATAGCCCTGGCCGCTCAGCACATAACTGAGATGGAAAAAGCTATGCCGGTGCTCGATCACCTGCATCAGCTGCCGGTACCGGATTCTTCCCAAACGCAGCAGCGTAATTTGGATCGCCAACTCTTCCCCTCCTTACCTGCAATATACCTATGTTCGGTGGTGAAAACTCAAATAAAATAACCCCTATTTTTTATGTTAATATTGTAGTTAGCGGTCACTGATAATATTTGGTAACAACTGCTGTTTATCCTTGCATTAGTTGTCTCGCCTGCCTAATAACAAGAGAAAGGTGAATGCAGATGAAAAAATGTTTTGTCGTGCTTGTCGTAGCGGTGCTGGCAGTGTTGATGTCGTTTTCCGTCGCCTGGGCGGCGAAACCGGTGCAGTATGTCGTTCATGCCAACAATCTGCAGCTGTCCGTCTATAAAGAAGTGGTGGACGAGTTTACGGCCGCGACGGGTATCCCGGTGGAAATCATCACCACGACCGGCGGCCAGAAAGGCAAATGGGAGAAAGTGCTCACCCTCATTGCCGGCGGCGTCTCCCCCGATGTGGTCGGCGGAGTGAGCACCGAGTTCGGGGAATTCGCCATCAAAGGCATTCTTTTACCCCTCGACGAGCTGATCAAAAAAGATAATGTAAACATGAGCCGGCTCATCCCACCGGTAGTGCAAGCCTTGCAGTTCCAGGGCCGACAATACCTGCTGCCATATGGAGCGTCGGTATTGACCTGGGTCTACAATATCCATCACTTTGACCGGGCCGGTCTGGCTTATCCGCCGAAACAGTGGAATACCGCCGATTGGACATACGATAACTTAGTACAAACTGCCAAAAAACTGACCGTCAAGAACAGCGAAGGGGCTATTACCCAATATGGTATATCCGGACCTTTTATGGATTCCTGGATCACTCTGCCCTACCCTTGGGGCGGCCGGTGGGTGACCGACGACTTGCGCACTTTCCTCGGCACCAGTGAAGAGGCCATTGCCTCCGTGCAGGCTTTCCAGGATCTCATACACCAACATCAGGTGATGCCGACAGGCAATGCCGTAGGCAATTTCACTTCAGGAAAAGCGGCCATGGCCGGGGTTGGCACCTGGAATCTCTTAAGCCTTATCGATTCCAATGAAGACTGGGATTTCATGCCCTGGTTCCGGGTGAAAGAGACGGCACAGGCAGCCATCAATCCGATAGGTTATTGCATCCTGAACACCTCGACCAACCTGGAAGGCGCCTGGGAACTGGTCAAGTGGATCACCTGGAACAAGAAAGCCAATCTGGATTATTCCATCGCCGCCGGAGCCATCCCCGCCTTGCTGGATAATCTGCCGGAGTGGCGCTCACATTGGCAGAAAACAACCGGCCGTCCGGTGACGCCGGATGTGGCGATCCAGCAGGCCGCCTCTCATGGGGCAATCATTCAGATCAGGAAGTCGCCCGCCTTCTGGACGATCAACGACATCATGACTGCCGCGGTAAACGACGTCATCCAGAACCGCAAATCCGCCCGCACCGCCATTATGGAAGTAGCCGGCGTTATCCAGGAATTACTGGAGCAGACGGCTCCTTAATCGTTCGTTCGTTTACCACAGTTCGTTAGCTAAAAGGGCAGCCCCCCGCCGCCAGGGATGGCGAGCGGAGCGGGCTGCCCTTTTTTGCTTTGCTATAGCCCAGCTTGGCCGGGTTTTTAAAACTTGGACAGGTTTTTTATAACTCAGCCGGTTATTTGTTAATAGAAATTCACCGGCAACCCGGAACGATCTTTTCCTTGACGGCTCTCCAGGCCGCCGAAACGATAGGGAAGACGCTCATTCACAGGCAAAAGCAACGGCAGCTTCTTATGCGGCTCCATCTGGTACCAATAAGCCACGCTGGTCCAATCGCCGGAACGGTCATTGGCATGACCATGTTCGATGGTGACCAATATCGACTTCCGGAAATAGATTGGATCCAGGATATGAAAACGGTATTGCGAATGCTTGCCGGTATAATCGCTGTTCCCTTTAAAGTGGTATCCGTAATAGGGAGTGGTGTAAGTCTGATGCAGCCTGTTATAATTCCAGGCCCCGCAGAAATAATCTTCGGTGCCCGTGCCATGCAGGGAAGGCGGCCAGATCTCCCCGTCTATAAAGATCATGTCGTCGCCTTCTCCCCACCAGCCGGGCTCGTTGGTGTCCAGGTTCAAATGGCAGCCGACATAATGACCTTTCCCGACGGCATCCAGGATGACATAATTGTCCTTCCCGCTCTTGTTCAGAACGGATTCCTGCCCCCTGCGGTTGGGCCCCCGCTCGGCTTCGGCCTTGGTTACCAGTTTACGATGCCATACGGCATGAAACCGGGCCTGGTCGGCCTCGATTTTCTCGTATGACTGGTAATCGATATAAAAATATATTACAGCATCTTCTTCTCCCTGGTTCTCAATGGTGATACGGGCACCATTGGCGAACGGCATGGGGAACCAGCAGTTGAAGGCCCGGTCCCACATTTGCAGAGGTGCCGACTGGAAATAGGTCACTATACCATGGCCCAGACCGAAAAAGTCACCGATTGGGCATTCCACGCTCGGTTCCGATTCATCGTCCCAAAACATTCTAAGCACCAGCTTGCGCAGGTAAAAGGGCATGCCGGAAGCTATGGTGACCCAGATGTGGCGGATACAGCCCGCTCCTGAAATCGCCGCAATGGTCTTCTCTTCCCCGGGAGCAAAAACCCAGTTGTCAGCATTCCCGCCGGTGGTATCATAGCTCGATATCCGCCGGGAGTGCACATCCCGCCAGCGCGCCAAATCGGACAGTGCTTGATCCATTTTCCTCATCACCTCTTGGATAGTATATCTTCGACCAGTTTGACGTTTTCTTCTATTATACCATCCTTGTCGCCCCGGTGCATGCCGACGTTAACCACATCGGTGCTCTTTATGTTGGCAAAGGCATATTCAAAAGCCATGCGGGCCTCGATGCGCCCGGCTCCCATGATCTTATAAGCGATGCAGGGTTTTTGCAGGCGCTTGATGCATTCGACGGCTTTGGGTATATCGTCCAGCTGGAATTTATGCCCTTTGCCGAAGTGCAGGCTGCCGCAGTTGAAAAAGCAGACAGCATGAAAATCGGCGACTCCCAGGCTATCCACCCAATAATGCGCTTCGGGCGCATGCCCGGCCACTCCGACCGGCACCCCGGCTGCCCGGGCATGAGCGCAAAACGATCTGACAGTTTCCTCATCCCGCTCGGCGTAGGCTTTGTCCACCACTCCGCCGTGCAGGTATAGCGCCCGGCAACCGATCTCCACCGCTTCGTCGATCGCCTGGAACATATTCTCATGCTTCCTGAAATTCACCTGCGTGATCCACTGCAGGGTCCCGCCCTCTTTCAGATACCTTTTCACCGCTTGTACCACATTTTCCGACTCATTGTTGGTGATCATGGTGTTTATCCCGGCCTGCTCCGCCCGGTGCCAGGTTTCCAGGATCCGCTCCTCGGTATGATACCTGAGCATCTCCTCATCCCGGGCCTTGCTCTGATGGCTGAAGCCCCCGAAGGGGTTTGCCCCGATGATCAGGCGGGTTACCTTAAGGCCACAAAAATCCACAGTCGGTAGCATACATTTATCACCTCGGCTGCAATTATATCATGCAACTTTTAAGTTTGCAGCCTTTCCTCTTCTGCCGCCTTCAGGCCTTTATCGTGGAAGCTCTTTTTTCGGTATCCGGCCGGGGATCTATATGTCTATAGAGTAGGTATAACCATCGCTGGCGACGGCCAGGGAAAGAGGTTGATGCTCCGCTCCCTCCAGCACCCGCTTGATGATGTCTGCCTCGGAATAGCCATCCCATTTGGAATTGATGTGAGTGATAATGGTGTGGCCGATCTCCCGCCCATGCAGGAAACGGCCGAGTTCATATGGGTCGACATGAGCCAACTCCGCGATCAAGAGGTCACAAGGTTCTGCATAGTCCGCCATCTCGTGTATGCCCTGCGGGCCGTTCAGGTTGCCTGAATAAGCGATCCGCAGATGAGGAAACGCCAGGACGGCGCTATAGCTCTCGAAAGAATAGGCATGAGGAGCGCCCGTTTTCTGCAACTTGGTTTTGAACCAGTTCATGTGCTGGTTGGGATATGTCCGAATCGTAAGATGGCCGGGCAAGGCCATCACTTCACCAAGCCGGTCGGCTGAGACCCAGTGCAGTGGAAAGCCGAGAAATGGCTCACAAAGGTAGCTCGCCCGGAGATAATTCTGCAGCGCGGCAAGACCCTCAGCCGGTGCCAGTATGGTGAGCGGTTTCTTTCTTTTCAGATGCATGCATGTTTTGATCACCTGAGCCAGACCGGCATGATGATCGGCGTGCATATGCGAGATAAAGATGGCGGCGATCTCCCGGTGATCGAAGTCGTGGCGTGCCAGGAGCGAGCTGGCTCCATCACCGGCGTCCAGAAGGTAATGGTAAGTATGGCAGGTGTGGCAAGCATTGCTCACGCCGGCTTGGCCATTATCCGACACCGCCTGTCTATAAGTCAGCACGATGGTCTGCCCAAAACGATGTTTCACAGGCATGCCTGAAGCTGTACCGAGAATAGTTACATCAATGCTCATGAGAATTAGCCTCCTTTGCTCCCGCAATAGCAACCCCGGGCGTGGGATTTGGAGGCATAATATAGGCAATCCGGCTTTCGTCTATATCAGCCAATTGCAGGACCCGCATGGCCCAAATGAAATTGCCGACCCCCTGGTGGCTGTGGGCATCGCTGCCTAAGGTCAGCTCAACACCTTTGCCGGCGATATAGC
Source organism: Bacillota bacterium (assembly GCA_012840225.1). GTDB lineage: Bacteria > Bacillota > Limnochordia > DTU080 > DTU080 > DULU01. The sequence goes on from DULU01000027.1 coordinate 16,580, forward strand.
TGACTATGCGGGCATATTCCTCCGTCACTTTGTCCAGCGGCTGAGTGCGGAACCACCACCACTGATCGCTCATCAGCTCAAATGCCACCTGGTTTTGCTTGCAGGCCAGAGCCAGTTCATCAAGGAGATCATCGGTAAACAGGGTCAGATCGACACCGGCCGGGGCCGCCACATTCAGCGGATGAGCCAGTATGCGCAAGCAGGGATTCCTGCGGCAGGCATTAACCATGGCTTTGATGATGTTCTCGGCCCGCTGCTCAGGGTGTCCGGACTCAAAACAACCCTTGGTTTTCCTGTTCAGCTCGCCCAGAACCAGCTCAAGATGGGGAATCATCTCATCCGCAATGGAGAGATGCCCGTCTATATCAAGCACTACCGCTTCCACCCCGGCGATCACATGACAGGCAGCCTCTTTCCTCGCGGCGGCGCACTCTTGCTGCAGCCGTTCTGGATCAAACGAGTAGCGGTCACTGCAGTGATCGGTAATGGCAATTGTGTTGAGCCCATACACACCGGCGGTCTGGATCATCAACCGGATATCGGATTTGCCGTCGGAGTGAACGGTGTGAGTATGCAAATCCTGCCAAAGCATCGTCATCCGTCCCTCAGTCATATATAACAAGTCATATGATCGGTATTCGTCACTTCGAAAATGATACCTACCCAAAGGTGCAAAAATAGGTGCATGATTATGCACGTTCTCTGCTCATTATACTCCGGATATAAGCTTGTTCGGGCATTCCGGTGCCGATAGCTGCAGCTTATGTGACGGCCCACCCGTTCGGTCTTTTGCTTCGAATACTTTATTCATAAGTGGCTACTATTTCATCTATCAAGATTTCCACCTTCTCAGGCACATAGGAGGCCCGGCAACTGACCATCACGGACTGGAAACTTACAGGATAGTCAATCACGCCGTTGGCATTAGTTCCGGAATGGCTGGCGAAATGCTCGATAGGAGCGCTGATATACTTCCAACCGGTCCAGTCGATCGGCTGGGCGGCTATCACCACGAATCTCTCTCCGTAGCGGTCCACCACTTGGTAGTTGATCTGGCAGCCTGAATCATCGCCTTTTACCCATAGCCCAAGGCCTTTGGGCTCTCCCTCAACCGGAAGGGAAACAGGCCTCGTGATCTGCACGATGCGGCTTGAGGCCTCAAGATCAGGCCACATGGTGATCCTCGCTGCCGGGCAACCGCTCGGGGTCGCTTCTGTAGACAGCTCCACACTCCCCTTGGCATTGGATGCCGTCATATTCCAGCCTACGAGACCGCTCTCAAAGTTGGTCACTACCTTGGTTTTAGCGAGCGACAGCCAGGCGGCGGTAACTGTGCTTATTCCCTTCTCGCCGGCCATTTTCCCGGTGAGCTCCAGTTCTCCAGTTTGGGCAGCAGGCGGCACCGTCACCGTAAAATCAAGGACGGCCAAGCCTAAAGGTGCCAGGTCGTAGGGCTTGGAGACTTCTTCTGCTGCCCAACCCGGCGGGAGATCAAGAGTGAACGTGCCTTTCAGGGAATGGGAAAACGGGTTGAGCAGTTGCACTTTCAGAGTAATCTCATCGCCGGGAGATCCAGAGAGTCTGTCGGGCGCCACCACAGGAGAAGGCACCACCTCAATCCCCTGCCTCAGCAGATAGAGCGGACTGCCCGTCAAAGTGAGGATCACCCGCTCATCCTTTAGTTGAGGATCAAGCCGCCGGCCGTCCCTGTCGAAAATCTGCAGCGCGCTCAGGTCACCTGCTGCCACCTCCACCTGGGAAGCCGTGGAGGTGCCCAGGTGAGATGCGTTCCACAGCACGGTAACAGTGGTGTCGTCCCTTTGGAAGTGCAGCGCATAGTTGTGTGGCCCGAGGTAATCGGCTCCGGCGTAATCCGCGCCCCGCAGCATGGCAATGGCCGTCTTCATCGCAAAATACGATGGTTTCTTCGTCCCGTCGGAGCGGACCACTCCTGTATGGGTCCACGGGGGATCGCTGCAGACAGAATCGTCCACAAAGTCGCAGGCGATGGCCAAGCCTTCGACCATCTGAGTAGACAGCGCCAACACCATGGTGCGGACGAGATAATTGGCCTGATCGTCGTCGGTTACATAAGCAGTGGTGGGAAGAGGCGGTGTAGGCCAGCTGGGCCACCCAATGGCGGCCACCCACAGGCGCATATTTGTTCCAGGAGCATATACATCAAAAACATCCCGCTTGAACTCAAAGATGCGTTCCAGGAAGGTCTGCTTCGAATAGCGACTACCTACGGCCGATTCAGGACTATCGGGTAGCCTGTATAAATGCACCGGCAGAAAACCGGACAGATCTTCAGGATCTAAATTGGCGAATACCTGCCGCGGGTAATTGGTCGTAGCCCTGGCCGACAAACCGCCGGTCATGACAGGAATGCGCGGATCAACTGCCCGGCCGGCGGCGACAGCCTCCCGGTAGACCAGGGCATAATCGGCCGGCGGATTGGCGGAATCCCAGACCCGCTTATAGTCTTGTTCATGATTGATCTCCCAGGCTTCCACCAGGAGAGGTTTGCCGTCAGATCCCAGGGCGTCGTTTTTACCGTCGCCGTTGTAGCGTTCCACCGCCGCGGCGACAAAGGCGGCGAGATCTTTCGGTCTGGGCGTTTTTAAGGCTGACGGCGAGCGGCTCTCCGCCCAAAAAGGTGTTCTGGTGATCAGCCCATGCACCTTGAGCCCGGCCCGGTTGGCTATCTCGACTTTGGCGTCGAAGGTCTTCCAATTGTACACTCCGGGCAACGGCTGGGCATTGTCCCACCGTATGCCTACCCGAATCGAGGCCAGTCCGATATCCTTGGCATATTCGACTATCTGGGCAAAAGAGGCGCTCTTGTGCACCACATCCGGAGAGAATACAGAGACGAAATTCTCGATCCGTACCGGCTCAGGCGCAGCGCTATAGGCTACCGGTGCCATGGCGCCGATAATACAGCATAAATAAACAATAGCGGCAACGGCCAAAACCGTTCGCCTTGGTGACTGCTGAGGCAGATTTTTCATCACGCTCTCTCCTCCAGTAGCCGATACCGCCGATTTGCTCGGCGGTATCGGTCAAAAGCTCTATCCTTGGTTCATACGGCGGCTTTCGCTGCCACTATTGCGCATAATATTCCTCAAGCAGCGCCTGGGCGTATCTTTGATATTCATCAAGCACTTGCCGGGGAGTCATCGTTCCGGAGAAGGCCGGTGTGAGGAATTTACTTTCGACCTGCTTGAGCCGATCTTCGATGGGTATCCGCGGCAGAGGTACGCTGGTCTCCATGGCCTGAATGATGGTCGGCCAGTGCGGATTACTGGTGAAATAGCTGCGATCGAGGGAGTATCTTCTCACCGGCGAGGGACGTCCCTGGACAAACATAAACCAGCGGGCGCCCACTTCGGAGGTGGTCAGCCACTTGACCAACAGCCAGCTCTCTTCAGGATGTGCAGCGTTTCTCGGGATGACATAGCCCCAGCCGCCTTCGGTTACGCCATGGCTCTCATATCCCTCATTATGCGGTAGTAATCCGACACCCAGATCCATATTGGGATTGGACGACATGATCTGGAACAGACGAAAGGCACCGCTGATCTCCATAGCCTTGCGCTCCGTGAAGAACGCATTGCGGTACACTCTGTTGAAGCGGGTAAGCTCGTCCACTCCCCGGTTCAACTCATTGGTAAAGTCTACCATCCACTCCAGGGTCTCTATATTCTTCTCACTGTTGAAGAGGAGTTTGCGCCCATCTTCTGTAGCGTAGCTGCCTCCGTTGGAATAAGCCCAGGCAAAAAACCTGCGGTTGGCCAAAGCGTTAACCTCGACGCCGAGCTGAGTCAAAGTGCCGTCTTCGTCATAGCGATTTAGCCTTTTGGCCGTATTCCACAAATCCGTCCAAGTCTTCGGCGACTTGGCGTCGTCCAGGCCGGAGTTCCTGAACAATTCTTTGTTGTAATAGAGCAGGTTATTCGCAGCCGATCCGGTGGCATGCGGCAGAATGTAGGTGGTTCCTTTCCAGACGGCAGTCTCGATTTCCGCCGGGAAGAACATATCCTTGCCGATCCCGTCACGGCGCATATATTCATCTAAAGGCAGAACCATCCCTTTGTCGGCCACAGCCGGAATCTCCTCCCGGCCCAGCATCATCACATCGGGCGGTGCACCGCCGGCGGTGGAAATCAAAAATTTGTCATACCTTTCCGAGGATGACAAGACAATGTGATCTACCTTGATCCATGGATACTCCGCCATGAATTCGTCCAAAACCCTTTGCATGAGCGGTACCCGGTCACCATCCCATATGGTCCAAAGGGAAAGCTGTACCGGTTCGTTTTTTGTCGCTGCCGAAGCCGCCCATCCTAAAGAAGCCACGATGCCCAACAGCAATAATCCTGAGACTGCTCCTAAGGTCGCTCTTTTAATTAATTTTTTAAAAGAGCCGATCACGTTTTGCATCATTTGCCGTTCACTCCTCATCCCTTTTTTGGTTGTTTGCGCAATAGATGCTTCGCTTGGTGCCGACCTTCTCCTTCCTCTTTCATGAAATCTACATTCATGTTTATGCACGTTTTCCGGGTATAAACGGAAACATCATTCGTTGTAGCTCACCGGAACAACGACTGTGCGTATCTTAAGCAATCTCAATTCTTCCAGTACCTCTGCCGGGGCCAAGTCATCCGTCACGATCATATCGACTTTTTTGATATCGGCCACATGGTACATATGGCGGCACCCGAATTTCGTATGGTCGGCCAGCAAGACCACCCGCTTTGCGTTGGCAATTAATACCTGTTTTATTTCAGCCACCTCCGAATGGGGATCGGTAAGACCCTCTTTAATGGTGAGGCCGCTGGTGGCCATGATGGCGGTGTCGAAATATAGAATTTCCAGCGACCTCTTGGTCAACAAGCCCCACAGGTAGCCCCTGTCGCCGATCGTCCCGCCGGTAATGGTGACGGTGATGCCGGGAACCTTTTTTAAATAGGATCCGATGCGGATGTCGTTGGTTATGATGGACATTGGTTCCTGTGGCGGATCGGCCACCAGAGCCCGGGCAAACTGGTAGGTGGTACTGCCGATATCCAAAGCCACAGGCTCACCTAGCGGCAACAAGGTCCGGGCCTTGGCAGCTATGGCCCGCTTGAAGCGCAACAGTGGATCACGGTCCAAACCGGTCCTGAGTTCCCAATCCTCCACCCACGAGGCCCCGCCATGAGTTCTGGTCACCAGTCCTTTTTGTGCCAAAATGCGCATATCACGGCGAATGGTATCTATGGAAACCCCGAACTCTGTCGCCAGGGCGTTGTTGTCCACATGCCTCTCGGTAAATAAACGCTCAAGAATGCGTTGACGCCGCTGCGAAACCAACATATAATTCCTCCCGGCCTAACATATTTATATGGGCTATATTCTGCAAAGAAGTCAGAGCTACCTTCCAAACAGGCATAAACAGGCACCGCTAACGGCTTCATCAAAATACAACACCCCAGCGCCGGCGGTCCAGAGGACCAGTTGCTAATCGCTGGGGTGTCGTGTCGAGATTTAGATTTAGTCTGGGTTAAGGCACACCTGGCGGGCTACGGCACAAACGGGAAGAGCCGCTTCTTGGCCTCCTCCGTCAGCCTGGCCCCATACTCGCAAACCTCAAAGCTCTCGGCAAATTCGCACGTCCCGCCCTTCTCGCCGTAAATCTGCACCAGCTTTTCCCGGCAAAGGTCGGCTTCACGGCGGTATCTCTGGCGTTGCTTGTCGGTCAGCCAAGCATACCTCTCCGCCGCATCTTTAGGTACATCGCTCAGATTGCCGTCGGCCCATGGTAGCCATTCATATACCTGCGATTCATGGCAGGCCACCATGGCAATCTTTTTATCCACCACAGGCGTGATGTCGACGGCTATATCAGGAGTGAACGGCACCGGTTTTTTGAAGTTATCCGAGAAGTACATAATGACGCAGCGTTTCATCGGTGCCGGAGTCAATGGGACAAAATGAGGAACATTGATTTGGTATGAACAATCCTGCACCAACTGCGAAGTGTAACGATGGTCGGGATGGTAATCGTTCGGCCTGTGGGTGAGTATCAGATCCGGAGAAAACTCCCTGATCATAGCGATCAGGAGCTTGCGCGTATATAGATCCGGCATCAGCTCGCCATTGTTGATATCCACCACCCGCGACTCAATACCGATAACCGCCGCGGCCGCGGCAGCTTCATCCCGGCGCCGTCTGGCCAGTGGTCCGCCGCCCATGGCGTAATGGCCGGTATGTCCATTGGTCATGGAAACAAAGAGCACCCGGTAACCGCATTCAGCCCATAAAGCTGCACAACCGCCCGCCTTCAGCTCACAATCATCCGGATGGGCACCTATGGCCATAATTCTTATATCTTCCACGGCTATCATTCCCCTCTCCTTTTTGCGACCAAATATTATTTGATCGGTATTGGTTCGGCATAATCCCTGTCCATCTCGGCAGGAAAAACTCGGGCGTTACCGTCCTGGTCGCACATATATAGCCGCGACTCCGACGGTTTTCTGGCATGGCCGTCAGCCCAGAAAGCATAAAACTCCGGATGGGCGTTGTGGGGCTTGCGCACATAAGTATGATTGCGCTCACTGCCGCTTGTAATCTGCTTCTTTTTGGTCCAGCTCCGCCCCTGATCGTACGAGAGCCACAGGGCTACCTCGCCACCGGGATTGTATGGCTGAGGCCCTGTCTCCGTAGGCCCGATAATCCGCCACACCCCATTTTCTTCAATATATATGGAGCCCATGTCGTAGTTGCTGTCCGAAGTGAAAGCCGACCTAAACTCCCAATGATCACCCAGCCAGTGGGCGATGGTCCACACCCGGGGATCATTCTTGGGACCAGCTTCATAGCCCTTGCTGGTTATATAAAGGATTACGGGCCGATCCTGTTCATCATAGGCTACGTCGTTAATATAAACCTTGAGGCCTTCTTTTTCATAATCGCGCACCAAAGCGGCATTATGCGCTTCTCGCAGAGGCAGCTCCAACCCCCGGCACCGGTGTTCATCCTCACACCCGCACTCATACTGCGCTCCATCAGCGGTCCGCCAGGTGGCCCCGCCGTCGGCCGTCTCCAGGTAATAGAGATTGGTGCGATAATTCAAGCCCAAGCCGTTCGGGTGGTAGTTGAAAGCCGTCCCCACTTTTGTGCGGCCGGCGGCACTGGTTTGATAATGCCCCTCATCGATGGCGGCCAATCTCTGCCAGGTGGACCATTCCGCTCCGTCTCTCGTGGTCATGTAACAGGTGGTACGCTTCACCGGATAGTTGTATTTGGTGAAAAAACACTGAAACTTAAGCCCGTCCGCCACAGCCGGCCAAACCTGCATATATGAGAAATTGTTCATCGGCACCAATTCGCCGTTGTCATCTCTGCGCACCGCCTTCACTTCATGAAAACGGTCGATATCATAAGGCCGCTCGCTTTTGTGAATATATGAAGGCCGGCTGTTGCCGTGCGAGGTGGAAAAGATCCAAATGTAACCTTCGGCATCGACGCTGATGACCGGATTGTCATGCGCGTCGGAGGTGGCTTTGTTGAGGAGAATGGTGGGCCTGGGAACCACACCCCGCTTGTGATCATAATAGGAGACCATATGCACCAATTCGGTATAACTGCCTGGGGTGGTGCCGCCGTAGCAGAAAAAGGTTTTCTCCACTTCCGGACAATAGACCGCAAAAGGTTGGTGATTGGCCGGATATGTTCCCAACCCGCCGCTATACTTATAAACATACTCATCATGGGATGGCTGGTTCATATACCAAATGCCTCTGTAACCGGTATCTTTCTGGTTTAAGGTAACCATTTGGACGGATCATCTCCATTTATTTTTATTTATGTTTCATGCCACATAAGGCAATATTAAATCACGATGCACACAACTCCTGTTGGTCTGGTAAAAGACACCAGCGAATACAAGCCGAAAAAACACGAAATAATCCGAAAGGAGCCTTGTGGAAGATGGATAATAGCCTCTTCGGCCTGCCGCCGGATCTGTGGTATCCCCTTTTTGCCGCCTTCATGTTTCTCGCCATGATCACCCTCGTCCCCCGGGATCATATCAAGCGGCTTTTTGCCTATGGGATCCTTTTCGGTTTCATCGCCGGCTGGTTGGTGACAGTCACGGGCAGAGCATTAAACCTCTTTCAATACCAGCAGATGGGGCCATTCACCTTTATCGGCTCTCCTGTCCTGGTGAACATGTCCTGGACGGCAGCACTGGTGGTGTTCCTGCACTTCCTGCCCCACAGGAGAGATGCTTTGTACTGGCTATATATTGCCGGTTTTTCTCTAATGTCCACCATGATCGACGACGTCACCCACCGCGTGGGCGTCCTCAGGTATTTTTTCTGGTCGAGCTATGCTCGCTTCCCATTGGCTTTTGTATGGTTCTGGGTAGCTGCCGTCTTCTATCAAAAAAGGGAGTCGGCGCCGCCTGATGCGGGATAGACGGATAAATAAATCAAGCCCGCCAAAGTTTAGCGGGCTTCGTTTCGTATCATGTTCATATCCACTGTCTACGGTTCTTAATTTATTGCACCTGATACATGCCGTGGGTAATCATGTAATTGGCAATGCCCTCGCCATGCTGCTGCTCTTCCTGCTGAATATGCTGCAGTGCCTGACGAATCTGCGGTTTTACAGTTTCGAATATAGCCGTGTTATAGGCGCTGGCGATATATTTTTCCGTAGTGAGAGCATCGGCGCATAAACTGGCATCATTCTGGTTGACCATACCGCCAAGTGCCTGCTGGCTCGTCTGCCACTGCAACTGATTACCACCTGCCCCAATCGCCTGCCGGCCGGCCTGCTGCTGGGTCATCTGGGACATTTGTCCGCCCGGCTGTGACAGCTGCTGCCCTCCTTGGGACATTTGTCCACTTTGCTGCTGGCTACCACCGCCTGCACCTGTGTTCGGCACCTGTCCCTGAAGCAACTGATTCACCGTGTTATAGTGCTGCTGCTCATTAGATTGATACTGTGAGAACAACTGCTTCAGCTGGGGATCTTTTACCTGCTGGGCATAATTCCCATATTTCTGAATACAAAGCTCTTCATGACGTAGCATATCCTTCAGGAGCATGCTTTCTTTCTGGGTTAACTGCATTTTTTCTACCTCCTCAGACTTAAGCATGCTCCCGCCATATCCGGATTATGCAATTCTTAGACATAGGTCCGTCCAAGCCCCGGGGCTGGTATTTAATTCATAAGCGGCAAATTATGTATTACCACTCCGCTATTTGATAAACACAATTTCAATGCGCCGGTTCTTGGCCATGTTTTCCGGGCTGGTGTTGGGGACCAGGCCAAGGAAATCGAAGCTTTCATGGATGGCCGAAGGAAATGCCCGGCTGAAGTGCCGGCGCACGAAGGCATCGGTATTGGTGCCGCCCACATAATAGACCCGGCATACCGAATCCGGATCGACGCCGGACGCCATGATTTCCGCTCGCAGCCTTTCCACCACCGGCTTAAGGATGGGAGCAGCTACCTGTTCATCATAAAGGTCGTGGCGCAGGCGGATACCTGCCAGCCGCGCTTTGGTGGGAAAGGGTACTATTTCACCCGCCGCTTCTTCACCGGGAGCTTTGTTCAGGAAAATGCTTTCGTTGAACACAAAGTGTTCTTTCATCTGGCGGCAGGTATAGAGAAACTCCCGGTCCGGCTCGTTTTTGTCCACCTCCTTCAATAAATTATTCGGCACCAAATGCAAGGCGTCGACGCTTTCCAGCACTCTGTCGGCAGCAGTCTCCAACTGGAAAGCCAGACCGGCATCGAGGATGTTGCCACCCACCTGCGCATCAAAACCGGAGAGGTAGTTTTTGTAGCGTTCCTGGATCTTGAGCAAGGTTTCATCCGGCACGAGAGCCGCCGAATAGCTGCCCAATATGCGCAGGGATACCTCTCCGTGCAGCGTCTGCACTTCGGCAATCACCACGTCGGTGGTGCCGCCGCCGCTGTCCACCACAGCCACCCGGCTTCCGGCCGGCAGGTTCAGCAGCTCATCCTTCCGTCTTTTTTCGATACCAGTCAGAGCCGCTTGCGGCTCGGGGATAAAAGCGATGGCCTCTTCCGGCACCCGGCATTGCTTCAGGGCTTCGCGCAGCAGCTGTTCATAAGCCCGCACCTGTTTCTCCTCCCGGCCGTCGTCCAGCACCGGCCGGCTGAGAATATAGCGGACCTTCAAGTGCTCCCGGGACAACGGACGTGCCGGATCGGCTTTCTGGAAGTAATCGTCAAGGCGCTGAAATATGCGCTGAAAATATTTAGCCAATAGCTCCTTGTTCGACGTTCCGGGGATGGACGAGGTCACCAGGCTTTTGTTGTTGCGCAGATAGGTCTTTAAATTATCCACCACCACCTGATTCGGCGGCACGAGATTTTGCTTGCAAAGCATGGCCGCGCGCTGCCCCCAGGCCACCACCGAACCGTGCTCATCTATCAGCATCAAGGTGGGAAAGCGGGGCGTATTATCCACATCTCCCACAATGTCGATCGTCCCGGCCGGTTTGCTCTCCACAAGCCGCCGGCGCCATCTGACCCGCACCCCGGTGTTCTGAGTACCAAAGTCGATGGCCACCACCACATCCGGTCCCATAGTCGGCTGAGGTGACGACATCCTCAGCACGGGCACGCACACTTCATCCGGACCGGCATTCCACATAGGCTCGCCGCCACTGCCGGAGTCGAGGCGAAAGGTCAGTTCGGCAAAGCCGTTTGCCGCCACAGGCACCGGCTGCCGTCCCCTGCCCAGAGGCAAACCAAAGTGCATCACACTATAACCCGCTGGAACGTCGGAAGAGAAAATGCGCTGCTTGTCAGCGTCGTTCCAAATGCGCACATATTGCTTCCTCACCCCGGGAGGAAACAATACGGTCGGACTGCCGATAATCCAACGCTCCCTGTGGCTTAAAAGCCTAATATATTCCGCTACATAAAATGCTTGCTCGTTCCACCCGCTCTTTTCCCACCAGCGTTCCCGGTCCCGGACGGCATCATGGCTGCGGACGACGATGCTGCCGCCGATCAGCTGATCGGCGCGATGCTCGATTTCATATATCACATAAGCTCCGGGTGCAGCTTTGCGCTGATCTACCCCTAATAGCTTTAGCCCGCGGGCTCTCGTCAGGTCAACAGAGACATTCACTGCTGCGGTGCCACGGTTGTGAGCCAGGAGGTAGAACCGGCCTCCGGGCGGTAAAACAATTTCCTCCCGGCAAGGCCGGCGGGTGGCGGAAACATACCAATCAATTATGGAAGCGGGGCGCCCACAATAGGCACAATAACGATCGCCTTCCTGAAATGGTTCACACTCTGCTCCACACTGCGATGTACAGCATATTGGTGCGCTGCGCTCGATACTCTGCACTTCTATATCCAATTCGCATTCACCGTAATAATTAGTGATGGTATATATGACGTAAGTCATAATTTACCTTTCTTGCCGCTAGTTCCTGCTGCCTTGAAATAATCAGGCATTAAGGCAGAAAAACTCAACCTTGTCATATTCAGTAATAGCGCCCCCCGCTAGTACCTCCCAGCTAGCAGCCACCAGACCAGAGGTGACCAAACCGGCGGTCACTGGACTAGATGCAACCCTGCCTGGTTGCGTATATACTAGAATTACAGCAAAATTGCCTAGCGGAGAGGAGTATGGGTTTGGATCTGGGGAATCTGGTTTATGCGTTCGGGCTAACGCTTATTGCCGGTCTGTCCACCGGCATAGGCGCAGCGCTAGCTTTCTTCACCAGTCGCACCAACACAAGGTTTCTGTCGGTAGCTCTCGGTTTTTCCGCCGGGGTGATGATCTATGTCTCCATGATTGAAATTTTCTTCAAGGCTAAAGATGCACTAGTCTTCGAGCTGGGCGAAAAGCTGGGTTCCTGGGCCACGGCCGGAGCCTTCTTTGCGGGCATGTTTATCTTTGCTCTTATCGATACGGTGATCCCGGTGCCCCACGAGCCGAAAATGGTGGAGGACATCGACGGCACGGAAGAGGCCACCGCTGCAGAACAGATAGCCGCTGGCAGCGCCACCAAACCTGAGGCCCAAGAAAAACTGATGCGCATGGGTCTCTTTTCCGCCCTGGCCATCGCCGTACACAATTTCCCTGAAGGCATGGCCACCTTTACCGCTGCCATCAAAGACCCCAGCCTGGGCCTGCCCATCGCCGTAGCCATCGCCATTCACAATATCCCGGAGGGCATTGCCGTATCGGTACCCATATTTTACGCCACCGGGAACAAGCTGCGGGGCTTCTGGTATTCGCTGATTTCAGGTTTGTCGGAACCTTTAGGTGCTCTGGTGGGCTTCCTGCTCCTGACCAGGTTCTTTTCCGACGCCGTCTTCGGCATCCTGTTTGCTGCCGTGGCCGGCATTATGGTATTTATCTCACTGGATGAATTGCTGCCGGCAGCCAGGGAATACGGCGAACACCATCTGGCCATCTATGGTTTGGTGGCCGGGATGATTGTCATGGCCGTCAGTTTACTTTTATTTGTATAGGCGAATCAAGTAATGCGATATACAAATGTGGCATTTATGATACAATTGCCGTAGATCATTTGCAGGAGGAATCATGATGAACAAACAGCCTCTACATAAAGACTACCCGCAACCCGCAGAAGTGGACAACTGGTGCGCCGAACTATTGGCTGAAGCCGAAGCGCTGGAATTCACCGCCCAGCCGGTGGATTTCGTGCCGAATCCCACCGTGGATACCCGGCACGATGCCAACCTTTGCCGTTACATCGAGTTCTCCTCCCCATCCCAGGCCTACACGAATTTTTTCGCCATATTCCAATCCGCCCCGGCCAAGGGACCGGCGCCGCTCCTCATCCATCTGCCCGGATACGGTACGGAAATGACCAGGCACCCCACGCTCACCGCCCAGGGCTTCCATGTCCTGCACGTCAACCCACAGGGGTATACCACTCCCCAAGGCAAAAACTTAGCCCTCCAACGCCACGGTACCTGGCCGGTGTTGCCCGATACCATTCTGACGCAGGGGAAAACCGGTTACCGCGATTGGCTGCGCGATGCTCTGGTGGCAGTGCGCTGGGCGCGTTCCTTGCCGACGGTGCAAGCCGATCGGTTCGCCTTCTTCGGCACCAGCCAAGGCGGCGGTACAGCCTTATTGCTCGCCAGCATCATGCGCGACCAGGGCGTGTGCGCCGTGGCCGGCGATGTGCCGTTTTTAACCAATTTCCCGCTCATGTGTGCCAAACAACCCGTCGGCGCCTATAATTTGGCCTACACCGCTTTGGCCAAAGTGGCGGCCGAAAATCCCGACTTGCTGCCGGCCTCCTGGCGAGCGCTGGGATTTGTCGATACTTTGAGCCACAGCCACCGTCTGACCATGCCGGTGCTCCTCACGGCGGGAAGTATCGACATAGCTTGCCCCACGGCCACTGTCCGCTCCCTGTTCGATGTATTGCCGGGCACCCGCAGTTATACGGAGCTTTACCAGCAAGGCCATGCCTATACCACGGCTTTCCTGCACTTGGCCGCCGCCTGGTTCCGGCTTTACGTATAGCGTGTTCTTTTATTATTAGCAGCTAAAAAGCTTATAATGGTTGAAGTGCAGCTCAGTGTGGATTAATATGGTAAAGGAACCTTATATTAATTTTATTTGGAGGTGTATTATGAGGTTAGTTGGTAAAGTATTGGTATTGTCGTTGTTGGCTGTATTTGCCTTGTCGCTGGTCGCTATGGCTCAGACTCCCAATCTGACGCTGACGGCGGCCAAAGTGTCGTCAGCTCCGACTCTTGACGGTGTGGTCAACGACAAGGCGTGGGTGGAAGCCAGTCAAAGAGGAGCTAAGGTCGTCGTCGACCTGAATAATACCGGCGACAAAATTACATCGCTACCCAGGGTAGCTTATGTAGCCTATGACGATGAGGCTTTGTATGTGGCCTATATAAACTATACGCTCAATCCCGACGCCTTGACAGTGGGCAATGTCGTGCATAATAACGACGAGGTGGAGCTCTTCATTGAGCCGGCGGGCAAGACATACGTGCAGATCATAGTGGATAATGCCGGCGAGACCATGAATGGTCAACTGATTAACTATGCTGTCAAGAAAGCCGACATTCAATGGATAGTGGAGTTGGCTCTGCCGTGGGCTAATCTGGAAGTAGATCCGCCCAAGCCCGGCGATCAATGGAAAATCAACTTAAACGGCCATCAGATCACCGACGGCAATATGTGGTTGTGCTGGAATCCTACTTACGGCGGTTTTCTTAACCCCGACCGTTTTGCTACTTTGATATTCGGTGAGTAATGAGGGCGCTAAGTCATCTAGTCGCAGCCCCGGGCCAGATCCCCGGGGCTGCATTTTTTCCAACTACCGGCCTACCCAAAACTCAACCGGGCCCCTTCGGCGCCAAGACCAGCCTATTAAATGGCTTTCATGGTTGCATCGCTTTCCAGTCGCACCCAGGCAGAGCCGGAAGCATAGCGACCGACGACTTTGATCTTATGCTCGCCACGGCCAATCGATATGTCCTGCGCCCCCTGAGCGTTCTGTTCGGCGATTACCAACACATCCCCATCGCTAGTAACCAAGACCAGCTTGAACCGCCCTTTACTAGTTTGCAGGTGGTATTGGACATGCAGAATGCTTGGCGCCTCCGCCTCGACAGCCCAGACGGTATGTTAGCAGCACCAGCATAACGGCCAACACCATCATGTATAGACAACGCATCAATTTCGTTACCTCCATGACAAGTGCTCCCAATGCTCCTTCATTTTACTGCAGTGCTTCCTCTCTGTAAATTGCCGCTATAGAAAGCCTCACCTGGGTTCTCTTGGTACAAGAAATTTAGCAAACCATGTGGTATCATTTATTACGCAAGCTGAAATAATGGGGTATGTGATCCGTGGAATATTGGTGATTATTATGCAATATATAGACAAACATATGTATAAGCCCGTCCATCGGGTACGCAACATAGTTGAGGCAGATAACCTTGATATAATGGGTTTACACTTAAATACCCTATTATACATTGAATATTTACCTGGTCACATTGACAAAGCACACACCCACGATTTTTGGCATCTGTTTTACGTTACCAAAGGCGAAGGGGTTATAGCCATAAATGATATTGAAGAAGAAGTATGTAGTGGCCATATTGCTATTGTCCATCCATTTCACGAACACTATTTCAGAAATATAAGTGGTGGCATAACCAGTGTGGTAGAGATCAAATGGGAATACAGTGATCAGGTAATAGAGGTTTTTTCTCCGCCCGCTTGCAGCGGCTTTTTCCGGGATCGATATGGCCTGCGCCAATATATAAACCGTATTATCGAGGAAATTGTCCATCAACCCATCGGTTGGAAATTGATCCTTAAAGCTATTGTCTTTGAGCTGCTTGTCTAAACCAACAGAGCATTATTAAAAGAGCTCAGAAGTATCGGCAGCGAATCCTCATTAGGCAAGACCTATTCTTACCGACCGGTTTTGATGAAAGAAGTAGAAAATTATGTACATAGTAAACTAGACCAACCACTATCGGTTGAAGAAATATCAACAAGGTTTCACATCAGTCCCAAGTATTTGTCCAATATTTTCAAAGCCGAGAAAGGTGAGAGTCTGGCTAGTTGGATCATAGACCGGAAAATAAACAAGGCCTGCCACCTGCTGGTTACACAAGAGGACAACTCGATAACAGAGATTGCCCGCCAGGTGGGTTATCACGACCCGCGTTATTTCAGCAGGCTGTTTAGGAAAAAAACAGGCCTGACTCCAACAGACTACCGCTCCAGGCACCTGCCGCTTGTATAATAAATGCTGGCGAAACACCACCCTGGATTAAACCGTTGTCCTTTCCATTGATCACCATCATTACTATCACCATGTGTACATTTGGTAGATCTCCTCGCAAGCATTGTTCGGATTGTCCACAGGAATAAAGAAAGCCTTGAAAAAAAGCTTCTCTATACATTACAGAAAGGGGTATATGCATGCCACGATCATTGGTTAGAGTTATCACGATTAGTCTGCTTGTTTTTGGTAATCTGGAGCTGAGAGTTTGGCAATGTAAAATTGAGAGTGGCCTGATATAAAAAAGGACCACACCAACCATCCGGGAGAACTCCCCTTTGAAAGCCAAACCATTCAAGGGGGGAATA
>DULU01000028.1 GCA_012840225.1 Bacillota bacterium
CTTCGCTCCGACCGCTGCCATAAAGAAGGAGCTGCCCGCCGGGTAGAGAAACACACACCAATCGTTCATATTGATGAAAGGATGGAATTAATTTGCTGAGCAATCATAAAGCGAAACTGGTGATGGTTGTCGCTGCGGTCATGGCCCTCTCCTGCCTTTTTGCCCCGGCTGCCGGCGCTATTGACTGGAGTTTTGGCGGCGGGCTCGGCCTGACGCGCATGGATGACGAGTTTTTTCTGAGCACCACGCTCTATCCTGATTTTGCCGTCGGCAAATTGGGTGTGGGTATGGAATTCACCTTGAATTTCAACAAAGAAGGCCTGCGCAAGGATGACTGGCAGCCGTTTTCCAAAGCGCTGGCGAGGAGCATCCGCTATATCCGCTGGGGCCATAAGGGTGATCCATTGTACCTGCAATTCGGCACCTTGTTTAGCAACAATCTTGGTACCGGTATTCTGGTGAAAAACTATACCAACCGCTCCACCGCCGACGTGCGCACCGGCGCCCGCAAACTTGGGTTGGTGGCCGATGTGGATTTAGGTCTGGGCGGGGTGGAAACCATGGTCAACAATACCTTGAATCCCACCCTGTTTGCCGCCCGGGCCTTTGTGTATCCGGCCAAGTTCGTACCCGTCCTGCCGTTCCTGGAGCGCTTGTCGGTCGGCATATCTCTGGCCAAAGACGTCCGCAATGATTATCAAAGCGGCGGAGTGTTCACCGGGTTGCAGGGCATAGCTTTGGACGCTATCTATCCGTTGAGCCGGAATATCATGATCTATATACACCGGGCTTCTTTGCGGGATGTCAGAGACGGGGCCCTGGGCAGCGGTCTTGGTGCCGGCATCCAGGGTACCTTCGGTCCGGTCTACTTCATCGCCGAAGGGCGTAGCCTGAGCGACGGATTCGCCCCGGGCGTTTTCTCCAAGAGTTATGAAGAGATGGGTACCCCGGCCACCGGGACGGCGACCCAAGGTTATCTGGCCGGCATCTATTTGAATATGTACGGCGAGGATCTGGTCTTCGGGCTGCAGCAGGAATTCAATGCTCTGCGCGATGATCCCCCGGCTATCACGGGCTCCCTGACGATGAAAGGTCCCTTCCTCAAGGGCATCACCGGCGGACGCAATGCCGAATTTGCCGGCAGCTACAGCAAAGCGGTAGTGAAAGGCGGAGCCAACGCTTATCTCAATGCCGAGCTGAAGGTGGAGATGATCCGCGGCGCTTATGTGGTTTATCAATATGACGCCGTGATCAACCCGCAAGGCCAGGTGAATTCCAAGCAGACCGCCGGCATGTATTTCGGCCGGTTCTAAGGCTCAAGGCCAGTGGTAGCTGGTGGCGGCTGGTGAGGCTAATTGCCGGCACCGGCAGTGTAGGCGGCCACGGCACTGGCCCAGACGACGACGCGATCCCAAAATCCCACCCGTTCGGTGATGTATTGCAGGTCGTTTACCTGATCGGCCGTAAGAGCGGACTCCGCCCGGCGGGTAGGATTTTCGCTCAAGGCTACCAAGCCGCTGATCCACAGCTTGCTTCCTGATCTGGTGGCGCCGTATTTTTCCATATACGGCGCCACTGCCATTACCGGCCGGGTTTTGTCGGGGGAACCGTCGGCGGCCAGGATATAGCCGCCGAAGACTATATATCTCGGCTTGCTGTCTCTGATCATGAAAGGCAGGACCTGTTGGACATGCATGGGGAATCTGATCTTCCGGCCGACATCCTCGGCGATGTCTACTCCGGCAGCGAGCTGGATGGTGCCGTAATCGGCATATAAGCCACGCAAGCCGTCGCGGATTTCCGGCACCTCGAGCACCACCCGGACGGCGGTGCCCAGTATGAAGGCCGCCACGACAGCCAATAGCAGCCTTTTCCAGGAGACGGGTTTGGGCTGTTCGTACTCTCTTCCGGTTTCGCCGGGAGGCTTAAGCTCCATGGTATGACCTTTTTCAGCAAATGGCCTGAATGACAAAGCCAGCTCTCCTCACCTGTGCGATAAAGACACAGCATCATTGTTCGGCAGCTTAAGTAGCCCCTCCTGCTTTGGGTACCATGGGACTCTTCAGGTACCTCAAGGCCATCAGGGAAACTTATGGTTGACAGCAGGCATAATTAAATATATAATAATGTATGCATTGACCATGAAAGGGACCACATTACGGCACAATGTATGTAATTAATCGCCCGATTTAAAATTGTGTGCCATCCATTCGTTCCTGATTCATAGCTACGGCGGTGAACGTCGGCGGACGGTCTGCACCGAGTAACTGTGTAAGCCAACCCGTCATTTTTCGGCATTCGGCAGCTGATTCACTTCACTTCGCTAATGGCGATGGCCCTGCGGCCGGTAGAGATGTATAAGCCGCAGAGAATACCGCTTTTTCCTTCAGCCGGCGTTGCGCTTTGTGCCTGCCGGTTGGGCGAATTCTATTACACACTTTTAAGGAGGTAGATTCATTGGCAAAGAACACAGGGAAAAAAAGATCATATAAGGCCTATACCCGGGAAAATATCACCAGTTTACCGCCTTATGCTCAGCTGCCGCAGGAGATAAAAGAAGCGATTGAGGTGGTTGGCAGGGTGCTGCCGTTTCGGACCAACAATTATGTGGCCGAGGAGTTGATCGACTGGACAAATATCCCCGATGATCCCATATTTCAGCTGACTTTTCCTCAACCCGGAATGCTCTCACCGGGCGATTACCAGCGCATTGCCCGCCTTCTGAAAAATGGGGCGGCAAAGGAAGCGGTGGATAAAGCGGTGGCCGAGATTCGCTATCGCCTCAATCCCCATCCAGCCGGGCAATTGGAGCTCAATGTGCCGGAGCTCGACGGGCAGCGCCTCAAAGGGGTGCAGCGCAAATACCGGGAAACCGTCCTTTTCTTTCCAAGGGCCGGTCAGACATGTCATGCTTATTGCACCTATTGTTTTCGCTGGGCCCAGTTTATCGGCGACGACAATCTGCAGTTCGCCGCTTCCCGCTGTGATCAGCTGCTGAAATTTTTGCGCACCCAACCTGATATTACCGATCTCCTGATTACCGGCGGTGATCCTCTGGTGATGAGAACCAAGGTGATCCGGCGCTTGGTTGAGCCGCTTTTAACTCCGGAGTTCTCTCATCTGCAGAACATCCGCTTCGGCACGAAGGCGGTGGCCTACTGGCCGCAACGTTTTGTCAGCGATCCTGATGCCGACGATTTTCTGCGCTTGTGTGAAGAGATAGTGAAAAGCGGGCGGCATGTGACCATTATGGCTCACTACAGTCATCCGGTGGAGTTATCCACTGCTGTCGCCGAGGAAGCTGTCCGGCGACTGCGGAATGCGGGTTGTGAAATCAGGGTGCAGGCACCTATCGTGCGCCATGTCAACGACAGGGCGGATAGCTGGGCTATGCTGTGGAGCCGGGCCGTCAGGCTGGGGGCCATACCATATTATATGTTTATTGAGCGGGACACTGGGCCAAAGGGATATTTCGAAGTACCGCTGGCCAGGGCGTACCACATCTTCCGCGAGGCGCTCAGCAAGGTGTCGGGTCTGGCGCGTACGGTGCGCGGCCCGTCCATGTCGGCCACTCCCGGCAAAGTGGTGATCGACGGGGTGGTGGAGATCAAGGGTGAGCGGTGCTTCGTTCTCAGTTTCCTGCAAGCCCGCCTGCCTGATTGGGTAAAAAGGCCGTTTTTGGCCAAATATGATCCACATGCTACCTGGCTCACCGACCTGCGCCCGGCATTTGGGGAAAAGGCCTTCTTTTTCCAACAAAAAAGTGAAGCGGCGTCCTGGTGTCACAGCAGGCATGATGTTTATGCCGACAGCCGTCCGCTATTGCCGGGGAAAGATATCGAATATGCCGGCTGAAGACCGGCAGTGACAGTAAAGAATATTTAACCTCACCTCCGCTCCCTTCTCCTTCCAGGAATTAGAAGGCGCATGTAGAATTAGGCGTGGAATCACGTTTTTTATCCAGTCAGGAAGGAGAGATGTATATTGGGAACAGGAGCTTTGAGGACAGAGGACAGTAGGATAGGTAAAAAAGAGATTTTATTGGCCTTGCAGCATCTGATCGCCATGTTTGGAGCCACGGTGCTGGTGCCCATTTTGACCGGGTTGAATGTATCCGTGGCTCTTTTTACTGCCGGAGCCGGAACATTGGTATTTCATCTGGTGACCAAGGGGAA
This sequence comes from Bacillota bacterium, assembly GCA_012840225.1. Lineage (GTDB taxonomy): Bacteria > Bacillota > Limnochordia > DTU080 > DTU080 > DULU01. The sequence continues at coordinate 4,176 of DULU01000028.1, forward strand.
AGCACCCGTCTTCCTGGGCTCCAGTTTTGCGTTTATCGCTCCGGTGGTGCTGGTGGCCGAACAGTGGGGCTTACCCTATGCCACAGGAGGCATCATTGCCGCCGGCTTGGTTTATGTGGTGGTGGCGGCGATTATCGCCATCACCGGACCTGGTTTTATCAGGCGGCTTTTTCCGCCCGTGGTCACCGGCCCGGTGATCACCATCATCGGTTTGACCCTGGCGCCTATCGCCAAAGACATGGCGGCACAAAACTGGGTGGTAGCCTTGTTCACCATTGCCGTCACGGTGGTGGCCATGACCTTCATGCGTGGCTATTTCCGGCTGCTGCCCATTTTGACCGGTGTGGTGAGCGGGTACATTTTTGCTGCGGTGATGGGTTTGGTCGATTTCAGCGGCATCACGGCGGCCGGCTGGATTGCCGTGCCCGACTTCATGGCGCCCGCCTTCAGCTGGGCGGCCATCGGCCTGGTGGCTCCGCTGGCTATCGTGACCATGATTGAGCACATCGGCGACATGGAAGCCAACGGGGCGGTCATCGGCAAAGACCTGATCAAGGATCCCGGCCTGCAGCGCACGCTCTTGGGGGACGGCTTGGCTACTGCGCTGGCCGGGTTGTGCGGCGGTCCGGCCAACACTACATATTCCGAGAATACCGGTGTGTTGGCCGTCACCAAGGTCTATAAACCGGCCATCCTGCGCATCACCGCCGTATTCGCCATATTGCTGGCTTTCCTGGGCAAGTTTGGGGCTTTGATCTCCAGCATTCCTTCTCCCGTGATGGGTGGTATCTCCATCATCCTCTTCGGCATGATTGCCGCTGTGGGTCTGCGGCAGTTGGTGGAGCACCGCGTCGATCTGAAGCTCGGGCGCAACCAGTTGATCGTCGCCACCATTTTGGTGTTCGGTATCAGCGGGGCTGAGCTGCCCATCGGAGCGAACCTGAAGCTGGTCGGCATGAGCCTCGGTGCGGTGGTGGGCGTACTGCTCAACCTGCTCCTGCCCCGGCAGGCTGCCGATAAAGATGAAATCATAAAGTGAGATAAAGTGAGTTTGGCGGTTGGAATCGGTTAGTAGATAAGGTGTGCTGTTCGGCGCGGTGAGATGAATTAAGGCGGTAGGGAGGACGGCAGGCAGGCCATCCTTGTGGATTTCGTATATGGTCTGCCGCCGTCTCCGGCTCCGTCGCTCTTTCGGTTCTAGCCCTGGCTGCGTTTCATTTCCAGAAGCCGCTTTTGCTCCCGGCGCTTTTCGATAAACTTGCGGGTCTCTGCGATAGCCCAGGTCTGAACGGCTTCCATGCTCTCAAACTGGGAGAGCCATGAGGAGGCAAAAACCTGATTGCGGTAGCGCAAATCGAGCAATATGCCCTCACGGTAAAAGTGCAGTGCCAGCGGAGCAAAAGAGGCGTTCGCCGGGAATTCCAAAATTTCCAGGGCTTCTTCCACTTTTTTGGTGAACTCGCCGAAGGTCCAATTTGCCCAAGGGTTCATATTGCTCATTAATAAATCCTTCCTCCATATTTTACGAATCAAAGCCGGCGCCGTCCGGCGTCACATTATATGGCAGCAGCCGGCCTGAAGCTGCCTATTGCCGGACTGGTAAATAAATTGTTCTGCACCGGCTTGATACTCTCCTTGCTTATTGTAGAAGGATATTGCCGGTAAATACATAAGTGATTTGTTCGTATTTACTTTTTCTATAGGTGGTGACGGAAGCTGAACGAAGTGACCAGAAAAGCCGAGCGGCGGGGGTTTTTTCGGGTGCCTGTCAATACCAGCCTCAAATATTGGCTGGTGATGGGAGAGCCGTTTCTCTATGGCCGTCTGTTGGATTTGAGCGGTGGCGGGTGCTTATGCCTGTTTCACCACCATGCCTCGCTCGCGGCAGGAGATGTCGTGGGGCTGGAATTTACTTTGCCCGGCAGCAGTACCTCTCTGCGGGTGAATGCTTTAGTGCGCAACATCGGGCCGCTGCAATCGGGTGACCGGCAGCGAATAGCCTGTGAATTTTTCCAGATAGACGAGGAGACCAGAGAGCAGATCACTTCCTTCGTTGCCAAGCGTCAGCTGGAACTGCTCAATACCGGTCGCTGGCCTGGAACGGGAGCGGGCGCCGGAGCAGTCTCCGGCTTCAATCACACCAGGTACGCCAATGCGCTTACCTTTGCCTTGCAGGCCCACGGCCGACAGATGCGCAAAGGCTCACCGGTGCCATATATCGTCCATCCGGTAGCCGTGTCGGCTATCTTAGCCCAGCACGGTATGGCCGAAGATGTGGTGCTGGCCGGTTTGTTGCATGATGTACTGGAAGATACGCAGGTCACTTTCGCCCAGCTTCAGGTGCGATTCGGCGAACAGGTAGCCAGGTTGGTGCAGGCGGTCAGCGAAAAGAAGCAAGAAAACGGGGAAGAGCGCTCCTGGGAAGTGCGCAAAAAAGAGCAGCTGCAGGCGCTGAGGAAAGCTCCGCCGGAAGTGGCGGCCTTGCGGGCTGCCGATCTTATACATAATCTGCAGTCCCTCAAGCGCGATTACCGGATCAGAGGTCCGGTCGTCTGGTCATATTTCAAGCGGGGCAAGGAAGATCAGAGCAGGCACTTCCGGGAAGTGGCGGCCGCCGTTGGGGAGCTGTTGGGCAACCATCCTTTAGCTCTGGAAATTGAAGAGACCCTTGAGGATTTCATCCGCACCGTGGAAAAAGACGAAAAGAAAGAGGGATGAAAGTTGGCAGCCCTACTGCCGGCTGTCGAACCGGTCTCGGCCGCTGCAGCCTTCATTGCCGGCTTGATGTCCATCCTCTCACCCTGCGTTCTGGCGTTGATACCGGTATATCTGGCTTATCTCTCCCGACTGGTCGCAGCGGACGGCGAGAGTGGTTCCCACTCCTGTTACCGGCTGGCTGTTTTTTGGCATGCGCTGGTCTTTGTCGCCGGTTTTACCATAATCTTTGCCGCCATGGGGGCCACGGCCACCCTGATCGGCCGCTTTTTCCTTTACTACCAGGTGGCGGTGCGTCGCATCGCCGGACTGCTCATCATCTTCATGGGTCTGGTCTCTCTGGAAGTGATTCGCCTCCCCATCCTGGAACGCAGCCGGCAGTGGTCGGTGCACACCGGCACCGGTTTTGTCAAATCCCTACTCCTGGGCATGGCTTTCGCCGCCGGCTGGTCGCCGTGCGTCGGGCCCATACTCGGGGCCATACTGCTATATGCCGGCACGGCGGCAACGGTCTGGGAAGGCGTCGGTCTGTTGCTTATCTATGCCATGGGTCTCGGTATACCTTTTCTGATCATGGGATTGGGTTTCGACAACCTGAAACCTGTCACTGCCGCGCTGGTCCGCCGGGGTGGGGTGATCAAGGTGATCACCGGCATTTTCCTCATCCTTTTGGGTATCGCCATCTATACCGGCTTTCTGGGAAAGCTGAACCAGTATCTCCAGCTATGAGCAAAGGCGTGGCTAATTTAAAACAATAGCTAAAACAGCAGGCGACCGCAGCTTTCGCAATAGCTGAGCCGGTCGCTTTTTTGTACGGTTGTCAAGAGTCCCGGGGGTATTTCCACCCCACAGACGCTGCAAGTTCCCTGATGTATCTTGGCGATGACGACAAGGCCTTTGTCCTGGGTGAGCCTGGCAAACCTCTGCAGGCAGGAAGGATCAAGAGTGACGGTAACCTGCTCTCTTTCCTGTCGCGCCCTTTCCAGTTCCCGCTGCAGCTTGGCCGACTCGGCATTAAGGCTGCCGGCCAGCCGATTATATTCAGCGGAGATTATCTCGGCTTGCTTGCGTTCTTTTTGCCGTGACTCCTCAAGCGCTTCCACCTGTTGCAGGAGTGTCAGTATCTCTTCTTCCAACCCGGTGAGCTTTTCTTTGTTCAGCAGCAATTTCTTCTGCAGGGCGTTCAATTCCCGGACATTGCGGCTTTGACCTTGATAGAGAGTGGTTTCCAGATTTTTGTTTTCGCTTTCCAGCGCCGCCAGATCCAACTCTTTTTGCCGCAGCATCTGGCGTTTGGCCTCCAGCTCACCGGTGGTCAGCTTGAGGTTGTGGATCGCCTTTTTCAGCTTGGCGCTCACCTCCGCCAGTGCGGGAGAGGCGGAGACTGCTGCCAGCTGTTTTTCCAGGTCGTTTATAATCACATTTATATTCTGCAGTTTATATAGGACTGGTAGCTGCTCACGGGTGATGTCGGCCATGTCATCTCTCCTTGCCGCAAATGATCCGGGATAATAACTTATTCTTGTCCAGGCGGCGATTATCCTGGATGATAAGTGGATTCCTTGCATTAATAGTGTCATCTACGCAGGAAGTGTATGGCAATGTGTAAAAGATATATGCGATATGTGTTTATAGCTGTTTTTATGGATATAGGGGGGCATATCCTTGAGTAAATATTACTGGCAGATGACGGTAATTTGCTGCTTCATATCGGTTATTTTAACCGGTTGTGGACAAGTGGCGGATTTAGTGCAAAGCGAACCCCCATCAGATGGTGCTCAACTCATTGTGGAGATAATGGTGCCTACCAGCCTGTTCGACGATGGTACCGATAATAGCAGTGATGATGAGGGTGGCGCCATGAGTTCGCTGGCGCTGGAAGGCCTTGATGATATTGTACCGACGACGGTCCGGGTGACCATCAACAAAGAAGGGGCTGCCCCGCAGACCAAAGAGGTGACCATCCAGGATGGCAAGATAGAGGTGGTCTTCAGCTACATTGACCCGGGTACCTGGACGGTACAAGCCGAAATACTGGATCAGGAAGGTGTGGCCATCCTCAGAGGTTCGGCCACCGTCACCGTGACCACCTCTGCGACTACTACCTGCAAGGTCGATATGTTTTTCGAGCCTGGTTCCCTCAAAGTCAAGTCGGAGAAACCGGCAGAAAGTGTGAGCGGTACGGCGACGCTGACCATCTCCGAGAGCGATGTGCGCAGCGGCGTTTTGGTCAAAGAGGGAGCCGAATGGGTATATACCTTCACCAACTTGCCGCCCGGCCATTTCGGCCTGGAAGTGGTCTGGAAAGATAGCAACGATGTAAAGACTCACGGGGGGCTAAGAGATGTCACCATTTTGCCGGGCAGAGAGACGGAAGCCAATGTGACGGTGAAACCCGGTACGGAACTCGGTATCAGCTTTAGCTGGGAATTCGTGCCCAAGCCGCCGACGGCAGTGCAGGCCATTTTTACGGCGGGTGCCGTTCCATCCGTTACCGTGCAGTGGAATGCCTCCGTCACTGCCGGCGTCACCTACAATATCTATCGTTCGGAGACGGAAGACGGAACCAAGGTGCTGCTAAATGCCACGAAAATAATGACGACCAGCTATATAGACGACACTATAAAACCCGGCCGGAGCTATTGGTATTGGGTATTGAGCCAGTTACCTTCAGGGGTAACCAGCAAATACAGCCAGCCCGCCACCGTGACCACTTCCGTAGCCGGTGCCGGTAAGGAAAAGATCCTATTTATTCGTGATGGTGTGCTGTGGATGATGGAGAGCGACGGCACCAATGCCGCTCCGCTGATGGGCAATCAAAGCTGGCGGCAGCAGAATCCCACCTGGTCTCCGGCCCGGGATATGATTGCCTTTGCCTCCGACCGCTATGTGTCTACCTACGGGATATTCATCATGAATGCCGACGGCACCAACCCTGTCGACCTCACCGTGGCTCACAATTCCCGCAATCTTTACCCGGCGTGGGAACCGAACGGCAGTCGCATTGCCTTCTGTTCCGACAGGGGGAAAACCAACAATTACCTTGACATCTGGGTGATGAATGTGGGTGAGTCGGCGGGGGCGGCGCTGAAGAACCTGACCGCTACCAGCGTCGGCCACCATGAACATCCCACCTGGGCGGCGGGTATAATTGCCTTTACTTATCGGGAGACGCCCAATGATCCGGGAGAGATTTACATCATGAACGCCGACGGCTCCAACCGCACCAACCTGACTACCCAGCCATCGGATGATATGCAACCGGCCTTCAGTCCGGATGGCACCAAAATCGCTTTCGTTTCCGACCGCAGCGGTTATTATCATATCTATATCATGAATGTGGATGGCTCGGGGGTGCGCCAGCTGACCAATGGCTATTGGAATGCCTATAATCCCTCCTGGTCGGCTGACGGCCTGAAAATAGTCTTCAGCGCCGACAAAGATCATGCCAACGGGGAAATATATGTGATCAACGCCGAGAACGGCACCGGGTTGACCCGCTTGACCAACAACACCAATGTCGACAGCGAACCGTCCTGGTCGGCATATTAGGTTAGACGGGAAACCGGCATGAGTGGCCGGACAGGAAATGATTTGCCGGACAGGAGGGCCAGCGATGCGCCGGAGGATTGCGTTGCATAGGCGTGCCGTTGTGCATGCCGCCATGAACAACAATGTGGCAGTCATCCTTGCCGCGGTCGTCCATACCGCAGTCATCCACACTGCAGTTATCCTTGCCGGTTCCGCCTTGGCCCTGGCCTTCGCCGTTACTTCCCTGGCCGTTATTACCCAGCCGGCGGCAGCAGAAACCGGACTGGGGGTCGGATACGACAGCTTCTTTGGCCGGAGTCTGATGATCACTCTGGAAACCGACGATCTCGGCTGCACCACCTGCAGGGCGGCCATTGAGCTGCCGGTAGGGGATAAGGCCGCCACCGCCATTATGGGCAGAGGCAGGATATATGATCAGGACGGCGGTCAAGGCTTTTTCTTCGGTTATCGTTTCGGTATAGCCATCCTGAACCTGCCCGGCTTACCCGAAATGAAGACGCCGACCTTCGGCATCCAGGCGGGATATACCTACAGGTGGCCGGCGGTAGCGCTCACCGCCCATCTGGGGTTTAATCACATAAGCAAATCGAGCACTATAGGTATAGGTTTCGAAGCGCAATTTGCCGTCAGGTCCTGGTGACGGATGGCACGAGTGGCACTTACGGCCCGGTCGTTGATGGACAGCAAGGTGCCGTTATGGTAAGATAAGCAAAAACCACAGAGGAAAGGAGAGGGGAAAGTGACGATGGCGTTTGTGGGCGGTTGCCGGCCTGAGTTCAGAGTCGGAGGCTGGACCATATCTATAGATAATTCTATGTCCATCTCCATGTTCAGGTCCATGTACATGTCCTGCCGCGCCCGGTTCCTCTCTCCTGTGGGTCACTTGTACGATTGACCGCTAAGTTTAACTTGCCGGCAGTGAGCCACGGGAGACCGTGGCTTTTTTGTTTCAGCTTCGCAGAAAGCCACTCAGCTTGGCAGAAAGCCACACACCGAAAGGGAGGCACATCACATGCCCAGATATTTAATCACCAGCGCTTTGCCATATATCAACGGCATAAAGCACATCGGCAATTTGGCAGGAGCACTGCTTCCTGCGGATATTTATGCCCGCTTCCTGCGCGGGGAAGGTGAGGAGGTGTTGTTTATCTGCGCCACGGATGATCACGGCACTCCGGCGGAGATCGGGGCTAAGGAGGAAGGGCTGTCTACAAAAGACTACTGCCGCTTATGGCATGAGCGGCAACAGGAAGTCTACCGGCGCTTCGGCTTATCCTTCGACTTCTTCGGCGAGACTTCCGCACCGCAGAATCATGAGCTTACCCGGCATTTCTACAGGAAGCTCGCCGCCAGGGGCTATATTGAGGAAAAAGTGATTGAACAGGTGTATTCTGTCGAAGATGGCCGCTTTCTGCCGGACCGCTACATAATAGGTACATGCCCTCAGTGTGGCTATGAGGCGGCGCTGGGGGACCAGTGCGAAAAGTGCACGGCGCTCCTTGATCCCAAGGATCTGATCGGTCCCCGCTCGCTGCTCTCCGGCACCGCCGATCTGGAGTGGCGCCCGACGAAGCATCTTTTTCTCAAGCTGGATAAGCTGGCGGATGAAGTGCGCGCTTGGGTGGATGCTCACCGGGAGGAATGGCCGCGCCTCGTCTCATCCATCGCTTATAAGTGGCTGGCGGAGGGGCTGAAGGAACGCTGCATCACGCGGGATCTTTCCTGGGGGGTCCCGGTTCCGTTGCTGGAATATGAGGGGAAAGTGTTTTATGTCTGGTTTGATGCCCCGATTGGGTATATCAGCGCCACCAGACAATGGTCCGACCTAGACCCGGAGAGGCGGGATTGGCGCCGGTGGTGGTATGCGGCGGACGATGTGCGATATGTGCAGTTTATGGCCAAGGACAACGTGCCTTTCCACACCATCTTTTTCCCGGCGATGATCATAGGCACAGGTGAGCCGTGGACTAAAGCCTCCTATATCAAAGGCTTCAGCTGGCTCACATATTATGGCGGCAAGTTTTCCACCAGTCGGAAGCGCGGCATCTTTCTTGATCAGGCCATCTCTTTATTCCCGGCAGACTATTGGCGCTACTTTTTGACCGCCCAGGCGCCGGAAGCCGACGACTCCGATTTCACCTGGGAGCTTTTTGCCTCGGTGGTGAATAGGGATCTGGCCAACAATTTCGGGAATTATGTCCAGCGCACCTTGAAGCTTACGCAGAAGTATTTCGGCCTGACCGTGCCGGGCGGCGGCGAGTTGGGTCCGGCAGAGCAGCGGCTGGAGAACGATTGTCGCGAGCTGTGTACAGAATATCGCACTCACCTGCGGCAGCTGGAATATAGGAAAGCGGCGTATGCTCTGCAGAGGCTGTGGTCACGGGGTAATCTATATCTCGAGGAGCGAGCTCCCTGGAGCCTGGTGAAAAGCGACAGAGAGGCGGCTGCAAGTGTGCTGCGCACGGCGATCAATCTCATCCGTTTGTTTGCGGCAGCGGCGGCGCCTATCATTCCCTTTACGGCTGAAACGGTCTTCCGCCACCTCCACCTGAGCGCTGAAGAGAGGACGGCGATCGATGCGACGCGAATCAACCTGAACTATTTAAAGCCTGGTCATGGCTTTGAGATCCCGCCGCCGCTCTTTCGCCGCATCGAAGCCGAGGAGGTGGAGCGGTTAACGGCCGCTTATGCGGGGGATAGATAGGCCCATTTTTAAGGGGGAAAAGCAATAGGAAGACCTGCCGGCTTGGCAGGTCTTCAAAAAATAAGTTCTTGGCGGAGGAGGAGGGATTCGAACCCTCGTCACCCGGTAAGGTGGCACGATTTCCAGGCATAACCCTAGCGTAAACGGTGCATCGCGATGCACTCTCTAGCAGGCGTTTTGTCTTTCTTCGCTTGTTGCCGTTGCATCGAAATGCACCCTTTTGCGCCGGTATTGGGTTCCATATTGGGTTCCACAACAAGGCGGCGAAACGCCTTTCTGACGGCTTCAAACCGGGAGCGCCCACCTGTGGTAAACAGCATTCACTTCCTGCGTTTACGGCGCTCCTCGTAATACTTCTGGTTCTGCGCCCGCTTTCGACACGTTGGGCAGCAATACTGCTGATCTGGGTACTTCGGCCCAAACCATCGCGAGCAATCAGGGGCGGCGCATTCTCGGGGCAAACCTTCGTCGGGACCAAAACCACGCAAACGCGCTTCGAGAAATAGGGCCGACCTCAAACTTGGGTAGTCGA
>DULU01000029.1 GCA_012840225.1 Bacillota bacterium
ATCCCCAACCGCGCTCTGCTGGCCGTGGTGAGCGACGTTGTCGGCAGCGTGGGCATTGGCAAGGTGTTCGACACCTACACCGTCACGGTCACCGTGATCGACACCACCACCAATGATCCCATCACCGGTGCCACCCAGACGGTCCTGGTTAACGACGAGGTGGTGTGCCCCGCCGTGCGGCCCGGAGATGTCCTGCAGAAGCACGACATCCAGCCCAACGCCACCTTCGCCCTAAGCACCATATCGCCGTTCGACGTCACCCTGTCGGTCTGGGTGACTGCTTGTGTGATCGTGGCCAGAGAGACCATCCTCAAGATCCGGGCAGGCGAGCCTTTCTGCCCGTAAAGTCTCTGCAGGCGCACAGGAGGGAGAATAGCGGTGCGGTGCCGGTTACACGTCGCCGCGCCGATTATAACTTGCCGTAAACGATTACCGGTTACCGGTCACTATTTTACGCATAGGAGGGATATGCTTTGGGATTTACCTCACCTCAGTTCGACTTGATCCGCAACAGATTCATCCCGCGCCGCATCAAAGCGCTTGATGTGATCTGCACGCAGGACGCCCAGGCTTTTGGATCGTCGAATACCAGTTCTGCATTTGCCGATGCCTTGAGAGATCCCGACACCGGCGAGCTGGTTCCCAACCGGGCTTTGGTGGCTACCATAAACGATATGTTCGGCAGCGTCGGCCTTGGCAAGGTATTCAATCGCTACCGAATCTCCGTTTCGCTGATCGACACTACCACCAATGAACCTGTCGGCGTTGCCGCGCAATTGGTCGTTGTCGACGACGAAGTGACCTGTCCCGCTGCGCGGCCGGGCGACATTTTGCAAAAGAAAGACATTCAGCCCAATGCCACCTTTGCCGTTGATATCGCTCCCCCATTCGGTGTCACTCTTTTTGTTTGGGTCACATCCTGTGTAATCGTAGCCAGAGAGACGATCCTCAAGGTCCGGGCTGCCAAGTTTTTCTGCCGGTAAATATCTTTAGAACTGAAAGGAAAAGGAGGGACATGCTTTGGGATTTGTTTCACCCCAGTTTGACGTGATCGACAATAACTTCCTGCCGCATCCCACCAAATCGCTGGAAGTGATCTGCTCGAAAAAGATACAAACTTTCAGGACGATAACGGCCATCTCGGCAATAGCCGATGCCTTGAGAGATCCCAACACCGGCCTTTTGCTTCCCAACCGCACCTTAGTGGCTTCGGTAAGGAACATGGCCGCCACCGTCGGCATAGACAAGGTGTTCAATATATTCACCACTGCCGCCACGGTGGTCGACACCACCAACAATGAACCAATAGTTTCACAAACGGTCTTAGTTGACGATGTAGTGGACTGCCCTGGAGTGCGACCGGGAGATGTCTTGCAGAAGCACGACATTCAACCCCATGCCACCTTTGCCGTCCGCAATGCAGCACAATCCTTTGTCTTCATCACCGTCTGGATCAACGCCTGCGTGATAGTCGCCCGGGAGAGTGCTCTCCAAATTCAGGCGGCAGAACCTTTTTGCCCCTAGAGTCACACCGCAGCAAAAAATCACACTGCAGCAAAAAAAGGGAGCCCATCACATCCCCTGTCGGGAAGGCTCCCTTTTCTATTTGCTTTATGCTTTTTAATTCTACCTGCCGGGCTCAAACCGTGACAACCGCTACGGCAAAAGGCGAGCGGTGGTGGCCCGGGGCCAGGTGCGCAGGCGGCGAAAGCCTTCGGCATAGCGCACCCCGCACTGCAGGCCTCTGAAGCGGGCCGTCACCTCGACAAACTCCTTCATGTCGATGCCGTCGTGTTCCCGCAACCAAACGAGCTGGCTCTGATGGCACTCCAGCATCTTGAGCTTGATCTCCAAAGTATCGGTGATGTCGACATATTCCTCCGGCAGGAAATTGGCTCCGGCCAAGGTGTCCATATAGAATATGGGCGGCACGGCTTCATGATGCGGAGCCGTCCCGGTTTTATAGTTGGGCGTCGAGGCGAAAAAGCTGGCAAAAAACACCAGCTGGCTGGTTGCCACATGGTCGGGCATGTAATCGTCCGGGGTGTGAGTGATGATCACATCAGGGCGGGCCCGGCGGATCAGTTCCACCATAGCCCGGCGCTGAGCGGGATCATCGGCCACCAGCTCGCCGTCTCCCACTCCCTCCAAAGTCAGCACCTCGGCATCGAGCAAGGCTGCCGCCGCTTCGGCCTCTTTGGCGCGGATGGCCGCCAGCTCATCCGGAGGAATGATAAAGTGCCCGCAATTGCCGTTGCAGGCATGTGCCATGATAATCTGGTGCCCGTCCCGGCGGTAGCGGGCCAAAGTGCCCGCACAGAGAATTTCCAGATCGTCGGGATGGGCTCCCACAGCCAGAACACGCATAGGATTCATCCTTTCAAGTCAATCAGGACATGTGAATTTCCACATCATCCGCCACGCTGCCCAGGAAGACATAGCGACCCGGCAGGGTCTGCAGGATGGAACCTGGCACATAAGGCGTCACGGGACCATGAGCGCAGAGGCGCCCGATGAACCTCTGCCAGCTCACACCGCCGCCGCATTCCCCGTCCAGCCAGAAGCAGCGATAGCGGGCGCCGACTATCTGCGCCGGTCCGATGGTGTTGGCTTTCGGCGGCACCCACGACCAGTCGCCGCCAAAAGAATGCAGGGCATTCTGCATGATGGTCATGGGATGGAGCTCCACCAGACGAGGTCCCTGGCGCTTGAATTCCTCCAAATCCCCCTGGAACTCATCCGCCAGGTGCGCTTCCCAGAAGGCGATGTGCCCGCACCAGCCGATGCCGCCATAGACCACATCCGCCCCGCCCAGGTCCTCGATCATCCGTCCGTAGGCCGGCAAAGCTTCCTTGGTGGGGAAGAAAATCTGATTGATCGGCGGGCGCAGATCGGCATCGATCTTCAGGAAGAATTGTTCCATCATGGTGCGCTGGAAGGAACCCGGCCAAGCCGCCGGCGCCGTATTCCCGTCCTCATCGGCATATTCATCCATATTGAAAGTGTAGACATGATGCATCGGCAGGCGCATCTTGTTGATGATCATGGCCGCCAGCGCAAATTGCGGCACCGGCCCCACCGGCAGGATGCAGACAAAGCGTCGTCCCTCATCCAGCGCCTTTTTAATGCGGTCCACGATATCCAGGGCAAAGGCCAGGTAAAATTGGTTTTTATCTTCGATCACTTCAATGCGGAAATCAGGGTTGGGATGTTTGGTGATATCAGCTTTCTTGACGGCACGCACCCTGGCGCAGGCTTCGGCATCCCGGAAGGGGAGGAAACCGGCCAATCCATAAGAAAACTCCGCAGAACCCGCCAATACCTTCTCGCACTCCTGCCAACCGGAAAATAAGCCTGTGGCTTTCATTTCAGCCAATCACTCCTTCTTTTTTCGCTTAATTAATAATTCCTTATTTTGAACGGCTTACCTGCCTGGAAACCAGGTTATTAGGCAAATTAAGACGAATAATTAACAGCGGAGGTGTTGACCATGGCAGAATTGACTGCCGGAGCGGCTGTGGTAGATATCACCCCATGGCTTGGTATCTCCATAGCCGGTTTATTCAATGACAGAAAAGCCATAGACGTGAACGATCCCTTGCATGCCAAAGCGTTGGTGCTGAAAAACGAGGGCGAAGACCCCCTGGTACTATTATTGCTGGATTTGTTGGCTGTGACCAACGAAGATGCCGCCGCCATCAAAAAGCGGCTTCAGGAACAGGCCGGCATTCCGCCAGAGCGGGTGCTCGTTGCTGCCACCCATACACATACCGGCCCGACCACACAGGACATTTACGGCTGCAAGCGGGAGGAAGAATATTGCCGCTTTATGGTCACCCGCGCCGCCGACTGTGTCCGCCTGGCGCTGCGCCGGCTCAGGCCGGCCAAGTTGAGCTGGGGCCGGGGCCAGGTGACGGGGGTCACCTATTGCCGCCGTTACCTGATGAAAAACGGCATGGTGAGGACCAATCCGGGGCGGGGTAATCCGGATGTGGTGCGACCGGTCAGCCCCATCGATCCTGATCTAGGCGTGTTATATGTAACCGAACGGGACAGCGACACACCGATAGCTCTGGTGGCTCAATTTGCCCTGCATTATGTGGGCACGGACGATGCCCGGACGATATCAGCCGACTATTATGCCCACTTTGCCCGCCAGGTCGGCCTCTTCACCGGCCCGGAATGCGTGGTCATGCTGTTCAACAGCACTTCAGGGCAGATCAACAATGTCGATATCACCGACCCGAAACAGGAGGACGGCCATGCCCAGGCCCGCAAGGTAGCCGGGATGTTGGCCGGAGAAGTGCAGAAAGTGATCAACCACCTCGCCTTGAGCAAAAAGGCCACTGGGGATTGCCTGCTCAAAGCGGATTGCCGTCAGGTGATGCTGCCGCGCAAGAAAATCACTGCCGCCGACCTGGAGCTGGCCCGGGAGATCCTCTCCGGCCGCTATAAAGGCGCTGCTGAGCGTCCCCTGTTCAGCTGGGAGATTTCGCCTGTGTCCCCCAGCATCCTGAAATATTTCGCCGAGGATGCCTTTTTCCTGGCCGAGCTGCCTGAGGAACTGGCCGCTCCCGTGCAGGTGCTGCGCATCGGCGATTCGGCCTGGGTCGGCCTGCCCGGCGAGATCTTTGTGGAAATCGGCTTGACTATCAAAAAAGATTCGCCGCTGGCGGATACTTTCGTCATCGGGCTGGCCAACGGCAACATGGGATACATCGCCACCAACAAAGCCTATTTAGAGGAGGGTGGCTACGAAACCTTCGCCAGCCGCTGGTCAAAGGTCGGTCCCGGTTCGGAAGGGATCCTCTGCCGGACAGCCCTGGAAATGCTGGGTAGATTATAATGGGTAGATTATAAAAGGACACTGCATAAAGGGCCTTGTGCCATGCGCCATGGCCCTTTATGCGCGCTTTAGACGCCATATGATCATGACGTATTACCCTAGACTCCCCAGGCGCCAATCTGCGGGGTTCTTCACATCAACCCTAATGAATGAGAGATTTGGCAGGACTAACATGAACGTGAGCGAAAGCCTGTTTGAGAAACAGCAAGTGGGAGACTTGAGGTAATGAATACGAAAACGGCTTTGCCGAAAGAGGCGCAGCGGATTCAGGATTTATTGCGAGAGCTTGGTTCGTCGGCTGAAGTGTTAGAGTTTCCGGAAGGAACGCGGACGGTGGCTGAAGCTGCGGCTTCAATCGGTGTAGATGAAGGGCAGATAGCCAAAAGTTTGGTTTTTATGTGCGGAGATGAAGCTGTCCTGGTAGTAGCATCGGGACGGTATCGGGTAGATATGAACAAACTCCGCGCTGTGCTGGGACAACCTGTACGGCAGGCCAAACCTGCCGAGGTGAAGGAAAAGACCGGCTTGCCCATTGGCGGTGTGTCGCCTATCGGCCAAAAGCATCCCATGCGCGTGTTGCTGGAGACACGGCTGTGGGATTACCCCGTGGTTTATGCCGCAGCCGGGACGCCCAGCACTGCTTTTGCCACTACTGGTGATGAGTTGCTGGCGTTGACCAAAGGCGAACGGGTAGATGTGGCTGAGGTAAAGTGATGTGGGGAAGGCCCCTATGAAAGACGATAAATCCGGACGTCGAATATAGGTAACGTAATATAGGGAGCCATGAATGGTGCAGTCTTTGCGTGAGGCAACAGCGGAAGATTCTGTTTTGATGAGGAAACTGCTGCCTGACAGGCGTACTCAGCGGACGCAGAGACAGGGTCCATGTGATGGTGGTGAGTTGGTGCGGCGCCGCTGATACGCCAGAACGATAAGTACTCTACCAACTGCGTGTGAGGTGACCACTCTGAGTACACATCGGGCCTAAGGCCTTCAACCACGCAAAAGGCAAATGGAGGCACCAACAGTGAGTTTAACCCCGCACCATGCTAAGTACTACGCGTACGATCTCACACGGCGCGCGCCCTCTGGCATGGACCGCCTCTCCACCGCTTTGTTTAACGCTGCAGTGGACCTGAATCCCCATCAGATCGAGGCGGCACTGTTCGCGCTCCAGTCTCCGCTATCCAACGGCGTGATCCTTGCCGATGAAGTGGGCCTTGGAAAGACGATCGAAGCGGGAATCGTTCTATGCCAGTACTGGGCTGAGCGTCGACGACGCCTGCTTGTGATTTGCCCGGCTTCCATCCGCAAACAATGGGCGCTGGAGATTCGGGAAAAGTTTAGCCTGCCGGCCGTGGTGCTAGATGCCAGGGCTTACCGGGAAGCTCAACGTGATGCGCGTGACCCACTCAATCCCGGAGGCATCCTGATCCTTTCCTACCACTTCGCGAATACAATTCGTGAAGAGCTGCGGGCCGTCAAGTGGGATCTGGTCGTCATCGACGAAGCACATAAGCTGAGGAATGCCTATCGCCCGAGCAATAAGATCGGCCAGGGTATTCGCTGGGCGACGAAGGATTGCCGCAAGCTTCTGCTTACTGCGACGCCGCTGCAGAACTCGTTACTCGAGCTGTACGGACTCTCGACACTCATAGATGAGCACCTATTTGGCGACATAAATGCCTTTCGGGCTCAGTATGTCAACACCGGCTGTGACCTTGCTGCGCTTAGGGCACGTCTTGCGCCATTCTGCAAGCGTACGCTGCGCAACCAGGTTACTGAGTACATTCGCTATACTGAGCGCCGTGCCATCACGCAACCGTTCCGCCCCACTGATGATGAGCATGCGCTATATGAGCGGATATCTGCATTTCTGCAGCGCGAGGATAGCTACGCGCTGCCACGCCGGCAAAGGCATCTGACGGCACTTATTCTTCGCAAGCTGTTGGCGTCGTCGTCCCGGGCGATCGCCGCGACGCTGGACATCATGCGTCAGCGCCTTGAAGCGTTGCGTGATGAGCGCATCCAAGATGATCCGGAATTTGTGGAGCGGCTCATCGAGAGCGAAGAGATCGAAGGAGATATCCTCGACGAGATCCTTGCGGAGGACGATGGATCCGGGGATGACGGGACTGCACCGGAGCTGATTGACCGTCGCAGGCTTCAGGAGGAAATTGAGGTCCTCAGAAGTCTGGCGGACGAGGCGCGCCGTATAGGCGTGGACACCAAATCGCAGGCGCTGCTCAAGGCGCTGGAGATCGGCTTCCAGCAGATGTCAGCTATCGGCGCGGCGCGCAAAGCGCTGATCTTCACCGAGTCCCGCCGCACACAGGATTACCTAAAGATTTTTCTCGAGTCGCACGGCTACGCTGGCAAGGTCGTCCTCTTCAACGGCACTAACAGCGGTCCTGAAGCCACGGCCATCTATGAACGCTGGATCGAGCGTAACCGAGACACGGGCCGCGTTTCCGGCTCGCGCGCTGTCGACATGCGCACGGCTCTGATCGAGCATTTTCGTGACGACGCGACGATCCTGCTGGCCACCGAGGCCGCGGCTGAAGGCGTGAACCTTCAGTTCTGCTCGCTGGTCGTGAATTACGATCTGCCGTGGAATCCTCAGCGCATCGAGCAGCGCATCGGTCGCTGTCACCGCTACGGCCAGAAGCACGATGTCGTCGTTATCAACTTTCTGAACCAGCGCAATGAGGTGGACAGTCGCGTGCTAGAGCTGTTGACGGAGAAGTTCAGCCTCTTCAGTGGCGTCTTTGGCGCTTCGGATGAAGTGCTCGGCAGTATCGAGTCCGGCGTGGACTTCGAGAAGCGGATCCTGGCGATCTATCAGGAGTGTCGGACGCCGGAGGCCATCGATGCCGCGTTCCGGGCCTTGCAGGAAGAGATGGATGAACAGATCCGCAAGCGCCTCGACGATACCCGGCGCGCTCTGTTCGAGCACTTCGATGAAGACGTGCACCAGCGCCTGCGTCTACGACTCGCCGATGCACGTGCTCATCTCGACCGTGTGGGCCAACGATTCTGGTCGCTGACTCGTCACGTGCTCGCCGATCGAGCGCGGTTCGACGAGGCGACGCTCGCCTTCGAACTCTACCGTCCACCGCGGGAGGACATTGCGCGCGGTCGCTACCATTTGATTTCCAAGTCGCAGCCGCACGGGGCCGACGGAAGCCCCGGGGAGCCGAGCCGGTTTCTCTACCGACTGACCCACCCGCTGGGGGAATATGTGCTCGACGAGGCTAAAGCGACTGCGACGCCCGACGCCGAGATCCATTTTGATGTGACTGGCTATCCTGCGCGACTCTCCGTCGTCGAGGCGCTGCGCGGCCAACGCGGCTACCTGACGCTTACCCGGCTTATAATCGACTCCTATGACCGCGAAGAGTACCTGCTCTTCTCCGGTTTCACGGACGACGGCGCGGCGCTTGACCAGGAGACGATGGAGAAGATGTTCCTCTGCGGCGGCCATGTCGTGGAAGGTATTAACATTCCAGAACACCATGCCCGGCGTCTGGCCGCCGAGTCCGAGCGTCATGCGCAGGCCACAGTGAGCCGATCGCTTGAGCAGAACAGCAGGCATTTTAATGAGGCGCGAGAGAAGCTGGAGCAATGGGCCGACGACATGGTGCTGGCGGCCGAAAAAGCACTAAAGGACACCAAGGAGCAGATCAAAGCGCTGCGGCGACAAGCACGACAGGCAGTAACCTTAGAGGAGCAGCACGCCATTCAGGAGAAGGTTCTAAAGTTGGAACGTCAGCAGCGGCGGCAGCGCCAGGAGATCTTCAGGGTCGAGGATGAGATCATGGAGAAGCGCGACCAGCTTATCGACCAGCTCGAGAAGCGGCTTGTGCAGCGGACGAGCACTGAGACGTTGTTCAGGATCCGTTGGGCTGTCGTATAGCGGCGCGCCGCAATCAAGATTTGAGAGGACCGAACACGAGATGAGCCAGAAATATGAGAAGCTGAAAACCTTACTGAAGGAGCTGTTTCAGCTCGACCAACCCGACTTGGATTTTGGTCTCTACCGGATCATGCATGCGAAGGACGCCGAGGTCACGCATTTTCTGGAGCAGGAACTGCTGCCGCAAGTGAAAGCTGCCTTTGCACAGTATCGGACAGCTGACAGGGCAGAGATTGAGAAGCAGCTGGAGAAGGCGATCGAGCAGGCTCACGCTCTCGGTGCGGACCCGGAAACACTGCCTAAGGTTAAGGAGCTGCGCGCCAAACTGGCCAGCGAAGCGGTGGACATCGAGGCGCTGGAAGCCGAGGTCTATGACCATCTCTACAGTTTCTTTCGCCGCTATTATTCCGAGGGCGATTTCCTCAGCAAGCGCGTTTACAAGCCCGGAGTCTACGCTATTCCATATGAGGGCGAGGAGGTGAAGCTCCACTGGGCCAATGCGGACCAGTACTATATCAAGACGAGCGAGTACTTCCGCGATTACGCCTTCCGCCTGCGCCCGGAGGACGAAAAGAACCCGATGCGCGTACACTTCAGACTGGTGGACGCGGCCGAGGGCGAACACGGCAACGTGAAGGAGCAGACTGGCAAGGAACGTCGTTTCAAGTTGGCCCCTGAGCCGTTTGCAGCCATTGAGGACGGTGAGCTAGTGATCCGCTTCACCTACGAGCCTGATCCGGAAAAGCGTAAGCAAAAGGACCTGAACGCCGAGGCCGAGGCCGCCATCCTAGGC
Organism: Bacillota bacterium; assembly: GCA_012840225.1. Taxonomy (GTDB): domain Bacteria; phylum Bacillota; class Limnochordia; order DTU080; family DTU080; genus DULU01. The sequence continues at coordinate 9,556 of DULU01000029.1, forward strand.
TTGGATGACCCCGTACTCGCCGACTGGATTCAGGCGTTAGGCGCAAAGCATGTTCGCAGTGACGGCACCGTATCCGAGAACACCCGCCTGCGCGTGCATCTGGATCGCTACACGGCGCGCAACACCTTTGACTACTTCATCCACAAAGACCTGGGTGGCTTTCTGCGGCGCGAGCTGGATTTTTACATCAAGAACGAGGTCATGCACCTGGACGACGTGGAGAACGAAACCGCTCCGCGCGTCGAGCAATTCCTGTCCAAGATCAAGGTCATCCGCCGCATCGCCCATAAAATCATTGACTTCCTGGCGCAGCTGGAGGATTTCCAAAAGAAGTTGTGGCTGAAGAAAAAGTTCGTCGTCGAGACCAGCTATTGCATCCGGCTGGGCGTCATCCCTGAAGAGTTCTACCCGGAGATCGCCGCCAACGACGCGCAGCGCGAAGAGTGGGTGCGGCTGTGCGCGATTGATGAAATAAAGGCGACTGAGGACGGCTTGTTTGAACCGGGCCAACCGGGCTACAGCGTGCCGCTGACGGTGGAATTCTTGAAGGCGCATCCGACGTTGGTGGTGGATACGCGACATTTCGACACCGGGTTTACCGCTCGCTTACTCCATTCTATGGAGGACTTAGATGCCTTGATTGATGGGGTGCTCTACCACAGTGATGCATTTCAGGCGTTATTACTCTTGCAAACACGGTTTCGAGCAATGGTAAAGTGCGTCTATATCGACCCGCCTTTCAACACGGGAAAAGATGATTTCCCATACAAGGATAACTATCAGCATTCTAGCTGGATGAGCATGATGTCTGACCGCGCAGAACTCGCTCGTGAACTTATGGCAGACGACGGCCTGTTCTCTGTTCAGATCGGCGATGAAGAGTCAGCTCGTTTGCGTGCTCTTCTCGATGACCTGTTCGCTGAACGTAAGAATACATGTGTTGTGCGGAGGGGCGTAAAGAGCGTTCAGGCGCAGTTTTCGGATATCGAGCGATTGGCAGGTGGACACGATGTTATTCATTGCTATTGCAAACGAAGCGGCGTAAGGCTGCGTCATTTACGACAGGCTCTCGATGATGAGCGTCCAGGCAAGTGGGACACGTTCTGGCGTGGCACCGACCGCCCGACCATGCGTTATGAGCTATTTGGGCAGCGTCCCGAGACAGGGCAGTGGCGTTGGGAGGAGAAAAGGGCGAAGCGTGCTGTGGCCAACTACGAGTACTTCTTGGCCAACGAGGCATTACGAAAGACGCTTGACGAGTGGTACGCGGAGAATCTGCAATGCGGTATTGATTTAGACTTCGTGCGTATGAACGAACAAGGGGTTGTTCAGTACTATGTCCCTCCCCAGGGTTTCAGACTGGTGAGTGACAACTGGTTGGATATCCCGGCGTCGGGGTCAATCACTGATTTCGCCCACGAGAAATCAGTGGCCTTGCTTCAGAGGCTTATCTCATGGTCGACAGAGGCAGGCGACTACGTGCTGGACTACTTTGCAGGATCCGGTTCCACGGGGCAGGCTGCATTCGCAATGTCTGAAACTGCTGGTGGGCCCCGCAAATTCTTGCTGGTTGAGATGAGCATTTACTTCGACGAGTTACTCCTCCCAAGACTGAAGAAAGCCATCTACGCTCCCGAATGGAAAGACGGCAAACCCAAGCGCCTCGTCACGGCTGAAGAAGCCGAGCGCAGCCCGCGGATCATGAAGGTCATCCGTCTCGAATCCTACGAGGATACGCTGAACAACCTGGAGCTGCGGCGCACCGAGGCACAGCAAAGCCTGCTCGACAGCCCGCAGGCCCAGGGGCCGGAAGGCTTCAAGGAACAATATATGCTACGATACATGCTGGACGTGGAAACACGCGGCAGCCAGTCGCTGCTCAACATCGCCGCCTTCATGGATCCTACGGCCTACAAGTTGAAGGTGAAACGCCCCGGCTCAGACGAGACGCGTGAGGTAAACGTCGATCTGCTGGAGACATTTAACTGGCTGATCGGCCTTAGGGTGGAACATATCGCCGCGCCACGCACCTTCAATGCCTCGTTCCGCCGTGATGATGATCCGGACCTGCCTAAAGACGCACCGCGCCGGCTATTGCTTGATGGGCGCATCAAGGAGGATCCTGAAGGCCCCTGGTGGTTCCGCACCGTCACTGGTACCACGCTAGACGGGAGACGCACGCTCATCATCTGGCGCAAGCGCCCGGGTGGTGAGGACCCGGAAGGTATCGAGCGCGACAATCTGGTGCTCGATGAATGGTTCAGGAAGCAGGGCTACTCCAGCAAGGACAGCGAGTTCGACCTTATTTACGTAAACGGTGACAACAACCTGGAGAACCTCAAAGCGCCTGACGACACATGGAAGGTGCGTCTCATCGAAGAGGACTTCTTCCGCCTGATGTTCGAGATGGAGGGTGTGTAATGGTGCCGATCATTTGTTCGCGACAAGTAGGTTTGTCGCTCACTTATAACCCAAAAATGATCAACAAGATCGGTAGCTGTTATTCAGTGAGCGACAAACAGAAGGAGGACGCGTAATGACACGCGGACGTCCTCGAAAGAACAATGCTGGCTCGAGCAGAATCGGTGGCCGTGGTCGGACTGTCACAGCCCGTGCATCGTTGCCGTTTAACCGGAAGATCGTCCTCAACCAGTGGCTACTCGGCCTGTTCGGCGTCGAGCGCTTCGACCAGCTCGCTGCTCACCTGAAAGACGAGTCACTGGAAGGGCTGGACGAGAATAAAATCCACCGCTTCCACCACGCCCTGTGCCTGCACTTGCCGGCCGAAAGCCGGCCGGAGCTGCCAGATGCACTGCTTTTAGAGTACGATCAGGCCATCGTCTCCGTCACGCAACGTCTCAACGAACGGCGTATCACGCTGGGTGAGGAGCCAATCGTCTGGAAATACTTCCAGTACCTAGCGCTACTGTTTACGGAGATCTACCTCGACCGCTACTTTCGCGACCCCGCCGGCCTACGGCAGGCGCTCAACGCGCGCATTGCGACGCTGAACGAGAGCCTTCTGGAGACGGAGCGGATCACCTTGCTGGACGAGTCCGAGGATCCCCGCCTCCAGCTCAATAAGGTCGCTTTCTGGATGGCGACCGGCAGCGGCAAGACGCTGCTGATGCATGCACACATTCTCCAGTACAGGCGCTTCCTCGAGAAGCTAGGGCGCACGCGCGAACTAAACAGGATCATCCTGCTCACGCCGAACGAGGGTCTCTCTCAGCAGCACCTGCGCGAGTTCGAGAAAGCCGGGATCGAGGCGGAGATCTTCAACAAGGATGGACGCGGTCTCTTCGCCGGGCAGGCGGTCGAGATCCTGGAGGTTACCAAGCTCAAGGAGGAGATGGGCGAGAAGACCGTAGCCGTGGACGCCTTCGAAGGAAACAATTTGGTCCTCGTGGATGAGGGGCACCGCGGCGCCTCGGCGGGCGGCGAGGGCGCCTGGATGAAGTTCCGCAACGCTCTGTGCGAGAAGGGCTTTTCCTTTGAGTACTCAGCCACCTTTGGACAAGCGGTGAAGGGAAGCCGGGAACTTACCGATCTTTACGCACGCAGCATCCTTTTCGATTATTCGTACCGCTGGTTCTACAGCGACGGCTTTGGGAAGGACTACCACATTCTCAACCTGGAGGACGACAGCAACGCAGAATGGATGAAGAGCTACCTCACCGCATGTCTGCTCGCCTTCTTCCAGCAGCAGCGGCTCTTTCGTGAGCACGAGGCGGCTTTCCGCCCGTTCAACCTTGAGAAACCGCTATGGATCTTCGTTGGGGGCAGCGTCACAGCGACGCTCGCCACGAGAGACGCCTCGGACATCATCGAGATTTTGCGATTTCTGAGCGATTACGTGGCCAAACGAGCAGACAGCATTGAACGCATCCGAAAGGTGCTGCATGACGGGTTGGTGACGGCGCAAGGAAAGAACCTGTTTGCAGGCCGGTTTGCGTATCTCAACACCTGCGGCCTGACACCGACGCAGATCTTCGACGAGACCTTGGCGATGTTGTTCAACGTTCCGGCCGGCGGCTCACTCCACGTAGAGAATCTGAAGGGCACCGCAGGGGAGATAGCTCTGCGCGTGGGCGACAACGATCCTTTTGGCGTCATCAACGTAGGCGACGACGCAAAGCTGATGAAACTCTGCGAGGAAAAGGGTCTTAATACTGCGGAACGCGAGTTTGCCGGTTCGCTCTTCTTGGAGTTGGGCCAGCCCCATTCCACGGTCAACGTGCTTATAGGATCAAAGAAATTCACCGAGGGTTGGAGTAGCTGGCGGGTGAGCACGATGGGACTGATGAACGTTGGGCGAGGTGAAGGAGCGCAGATCATCCAACTTTTTGGACGCGGCGTGCGGCTCAAGGGTGTCGGGATGAGCCTAAAGCGCAGTGCACGCGCCAGCCTGCCCGAGGGGCTAGTTCGTCCGAAGCACATCGACATACTTGAAACGCTACATATCTTCGGCATCCGCGCGGACTACATGGCGCAGTTCCGCGACTTCCTCGAAGAGGAAGGTCTGCGCACCAACGACGAGCACATAGAGTTCATCCTGCCAGTTATCAAAAACCTCGGCACGCAGCCGCTCAAAACAATTCGCCTCAAAAAGAAGATCAACGGTGTCAGCACTGAGTTTGGTGAAGCCTTCCGGAAGCTCGGTCCGATCCCGACGGTCCAGCCACCTGATCCGAGCCGCGAACCAGCCACAGAGTACCTGCAAAAGAACCAAGTGGTGCTTAACTGGTATCCGAAGATCCAAGCGATGAAGTCGGTGGGTGTCTCGGGTGGAGACGATGAGGGTGCGCCGAATCAGGCTTGGCTGACACCACGTCACGTTGCATTCCTTGACCTCGACCGGATCTACTTCGATCTGCAGCGTTTCAAAGCGGAACGCGGCTGGTATAACCTCAACCTAACCCGTTCGGGCATCGTCGATCTTCTCACTGACACCACCTGGTACCGGTTGTTGATTCCGGAGTCGGAGCTGGCCTTCGACTCGTTCGAGAAGGTACACGTTTGGCAGGAAGTGGCACAGTCGCTGTTGCGCAAGTACGTGGAACGTTACTACACGTTCCGCAAGCGCGAGTGGGAGCTGCCGCATTTGGAGTACCGCGAAATTGCGGCGGACGATCCAAACTTCCCGATCTTCGTGCGCGAGGACGGACCCAAGTACGGCTACCGGATTCGGATCAATGAGTCGCAGCAGGAGATCGTCCAGAAGCTGGAGGAGCTGAAAGCGGCGATCGAGAAAGGCGATCTGAAGGACTGGGAGTTTCGCGGTATCAAGGCGATCTCATTCGGTCGGCATCTATACCAGCCCCTGCTCTGCTTTGATGGTGATACAGTTGAAATTTCACCCGCGCCTCTCAACGATGGGGAACGCAGGTTCTTGGAAGACTTGAAGGCGTTCTGCGAGGCCCACCCTAGCTACTTCGCCAACCGAGAACTATACCTGTTGCGCAACCTCAGCAAAGGCCGAGGCATCGGGTTCTTCGAGGCAGGTAACTTCCACCCGGACTTTATTGTCTGGCAGCTCGAGGGCCAGCGTCAGCGAGTCGCTTTCGTCGATCCTAAAGGTATCTGGAACGTGAGCTTGCAAGACCCCAAGATCAGCTTCCGCGAGACGATCAAGGAGATCGAAAAGCGACTTGGAGACCCTGCCGTCGTCCTGGAGTCATTCATCATTTCGGACACGCCTTCGCACGTTATGCGCAAACGGTGGGGCATTGAGAAGAACGAGATGGCCAAGCGACACATCGTGTTCCAGAACGAGGATAGGGACACCTACATTGGAGTCGTGCTGCAAGCGGGCGCAGGAGCCGGTGTGGTATGTCGGTCTTGACATTAGGACAGCTCAGAAGTTAGTTGTCTTTGATGCCGGTATAATTGCGCACAAA